>NC_013946.1:2477965-2787711 GCF_000024425.1 Meiothermus ruber DSM 1279
CGCCAGCGTCTCGCCTTTATCGATGTGAAAGGACAGGTCGCGCACGGCCTGAATCACCCCGTTATCGGTGGTGAACTCAACTGTTAGCTGGTTGACTTCCAGTATTCGATCCTGTTTCATGCAGCTCCTTTCAGCGTCCCAACAGCAAGCGGGCAATTTTTTCCGCCCTGCGCAGGTCGGTGATGGGGCCCCCTTGGGGTTCTTGAAGATCCAGCTCGTAGCGGTACAAGGGCACCTGTGTTGTTTTGAGTACGCGCTCGCTGGTTAATTCCGGATACCGGCCATCGGGGGTTTTGGCTCGTATGTACAGCACAAAGTCGGTATTGCTTCGGCTTATGGTAGCCAGGGCCTCCGGCGAGACCGGCTGGTACGAACCGTCTTTGATCTCCACACCCGGTACGTTGGCCAGGCGAAAACCCAGTCGGGCCAACGCGATGGAGTAGTTAAACTTTGGACCAAACACCCCGGTAAACTGCTCGTTGTACAGGAAAAGCGAGGTAACGCGGGGGTTCTTAGCCACAAAAGGAGCCAGCCGCCCACGCCAAACCCGCATCTGGGCATCGTAATCGCGCAGAACTTTCTGAGCCTGCTGGGTTTGATTGAGGGCTCTTGCCGTTTCTAAAAAAGCCGTACGCCACCCTGTAACTGGATCGCGGTTAAACTCCCAAGCCAGCACCGGGGCTATTTTCTTCAAGCCCTCTATGGCCTCCGAGGTTCCCCAGACCAGTATTAGGTCGGGCTTGAGCGAGAGCACGGCCTCTAGCGAGGGTTGCATGGAGTTGCCCACATAGATGGCTGGGCCAAGCTGGCTGGGCGAGTAGTAAGTAAGGCCGCTGACCACTTCGCCCAGCCGGGCGGCCTGTATTCGGCTAGAACCATAGCCAACCGGCTTTACTCCCAGCGGTATCAAGAGTTCTAATAACTCCTCTCCCAGGGCCACCACACGCTCGGGCTTTTTTGCGATTGTGGTTTCGCCCGCATCGTGTCGGATGGTCAGCGGGTAGGCGGTCTGAGCGCCGGCGAGCAGGCTCCAGCAAAAAGCTACGATCATCAGGTTCCGTATCATCGTTCTCCTTTCTCATCCCCAAGAACGGGCTCGAGGATGGGGTCACCCAGAAGGTAAATGGCCACGCCCTGGGTCTGGGCTCGATCCAGCCCGCCCTCGAGCGGATGCCGGGTGCGCAAGATAAGCGTTTGCAAACCCTCTTCAATGGAGGTCTGCAAGTACAACAGGTGAGATCCAATGGTAAAGACGGCGCGCCGCCCCTGGGCGGTATTCTCAAAAAAACCCGACTGCCCCAAAAGCCGGCGGAAGCGAAGCGTTTGACCCAGCAGGTTAGGGGTATGCAAACAAAGCGCATGCAAACCGACCACCCCATTGGGGTGCTGGGATGGAAGGTGGATGGGTTGTGGCATCAGCGGGTTGAAAAGTAAGGGCAGTGGAAACCAGGGCAGGGCCAGGTGCGGACACCATCCTCCCAGGGTCTCATAGCTCAGATCCTGGGCCCGGAGGTGGGCCTCGAGCTCAGCAAAAGAAGCTTTCGGGGTAAGGCAAAAGTCCAGCAAGCGGCGTTGTTTGTATTGAACCAGGCGGCTTTGCAGAATCTCCCCTCCTTTAGCCAGGAAGCGCTCCAGCCCACCTTGGCGCGGTAAAAACTCCAGCAATACGCCATCGGGCAGGTATATCCAAGCCCCGCCCCAATGGGGGCTGCTCACCACTGCAAAACCGAGGTCGCGAAAGCTTTGCACGGCCGCCTCGAGGTTCTCAAAGCGAAGCAAGATATGGGAAACGCGAAATTCAAGCATTCACACCCCCCACGCCAGACCAGGTTGCAAACCCCCCAGCAAGCGCATCTTCCTGAGACCTCCTTCACTCAGAGCACCCTGCCGCCCCGCCTCAAGGCAGGCCGATCGCCGTGCGGCCGCGTGGCCGTGGTAAAGAAAATGCATTTCTCCGCCCAGATTAGTCGGATTTTGGGCTCGAGGCGCACCCTTCCCATAGGAACAATCCCTACCTGCAAAGGCTTGAATCCAGCAAGCCACCTGGGGGTTTAGCCATCGCCGAGCGACCGTCTGCGAAGGTTCAGGAGGTTGCAGGGCTTGGCTTAGCACCACCAACACCCCTACTCCCTCCAGACCACCTTCTCTTCCCACGGCTTGCGGCGGGCTTTTGGCCATGGAATTGCCGGTCGGCCAACATATAGGAAACCCAGCAGTTTGTCGGGCGGCTCCAGGCCCACAAAGCGGGCGGTGTTTTCGTGCCGCACTGGCAGCCCAGAGGTCCAGAAGGCCCCCAAACCCAAGCTGGCCGCAACCAGATGGGCATTCTGTACAGCGCAGGCTACAGCCGCTATCTCTTCCCACTCAGGAATCTTGGGATGGGTGCCTATCCGCACACCGATCGAGATCCAGACCGGCGCTTTCCAGACCCGCTCCTTCTGGGCGATCCAGGCCGACTCCTGAAAGGCCTCACCCGTAAACGCCAGGCGGTAGCTCTGGGCAAAGGCTTCGCCTAGGGCGCGCCTTGCTTCGCCGCTAAAAACCGTAAAACGCCAGGGCTCGGTTAAGCCGTGGGTTGGGGCATAGTTTGCGGCCTCGAGCATCCACTGGATGTATTCCATCGGGATGGGCTCGGGGGAAAGCTGGTCCTGATGGATGCTGCGGCGCCTACGGATCACATCCATAAGCATTTCCAACTCGGCGGGGAGGGCCGTATCTTCTATCATTAGAACACCTCCGGGGCCCGCGTTCTGCCTCGAGCACAGATGGTTTTGAGGATGGTTTCCCTTCAGGGCAGACCGTTGGGGTTGGGACGGCTTTTCAGCATGCGGGTTGTCAGGCCCAGCAAGGGTATTCAGCCTTCACAACGACCACAGTCTAAAATCGTCAACCCACAAAGTCAACTATTCCAGTCGGATTTTATCAATATAAAAACGATAACCAATCTCAGCAGGGGAAAGCACCCAAGCCCACGCCTGGCATGTTTCGCATCAAAAACGGTTTGCGCAATACCAATCTGATTTACACAGTCTTGGAGCAGGCAGGACTAAACTTGACCCATGACCAAGGCCCGAACCCTCGGCGAACTCAAGCGCACCTACCCCCTAGAGAAATTGCGTCGCAGCGTAAAGGACGAAGCGCGGGAGAACCTGATCGCCAAACTCCGCGCGGGTGAGCGGCTTTTCCCCGGTATTCAGAGCTACGACGACTCGGTGATTCCCAGCCTGGTCAATGCCATCCTGGCCCGGCACAACTTCATTCTGCTGGGCTTGCGCGGGCAGGCCAAAAGCCGCATCTTGCGCCAGCTCACCGAACTTTTGGACGATGAAGTGCCGGCCCTGCCCACCGAGATCCGCGACAACCCCCTCTTTCCCCTCTCGGCCGAGGCCAAGCGCCTGCTGGAGGAGGCCGGCGACGACGCTCCCATCGTCTGGATTCCTCGCTCGGAGCGCTACGTGGAAAAGCTGGCCACCCCCGACACCACCGTGGCCGATATTCTGGGCGACATTGACCCCATCAAGGCCGCCAAGCGCGGCACCGGGCTGGCCGACCTCGAGGCCGTCCACTACGGCCTCTTGCCCCGCGCCAACCGGGGCATCTTCGGCATCAACGAGGTGGCCGACCTGGCCCCCAAGGTGCAGGTGGCGCTTTTCAATATCCTGCAAGAAGGCGACGTGCAGATCCGGGGCTATCCGGTGCGCCTTGAGCTCGACGTCTGGATTGCCTTCACCGCCAACCCCCAGGACTACACCGCCCGCGGCAAGATCGTCACGCCCCTCAAAGACCGCATCGGCTCGGAGATCCGCACCCACTACCCCCGCACCCTCGAGGAGGGCCTTTCCATCACCCGCCAGGAGGCCTGGGTCGCTCGTGCGGAAGGAATGTACATTCCCGCCTACGTGGCCGAGGCTTCGGAGGCGGTGGCCTTTGTGGCCCGCGAGGACAAGCGGGTGGACAAGACCTCGGGGGTCTCGCAGCGCCTCTCCATTAGCTTGCTGGAACTGGTGGCCTCCAATGCCGAGCGGCGGGCCCTGCTGGCGGGGGAGCGCCCGGTGGCCCGGCCCCTCGACCTCTACGCGGCGCTACCGGCCATTACCGGCAAAATCGAGCTGGAGTACGAGGGTGAGCTGCAGGGCGCCGAGCGGGTGGCTAAAGACCTCTTGCAAAAAGCCTTTGGCCTGGCCTACGGCGAACGGGCCCGGGGCCTGCAGGTAGACGAGATCGTGCAGTACTTCGCCGATGGCAACCTCCTCACCCTGCCCGAGGGCAGCGCCAAAGCGGTGCTTAAGGAGATGGAAAAGGTGCCGGGGCTGATCGCGGCTGCCCGGAAGCTCGAGCCCCAGACCACCCCCGAGGCCCTGGTGGCCGCCGGGGAGTTCATCCTCGAGGGTCTGGCGGGCCGCCGCAAGATCGCCCGCGGCGAGGAGAGCTACAGCGCCCCCCTCGAGCGGGAACGCGAACGCTGGGGCAGCGGCAACTGATCGGGGGTAAACCCATGCGCGTCCGATACTCCAAATACGAACCGGGCTTCGACGACCTCACCGGCGCCGACCTGATGGAGATGATCCAGGACTTCCTGATGGACTCGGGCTTTTCGGATCCCTACAACCGCTACCAGCCCGACCCCAACCGCGGCCCCACCGCCGAAGACCTGATGGACGCCCTGCTGCAGGCCCTGCTGGAGCAGGATCGCATCCCCGAAGAGTGGCTGCGCGAGGCCCGGAACGCCCAGAACTTTCAGGAAACCCGCCTGGGCCGGGAACTGCGGCGCCTGATGCAGCGCCTGCAAGACGAGGGCTACATCCGGTTGCCCGGCGACGACCCTACCAACCCCCAGGGCCAGGGCATGCAGGGCGAAGCCCAGGAAACCCGCCTCGAGCTCACCAACAAGTCGGTGGACTTTCTGGGCCTCAAAAGCCTGCGCACCCTGCTGGGTTCGCTGGGCAAAAACGCCCCCGGCGCCCACCTCACCCGACACTTTGCCCCGGGGGTGGAGTCGAGCGGCGAGACCAAGCCCTACGAGTTCGGCGACCAGCCCAACATCAACATCGGCGAGACACTCAAGCAGGTGGTGATGAAGGGGCTGGAGAACATCGAAGAACGCGACCTGACCATCGAGCTGTCCGAGTACACCGCCGCCATGAACACGGTGGTACTGCTGGACTGTTCCCACTCCATGATTCTCTACGGCGAAGACCGCTTCACCCCGGCCAAACGGGTGGCTCTGGGGCTGGCGCACCTGATCCGCACCCAGTACCCCGGCGACCAGGTGCGCTTCGGGGTCTTCCATGACAGCGCCGAGGAGGTGCCGCTGGGCCGCCTCCCCACCGTGCAGGTCGGGCCCTACCACACCAACACCGCCGAGGGCCTCAAGCTGGCCCGCAAGATGCTCAGAAAGATGAGCGGGGAGATGAAGCAGATCATCATGATCACCGACGGCAAACCCTCCGCGCTCACCCTGCCCTCGGGTCAGATCTACAAAAACGCCTGGGGTCTCGACCCCGTGATCCTGGCCGAGACCCTCAAAGAGGCCACCCTGGCCCGCAAGGAGGGCATCCCCATCCACACCTTCATGCTGGCCCGCGAGCCCGAGCTGCTGGCCTTCGTCAAGAAAATCACCCAGATCACCAGGGGCAAGGCCTACCTCACCACCCCCGGCAACATCGGGCGGTATGTGCTGATGGACTTTTTGAACCGCAAGGTGAGCCGGAACTAGACAGCACCTGACCAGGCCTGTAGAGCACCTTTTGCCAAGCTTGTACTCTCTGGGATCAAAAATTCCCCCGCCTCCGAGAAGCGGTTATACACATTTTGACAGCATCGTTCACTTTTGAAGGCGGAAACGGCATTAGTAATGGTATCGCGCTTGCAGGAAATCAATCCGCTCGTCTGAGACGCGGTAAACCAGGCGGTGCTCCTGGGTGATCCGGCGTGACCACATGCCAGGGCCAAGGTATTTGAGGGGTTCGGGCTTTCCGATCCCAGCAAAGGGTTCGCGCAAGACCGATTCGATCAGGTCGAAAATTTTGAGCGCAACCTTTCGGTCGGTATCCACCCAGAAGCGAAGATCCTCGAGAAAGACCGGCGTGAATAGGGCCTCGCGCGGCCTATTTGCCTTGGCCACCCAGTACCTCGAGCCGCAGATCTGCGGTGCTGCCCTTCAGACCCTCACCTTTTTGAGCCTGCTCGAGTGCCTTCAACAGCCGCTCGGCGTTCTTGGGAGAGCGCAGCAAATGCACGGTTTCCATGAGGCGCTCGTACTCATCGGCGTCAATCATAGCCACGCGCTTCCCGTTGCGGCGGTTGATGATGACCACCTCCAGATCGTTGGTCACGCGATCGAGCAGGGTAGCAAGCTGCTCTCTAGCCAGGCTGTAACTCGTTTCAATAGCCATAACCCTATTGTACAGTAAATCTGTACAAGTTCGAAGGCGATGATCACTGGTCGGCACTCATGCTTTGCCCTTCGCTTCCGGCTACATTACCCTTTATGAAAACGGCCCGAGCCTGGGGAATCGCGGCCTACCTGGCCCTCCTCATCGAACGCCTCTCCCAGGCTGTGCAGTTCCGGCCCAGGCCGGCCTTCAACCCCGCGCAGATCCGCCGCTGCGAAGAGGAGCAGCGGGAGTTGAGCCTCGAGGTGCCCTACTACCCCGCGCGAAGCTCGAGGGGCTATGTGCTGATTCCCAAGGATGGCTACTTCCAGCAAACCGAGGAGATTCTGGAACATCTTTAGGACGCGCAGGGCGCGCTCGTACTGGCGGCGTCATGGTGTACTGCATCCTATCTGAACTCAACCCTTCCCCAGTACCCTGTACCCATGCACCGGGCATGGGCCGCAAGACGGGCCTGGCGGGTACGGCTCTGGCTAGCCATAGGGCTGGCCCTGCTGCTGTTTCCGCTGGCCTGGCTGGTGCACCCAGCCTGGGTGCTGGGGTCGTTGCTGGGTCTGCTGTACCCCTCCCGCTGGGAGGAAGGGCGCGCCCTGGCCGACCTGGATCGGCGGTATGGCCTGGCCTACCGCAGCGCCCTGGAGGCCCCTCCCCACCACCCCTGGCGTAATCAGTTGCAGCTCGAGGCGCAGGCCAGCCTGCGCGGGGCCCGGCTGCCGGTTTTCCCTTGGGCTTTTGCTGCCCTTTACGTGCTATTGCTGGGCTTGGTCTGGGTACTGCCACCCCTGCCCCCGCCCTCCTCCTCGCCTGCGGTGGCCTCTACTCCGAGCTCGAGTCCCCCCTCCCCTGCTGCGCCACAAACCACCCCAGCCCAGCAGCCAGCCGAACCCCTTCCCCCGCCGGGGAGCTCATCCGAAAGCCAGCCACCCGGTTCGGAGCCGGGGACAGCCCCCACCCCAGCCGAAGAGACGCAGCCCACGCAACCAGACGCACCTGTACAGCAAGCGCAGGGAAGGGACGTACAAAGCCAGAACCAGCCGCAGGATGTCACACGCCCCGGTCAAACGGACGAAGACCTGCAAGGCCGCGAACAGCCTTCATCCAGTCCAACCGGGCAAGATCCCGCGCAGTCTGGGCAGACCCCCCCCAATCAGACAGGACGGCCGCAGACCAATCAGCCGGGTCAAGCGCAGCCGTCCCAACCTGGACAGGCGCGGTCTGGACAAACCCAGCCCTCGCCCTCGGAATCAGCCCAGCCCAGCCAGGCGGGGCAGCCGCCCCAGAACCAACCTGGGCAAGCGCAGCCATCCCAACCTGGGCAAGCACAGCCACCTCAACCTGGGCAAGCACAGCCACCTCAACCTGGGCAGGCACAGCCATCCCAACCTGGACAGGCACAGCCAGGGCAGGGCCAGCCTTCGAGGGATAATCCGGCCCCGGGCCCGACCCGCAGCGGCGAGGGCGGCAGCGCCCAGGGACAGGCCCTGCAAACCCGCCCACCCCAGAATCCGCCCACGAGTGCGGAGCGCCCCGCCGGTGAGGCGCCGCTGGGACGAGGAGAAAATCGGCAGGGAAGGCCGGTTGCACTGCCCAGCCCCTGGGCCTCGGGTCAGCCCCCGCAGAACGTGCAGCGCCAGGCTGAAAAGTACCTCGAGTCCGAGCCCCTGCCCCCGGAGGTGCGCAATCTCGTTCGTCGCTACTTTGAGCTACCCCCATAGGTCACCGGGGCCACCCGCACCACCGGATCGCCGATTAGAAGGGTATGCGCACTTCGGTAGTATCGTTCACTTTGACAAGCCTAAACGATACTACCGAAAGGCTTTTCTACTCCCTTCGGTCGGCTTGAATCCTTCACCTCTGACTGCGTCCTACAGTGAAGGATTCAAGCGGAAACGGTATCAGGCGGTTTTTAGGCGCCCCAGGTGATTGCGCTTGATTCGCTCTGCCCAGAAATAGCTTCCAAGCACCACACCCGCTGATAGCGCCTGCAAAACGATGCCCTCCCAGGTCGCGTATAGACCAAACCAGCTACTCAGCCAGAAGGGCACCTCGAGGGGAAAAGCGTGTATGGGCAGCCAGCCCACCACCTGCATGACGTGGGCGGTCTGGCCCACCATAACCACCAGCACCATCAGGATCAGCACCCCGGTGAAGATCAGCATCTTTTTCTGGGGTAGCTTAATTTGAAAACGGAAGATGGCGATTCCCAGGAGAATTACGCTGCTCAGGCCCACCAGGATGCCCCAAAGCACATCGCGGAACCCTCCCTGAAGCACCAGCGACTGCAAAAACAAAACCGTTTCAAAGCCCTCGCGGTAAATGCTTTCAAAGCCCACCGCAACCAGCCCGAGTATGGCGGCCCAGCCCGTCTTTTGCACGGCCTGCTGCTTGTGCTGATGAAAGTCGGCCAGGCGGTCGGTCCAGTACACCTTGTGGTAAAACCAGTTCAGGATTAGCAGCAGCACGCCAATGGCCAGCAAGGAGACCACGGCCTCCACCCGCTCGCCGAACCGCGCGAACTGCTGGATGGTTCCCCACATGGCGGCCCAGGTAAGCAGGCTGGCTACCAGCGCCAGGCCCACCCCCCACCAGACCGGTCGGCGCAGGTGCAGGTTTTCTGGGCGACGAAAGGAGGCCAGCAGCGCTGCAATGATCAGCACCGCTTCCAAACCCTCTCGGAATACGATGATGGCCGCATTGATGCCGATGGTGGTTGGCGAGGTTTCGCGCCCCAGTATGCGGGCGGCCTCGCTGAGCTTGCTCTCCAGTGCACGACGGGTGCTGCGCACCTCGAGGGGGCTGGCTTTATCCCGAATCAGGCGGGCCAGGCCTGGGGGGTTCACCCCATTCCAGAACAGCGATTCCAGATCGAGGGCAAGCTGGGGGTTGAAAGCGCGCAGGCGGGCCTCGGCGCCCGATTCCAGCATGGCGTAGGCGTCCAGGCGGGCCGTTTCGGCCAGATCGTAGCGGCCGGCCGCCACCGCGTTTTCCAGCGACCGCAACTGCTGACGTATGACCTCGAGGTCGCCGGATGGATCGGCCCGCCGCCAGGACTCGGGCAGCATCTCCGATAGCAGGCGCACGGTCGCGTCTACCTCGTCCGAGAGCCTGTCGGCTGTGGGGGGGGTGTGGGCGTACAGGGCCTGCTCGAGCCAGGCGAAGCGCTGGTTAACCAGGTTCACCTGGGCCTGCTGATCTTTTATAAGCAGCGGCTCGAGCACCTTCCAGGCACTCTGGGCGCTGCGCAAAAAGCTGCGCGCTTCGATGATTTCAAGCTCGTTGGTAACGCGCACCTCGCCCTCGGTGCCCCGCACACCCCGGCGGTACTCCACGGGCACCAGTTGTAAAAAGCGCAGGGTTTGATTAGCCCGTTTGGCCCGCTCGCGCGGCGACAGGGGGGCCGCTTGAAAACCCTCGAGCGCCTTTAGCATGGCAGCCGGCTGCCCAGTGGCAAACGCCTGCTGGGCCTGGGCCAGGGCAGCTTCCCCACGCTGCTGGCGGTATGCGTCGGCTAGAATTGCAAAATAACCCTGTGCCAAGGCGATCTGCTCGGCCAGGCGCACCTGGTAGCCCTGCTGCTGGGCCTGCTGCGCGGCCTCGATGGCTTGCGCCAGGCGCGCCTGGTATGCGCCGAGCAGATCCGATTGCACGGCGGTCAGGGCTTCCTGCACGTCCAGCTTGTTGTGCGCAAGCTCTTCCAGCGCCAGGGTGGCATCGTAGGCGGGGGGGGCGTAGGGGGTGGCTGGACGGTACTCCCGCAAGCTGATCCAGTTCCTGGCCTCCTCGAGGTTCCCCGCCCGCAGGGCCTCCTCGAGCCGCTGGTAGCTCTGGGCCAGTAGATTCGTCCAGAGCCGGGCCTGTAGCTGGGCAAAACCGGCTGGGTTTTTCTGGACAACCTGCTCTTTGAGCTGGGCAAAAGTGTTCTGTTCGAAGCGAAGGCCCAGCTTTTCTAGCTGTAGCGCAGCCTGTTCCGCTTCCTGCAGAAGACTCCCGGCCGCAGCGGAATCGAAGTTGAGCTCGAGGGCAGCCTGACTTAAGGCAGCCCGCAGTTGCTCGGCCGCCTCAGCAGGGCTTTGCTGGGCAAGCGCCCAGCATCCAAGCACCACCATTATTGTTGTTATCCAGCGCATTACTCCACCTTGATGCCCAGCAAGGCAGCAGCCTGAACGATTTTTCCGGTCACAGCCGTGGCGCGGTTATCACCCTCTTTGAGGATCATCTCGGCTTGCTCAGGCGTGAAGCGACGGGTTTTCTCCTGGGCGGCGAGGCGCTGCACCCAGGTTCTGAGGCTGGCCAGGCCATCACGAATCTGCCGGTCAAGGGAGGGGTTTTTGGCTTGCACGAGCTGCGCCACCCCCCCATAAAGCTGCTGCCAGGAGGTGATGTTGTTGATCAGGTCGTCCAGCGAAGAGATCACGTTAAAGTCCCGGCGGGTGGCCTTGTCGCCCAGCACAAACCGACTGGTTTTCCAGCGCTCGATAAACACCGATGCTGCCGTGGGGACGTTGGCGGCTAAAGCCCTGAACACATCCTGCGCGGTGGGCTTCCATGTGCGGGCGGTAGCCAGCAGCTCCCCGGTCATGGCATCCAGTTTTTCTGCCGCAGCCCGCAGGATAAGCGCATCGGGTAACTGATCGCCAAACCCTATGCGCCCATCACCGTCCACATCAAAGGCAACCCCGGAGGAGAAAGCGCGCTCACTGCCCCACAGGCTGCCCTCCAAAACGCCAAAAAGATTACCGGGGCGGGGCAGAACCTTGCCGTTGGCCAGCTTGAGGTCGAAGGTGACCACGGCGTCGCCCCCCTCGGCCCCCGAAGCACCGGCGTCCAGATTGAGGTCGAAATCGCTCAGCAACTCGACCCCAGCCACAATGCCCTCCACGCTCTCGTAAATCGGGCTGGCTTTAATCCAGGCTATCCGCGCGTCCCGCAGAGCGTTGCGAATAGCCGGGCCGTGCTGCTGGGCTAGGCTGGCATACTTGAACCCGGCATTGCGAACGATGGCCTCATAGCGCCCGGCGGCCTCGGCCAGTTGAGCGGTGGCGGCTTTTTGCTGCGTCACCCGCTCGATCAGATAGCTTTTTACGCTTTCAACCTGGGCCTGGGCTGTGGGTAACCACAACGATAGCGATAGCAGCGCGAGAATAGGCCATCTCATGGCATTCCTTCCTTTTCAAGGCCCAGTCTAGGAAGCTGTTGTTATAAAGTCAAGTAATCCGGTTGGAATATATGTATATTTGTATTGATAACTAGTTGCAATAGCGAAACCGCCGCAACGGTGCCAGGCCGGTTGTAGCGTGCGTAGCCGCTTATGCTCATTCGGGCAAAGCTTTTTGATTTTTGCAGATGGCTGGACTCGTTCCTATAATACCGTTTTTTGCTTGAATCCTTCACCGCCCTGCGTAGTCAGAGGTGAAGGATTCAAGCCGACCGAAGGGAGTAGAAAAGCCTTTCGGTAGTATCGTTTAGGCTTGTCAAAGTGAACAATACTACCGAAATGCGTATGAAGTCCGCCCGTACGAAGCTGCCCTGCGTGCACCCGCGGGATGGAAGCGAGCCGGCAGCCTGGCCCCGTGCTAAACCAGACCCGCACCCTGCAACACCGCCACCACCAGCCGCCCTGGCCCGTGCACCCCTTTGACCATAATCTGGCCGATATCGGCGGACTTGCTGGGGCCGGAGTGCAACCCGATGGCCGAGGGCAGCCCAGGTCGCAGGGCCTGTAGGGCCTGCAAAAGGGTCGGGTAAACCTCCTCCTGCGGTACAAACACCAGGTGCGTGGGCGGTAAAAGCTGGGTGCGGCGGCCCTCCTGGCTGGAGAGGATAACCGTACCGGTCTCGGCCACCGCACCCAAAGCCCAGGAGACCCCCAGGGGGGCTTCTTCGGGGGGTAGGAGGGGCCGCCTGGGTTGCAGCGCTTCGGGAACAGTCCGGCCCACGGCCACGCCAGCAAAAGCCTGAGCGAAGTGGCCCAGCCACTCCTGGGCTGCCTCGAGCCCTTCCAGCCGCACCACCTCTCCCCCGTTTCCCGTCAGGCGCTCGCTGAAGAGGGCCAGGGCTTCCTCGGGCGAAAACGCCGACCCGACCAGCGGCTCCGGCAGGGCAACTTTTGGGCGGTGCTCGAGGCCCCGCCGGATACGGGCCAGGATGCGTTCGCGCATGGCTGGAGTATACCAGGCCCTCGTTGCCCAATAGCCCCTGGGGCCTTTACCATTAGGATCAAATGATCCTGATTCTCAACGGCCCCAACCTGAACCTACTGGGCAGGCGCGAACCCGGAATTTACGGCCATACCACCCTCGAGGAGCTCGAGGAGCTGTGCGAGGCCTGGGGGGCCGAGCTGGGCCTGGGGGTGGCCTGCCGCCAGTCCAACTTCGAGGGACAGTTGGTGGAGTGGATCCAACAGGCCGCCGACGAGGGCTTCCGGGCCATCGTGCTGAACCCTGGGGCCCTCACCCATTATTCGGTTGCCCTGCTGGACGCGATACGGGCACAGACCTTGCCGGTGGTGGAGGTGCACCTCTCCAACATCCACGCCCGCGAGGAGTACCGCCGCCACTCGGTCACGGCCATGGGCGCCAAGGGCCTCATCTCGGGCTTTGGGCCCATGTCCTACAGGATGGCGCTGGTCTACCTGGCCGACCTGCTGGAGGCCCAGCCATGAAGGTGCACTGGCAGGAAGTCGCCATGGTCGCGGCCGTCGCCGGCATTTTTACCCTGGTGGCCCAGATTCCACAGGTGGGCTTCTGGAAGGCGTTGTGGCTGGGGCTTCCGGTGGCCCTGCTGGCCGGGGGGGCCTACGGGCTGCTGATGCCCTGGATCATTCGCTGGGCTGCCAAAGGGGCCCGGCCCAAAGAGACACCCCCCGATGATGAAACCAGAGTATGAAGGCGCAGCTTGCAGGCTTTTAGCAAGCAAGGCGTTCTTTGTCTTGGGGAACCACCGCATCCACCTCGACCTCGGCCAGGGGCATCACCCAGGGCCTACCGCTGGGGTGCTGGGTCTGGATAAACGGCAGACCATAAACCGCCTGAAGGCGCGCGGGCTGTAAAACCTCGGCTGGCTGACCCCACGCCTCCACACGCCCCTGGTGTAGCAGCAAAATGCGGTCGGAGAACAGCCCAGCCAGGTTGAGGTCGTGCAGCACCGTCAGCACCCCCCAGCCCATCTGGGCCAAACGCCTGCACAGGGCCAGCACCTCTACCTGGTGTTTGGGGTCGAGGTGATTGGTGGGCTCATCCAGCAGCAGCAGCCGTGGTTCCTGGGCCAGCACCCGGGCCAGATCCACCCGGCTCTGCTCCCCGCCCGAGAGGGTTTGGTATCGGCGGGTGGCGAAGTGCAGCGCACCGGTCTGGCTCAACGCGCGCTCGGTGGTCTGGTGATCCTGGGGGTTTTCGGCCCGGCGCTCGAGGTGGGGTAGGCGGCCCAAAAAGGCCACCTCATAGGCGTCAAAGGGGAAATTGATCTCGCGCCGCTGGGTGAGCACCGCGCGTTCGAGGGCCAGCTCGAGCGGCCGGTAGCTGGCTAAGGGTCTGCCCATCAGCTCGATCTGCCCCGAGTCGGGCTTCACCTCGCCCGATAAAAGCCGCAGCAGGGTGGATTTGCCAGCGCCGTTGGGCCCGATGACGCTCAGCATCTGGCCGGCCTCGAGGCGGAAGGAGATGTTCTCAAGAAGGGTTTTCCCTCCTACAGCATAGCGAAGCGAGCGAGCCTCCAGCATCACACCACACCTTCCCTAGCGGGCTGCCCCCTGCTTGAAGCGCAGCAGCAGCCAGATGAAGAAAGGAGCCCCCAGCAGGCTCGTCACCACACCCACCGGCAACTCGGCGGGCGAGGCCACGGTGCGGGCAATAAGATCGGCCAGCACGCTCAGACCAGCCCCCAGGAGCATCGAACCGGTCAACAGGTAGCGATGATCCGGCCCAGCCATCAGTCGGAAAAGATGGGGGGCCACCAGCCCGATGAAGCCCACCCCACCCGCTGCTGCCACCGCAGTGCCCACCGCCAGTGCGGCCAGGGCCACTGCCTGGCGCTTGAAACGCTCGAGGTGCACCCCCAGATGAAAGGCCTCGCTCTCGCCAAGAACTAGTGCGTTCAGCGGGCGGGCCAGGCGCATCAGCCCCCAGAAGGCCAGCAGCGCGGTAGGGGCCATGGCAGCCAGCCCGCCCCAGGTAGCCCCGCTGTAGCCACCCAACGTCCAAAAGGTGAGGCTGCGCAATTGCTCATCGGTGGCACGGGTGATCAGCAGGCCAATGAGGGCCCCTGCCAGGGCATTGATGGCGATCCCCGCCAGCAGCAGGGTCAGGGTCTGCACCCGCCCTCCACTGCTAGCCATGAACCAGACCGCCAGGGTAGCCAGCAGCCCGCCCACAAAAGCCGCGAGCGGCAGGGCGTACACTTCCAGGATGCCCGCGCCCGGAACCAGGATGATAAAGATGGCAGCCCCCAGGGCGGCCCCGGCGCTCACGCCGATCAGGCCTGGGTCGGCCAGGGGGTTGCGAAACAACCCTTGCATGACCGCGCCCGAAAGGGCCAGCAACGCCCCCACCAGCAAAGCCAGCAAAACCCGGGGGAAGCGAACCGATACCAGCACCGCATAGGCCTGCTCCGAGCGCTCCCACAGGATGCGGGGAATCTCCTGGGGTGGGATGTAGTAGGCCCCGAGGCCCGCCGAGATGAGCACCACCAGTGGTAGCAGCACCCCCAACGCCAGCAGCGTCGAGCGGTAACGGCTGGAGGCTTTATAGAAAGACGAGGGTTGCATGGCAATTGATGCGCCCTAGGTCAGCAGGGCGTGCTGGTCGAGCTGCAACTCGCGCACGGTTAGGCCATCCCTATCGTGGCGCACCACCTGGCGCCGGCTGGGCAACCAAACCCCCTCAACCTGAACATAGCGATCGTCGAACGATTCCACCGCTTCAATCAAACCCTGGGCATTGCGGTAGGTGACGGTAAAGTGCTGGGGCAGGTGGTGCGCTCCAGCCGGCACATGGCTGTGGATGTGGATGCGAAAGGAGCTATCGGGCAGGTTGCGCTCAACCATCCGGATGTGGTTATCCTGCACCCACAGAACGGAGCGCATGGCATCCTCGAGGCGCACCCCCACCCCCAGCGGGGTTTCCCCCTCGAGGTGCATGGGGTACTGGCCCTCGTTCTGCGCGAAAGGCCGGGGGCTGCGGTGGGCCAGCATCGAAGCCAGTTCCCGACGCGGCCAGGCCTGCAGGTCTTCGGGCAGGTGCAGCTCAATCTCCCTGGGCGAGCGGGCCACCAGGCCGCCCTGGTACCAGCTACCCGCCAGGTATACCCTCAGGCGGGCCCTGAACCCAGCGAACCCCTCTGGTAGGGTGTAGGCCTGGTTGCGGGCCGCTTCCAGCAGGGCGTAGGCTTTCTCCTGAACCGATGGCATATAGCTCACCTACTCCTGGGCTCCGGCGATATAAAGTCCGCTGCGTTCATAAGCGCCCACAAACAAATCCAGCGCAGCCCGCCCCGCCCTGGGCCCAAAACCGCCCAGGTACAGGTCGTCGATAGCCACCACCCGGCCGTTCTGACCGGCGGGGGTCTGCATTACCCCGGGCAGCTTACGCAAACCCTCCAACCCACCAATGCTCTCCAGACCGGCGGTGAATACCACAAAAACATCGGGCTGGGCGGCAATCACCGCCTCTGCGGTCATCTGCTGGCAGTTCTGGATACCTTTGGCCGCATTGGCAATACCAGCCAGCTCCATCATCCCCACCGGGTTGGAACCCTGGCCGCAAACATAGGTGACGTTGGTGCCACGCAGGTACAGGAAGATGCCTTTAAGCTGTTTGCGTGTGGTGGCCTGGCGTTGCTTGGAACGCAACACCAGCAGGTCGCGCTCGAGACGACGCACCAGCTCCTCGCCGCGCTCAACCCGACCCACCGCCGCTGCAATCGTGCGGATTTTCTCCTTGGCCCCCTCGAGGCTGGGCTTGTCCGGCACCCGCACCACCGTGACCCCAGCAGCCGCTAGCTGATCAAAAACGGTTGGGGGGCGCACATCCTCCCGGCCCAGCACCAGGGTGGGGCGCAAGGAAAGAATGCCTTCCGTGTTGAGCTGGAACTGGTAGCCCACCGTGGGCAGCTTATTTACGCTGGCCGGGTAGTAGCTGCTGGTATCACGGCCCACCACCCGATCCCCCACCCCCAGGGCAAAGAGAATCTCGGTGGTAACCCCGTTGAGCGAGACGATCCGCTCGATGGAACGCACCGTGATGGTTTGACCCCTTGCATCCTTGACGGTAAAGGGCTGGGCCAGCCCGCAGCCCAACAAGCAAAGCCCCAATCCGATAACGATCTGTTTCACAAAACCCACCTCTTTTTCTGGACTTCTACACTGCTCCTCAGCTAAGAAGTTGTGGCCTCGAGCGCGGCCGAATCAGTGAACACCTCAAAGGTTTCCAGCGAGCTATGCCCCATAAACACTTCGCGGGGCAGGGTTCCACTTCTGGCATGCCCCTGCTTGAACTCGGGGCTTTCCACCCAGTTTTTGAAGTGCTGTTCGCTTTCCCAGAAGGTCATGACCACATAGGGTTGATCGGGCTTCTGCGGGCGCAGCACCAGGTTGCGGATAAAGCCCGGCATGCGGTCGACCAGACGGGCCCGCTCGCGGAAATTTTGCTCAAACAGTTCGGCATACGCGGGGTTGACCGGTATGCGGTTCATGGTGATGAACATCCTCTTCCCTCCTTAGCTTCGTCGGGTCGCTCCTCAGGCCTCGCCTCCAGTACAAGAGGAACAACCCCATCCCGGCGTCGCTGTGCAAGCCCGGGGGACACGCTTTCTGCACGATTCTCTTCCACCATTCTGGCCGTCAGTTTATACAGGCCACGGCCCTAAAGTCAAGTAATCCGGTCGGAATACATTTATTTAGTAAAAAGAACTATTCGCAACACTGCCCCCCAAAAACAAACCTCCCCCATGGGGTGGGGGAGGCGCACAACCTCGAGGCTACCGGCCGATCAAGCGCCAGGCGGTAGGGAGCAGGGCCGCAGCGATGGCGGCTTTGATCAGGTCACCCAGCAAAAAGGGGATCATCCCGGCTTGTAGCACCCCCCAGACCCCGCTGTAGCGCCCCGCGCCTGCCAGCGCGAAGCCCAGCCAGGTCACGCCGATGGCGTAGATGAGCAGGCTGGCCAGCAGCATGGCCCCAAAGGTCTTGAGCGCGCTGCGGTCGGTGCCGTAGCGCTCAACCAGGTAGCCCACCAGGTAGGCCGCCAGGGGGAAGGCCAGCAGGTAACCGGCGGTAAAGGCGATGCGCGGGTGGAACCAGGTGGCCCCCCCCGCAAACACCGGCAGCACCAGGCCCTCGAGCAGGTACGCCACCACCGCCAGAAAGCCCAGCCGGCTACCCAGCGCAGCCCCCACCAACAGCACCCCCAGGGTCTGCAGGGTGATGGGCACCGGCTGCAAGGGGATCACCGCCTGGGACAAGAGCGCCAGCAAAAAGCTACCTCCCAGTACCAGCAGCAGATCGCGCTGCCAGCTCCGGGCCGGAAAAAGCGACTTCGAGAGGGGTAGATAGGGTAGGCTTTGGGTTGGGTTCATCTGCTTCCTCCTAAAAAACCGATCAGTTCCACATCACCCGCCCCGATGTGGTGGGTTGTGTCTGCGCTTTGCACCACCAGGGCCCCATCCGCGGCAATATCGATGGCCTGGCCCTCGAGCACACCCCGCGCGGTAGCCACCCGCACCCGCTGCCCCAGGGTGTAGCTCATGGCCCGGTAGTCCCGCAAAAGTGCCGGCGGGTCGCGAAGCTGGGTATAGCGGGCCTCCAGATGCTCCAGCAGGCGCGCCAGAAGCTGGACGCGGCTCACCTCCAAGAACTCCTCCAGGGCCGCCGCGCCATCGGGAAGCACCCCCCGGTGCACATTGAGACCGATGCCCAAAAGCACCCAGGCCACCTCTTCCCCACTCACCTGGGCTTCCAGCAGCACCCCTGCCAGCTTGCGGCCATCGGGGCTCAGGAGGTCGTTGGGCCACTTGAGCCCCCCCAGCCCACAGGCCTCGCGCAGGGCCAGGCCCGCGGCCAGGGGCAGCAGGGGCAGCGCAGACAGGGGCAACGCCGGGCGCAGCAAAACCGAAAAGGTCAGGCTCTTACCCGGTTCGCTGGCCCAGGCCCGCCCGCGGCGGCCCCGGCCTTTGAGCTGCCGCTCGGCCAGCACCACCGCCCCTTCCTCGGCCCCGTCCAGGGCCCAGTTTTTGAGTACCTCCTGGGTGCTTTCCACCGTACCCAGATAGGCGTAAAAGGCCCCAAAGCTACCCTTTCGCAGGGCCTCGAGGGCGGCTGGGGTGGGGCTTCCCGGGGCCAGGCGGTAGCCCCGGCCCTTCTGGGTCTCCACCGGGTAACCAGCCTTACGGAGCTCCACTACCTGCTTCCAGACCGCCGTGCGGCTTACTCCCAAGGCCGACGCCAGCGCCTCACCGCTCTGGAAGCGCTCGTGCAGGTGGTTCAGCAAGGCCGACACGTCAACCAAAATACCCCGTCTTGGTTGACAAAGACAAGCCCATACAAAATTAGTCGGACTCGGTGCAAAGAGGCCTCGAGCAGCGTGCGCCGGGTGGGTTTGCGTGGCTTAAGGCTGGCTTCAGCTTGGGTGGCTATGTTTGATGCATCAGGAGTTTCGCTATGGCCCGTCCCCTCAGTTTTTCCAACGCCACCCACCTGCTACGCCGCGCTGCTGCACGGGGGCGCAAGGAGGAAGCCCAGCAGTTGACCGAAATGGGCCTCGAGCCTGCCGTAGACTTCCTGCTGCGCGACCCGGCCCCGGCCCCCAGCTACCGCACCGCGGCAACCCGCAACGAACGCGGTCAGCAGCACCGCGAGATCAGCCAGCTCTGGCTCAACCACTGGCTCACCACCCCCACCCCGGCCGCCGAGCGCCTGGTGCTGTTCTGGCACGGCCACCTGACCTCCGAGTTTCGCGAGACCATGGGGGCCCAGGGCATCGATTTCTGGCAGCAGTTCGCCACCTTCCGGCAACTGGGGTATGGCCCCTACGGCGACCTGCTGAAGGCCATCGCCCGCAACCCGGTGATGCTGCTCTACCTCAACAACGCCCAAAGCCGCAAGGAACACCCCAACCAGAACTGGGCTCGAGAGCTTCTGGAGCTTTACACCCTGGGGCCCGGCCACTACACCGAGCAGGACATCCTCGAGGCCGCCCGTGCCTTCACCGGCTGGACGGTGCGCCTCTCCGGCAACCAGCGGCCCCGTGAGGCCAGCGCCAACGTGGCCTTTGAGTTCGTCTTCAACCGCAACTGGCACGACCCCGGCGAAAAAACCTTCCTGGGCCGACGCGTCCGCACCGGCGACGAGGTGCTCGAGATCCTGATTGAGCACCCCCAGACCTACCTTTTTGTGGCCCGCAAGCTGCTGCGCTTCTACCTGTGCCCCGAGCCACCCGAGAACCTGGTGCAGGAGGGGGCCCGGGTCTTCCGCGCCGAGGGCACCCGTGGGTTCTTGCGCTGGCTCTTCACCCACGAGGCGTTCTATAGCCCGGCCTACCGCAACGCCCTCATCAAAAGCCCCCTGGAATATCTGATTGGGCTGTGGTACGCCGCCGGTATCGAACAGGTGAACTTTGAAGAACGGCCCGGACGGGCCCTCTACCTGTCCCTGGCGGCTATGGGTCAGATTCCCTTCGACCCACCCAATGTGGCCGGATGGGATGGCGGGCGGGCCTGGCTGGCTGAGTCGCCCTTCCTGACCCGGCTCAACCTGCTGGCTGGCTTTGCCGGCCGCGAACGGCGCCTCGACCTCGAGGTCTTCATGGACGGCGCCGACGGGGCCTTGTCGCTGGTCAAACCGGAAGCACAGCTACTGTAAATCTGCTTTTTCGAGGCCGATATGAACCGACGCGACTTTATCCAGAAATCCTTGCTCACGCTGGCCCTGGGCCAGGGGGCCCCTTCGCTGCTCTCGAAAACCGCCCTGGCCGCCCAGTCCAAAGACAAAATCCTGGTGGTGGTCAACCTGTTTGGCGGCAACGACCAGCTCAATACCCTCATCCCCTACCGCAACGAGCTCTACTACCGCCTGCGCCCCAACATCGCCATCAAGCGAGAGGAGGTGCTCGACCTGGGCGCCAACGGTGAGCGCCTGGGCCTGCACCCCGCCCTGAGGCCCCTGATGCAGATGTGGAACAACGGCGAACTGGCGGTGATCCCCCAGGTGGGCTACCCCAACCCCAACCGCAGCCACTTTATCTCCACCTCCATCTGGCACACCGCCGACCCCAGCCGCCGGCTGGAAACCGGCTGGCTGGGCCGCTGGGGCGACCTGCAGGACGACCCCTTCTGCGATACCTTTCTGGGCGGGGCCACCCCCCAGGCCCAGACGGGCGAGCGCCGCAGCGCGCCGGCCATCAGCAGCATCGATACCTTCAGCATCCGGCTGCCCCGGCCTTTCGAGGAGGCCTTTGAGCGGGAGGCCCAGCGGGTGCGCAGCGGCACCGCCGAAGAGGTGCGCCGGGCCATGCTCTCGCTGCGCGGCGCCCTGGACAGGGTGGGGCAGCTACGCCAGGTTCGGAACCAGGCCCAGTACCCCGACAACGCCTTTGGCCGCAGCATGGCCGATATCGCCCGCATGATTGCCGGCGGACTGGGCAGCAGCGTTTACTACACCACCCTGGGGGGCTGGGATACCCACGCCGGGCAGCCCCCGCGCCAGGCCGAGCTGCTGGGGTATGTGGCCCAGGCCCTGGCCGCTTTCAGGGCCGACCTGAGGGCCATTGGCCGGGATAAGGACGTCATGGTGATGGTGTTTAGCGAGTTCGGGCGCCAGGTGGCGGAAAACGCCTCGTTTGGCACCGACCACGGGGAGGGTGGGCTGATGCTGGTGCTGGGCGGTGGTATTCGGGGCGGGCTGTACGGCAGCGAGCCCAACCTGGAAGACCTCGAGCTCAACGCGCTCAAGTACCAGACCGATTTCCGCAACGTCTACGCCACCGCCTTGCAGTGGATTGCCGCCAACCCCCAGCAGGTGTTGGGGGGCGATTTCCAGCCCCTGCGCCTGATTTAGGGTAACACCAGCACTGCTCAGTTTTATCCAGTATGGGGTCGGGCTCAGCCGACCCTTTCCTGTAACGGCTGGTACAGCAAAAAGAGCCGCCCTGTTCAGTTAGACAGGCCGGGCTGCTATCATTAGTCAGATTTTAGATTTATAATCTAAAAACTATGAAACGCAACAAGGAGTTTGCCAACCGCCTCCACGCGCTCACGCCCAAGTTTGCCTACATCCCGCAGGAAGACCGCTTCCTGATGAACCCCGGCCCCCTCAAGTACCGCTTCAACGTGATTGGGGTGGGGGTAAACGGGCAGGAGCACATCCGGGTGACGCTGCTCGAGGGCCGCTGTACCGTTCACGGCGTCTACGATCCCAACCCCAGTAGCGTGGAGGCCGCCCGGCGCATCAAGGCCCAGTTCACCGAGGAACCCCTGGTGGTCTACGAGAGCCTCGAGGCCGCCTGCCACGACCCCGCGGTGGACGGGCTGATCATCTGCACCCCCAACCACACCCACCTGGAGGTGCTGAAGGTGGCCGCCCAGTCGGGCAAGCACATCCTCTTGGAAAAACCCATGGCCACCAACCTACCGGACGCCTACGAGATCTGGCAGATTGCGCAGAATTACCCCAGGGTGCTGCAAATCGGCCTGCAGTACCGCTTCAAGCCCATCTACGTGGAGGCCATCCACGAGGCCAAGGAACGCAAAAGCCTGGGCGAGATCAAGACCATCACCATCCTCGAGCACCGCGAGCCTTTCCTGGACAAAGTGAAGCAGTGGAACAAGTTTTCCAAGTACTCCGGCGGCACCCTGGTGGAGAAGTGCTGCCACTACTTCGATTTGTTCAATCTGTTCGCCGAGTCGCGCCCGGTGAGCGTGTACGCCTCGGGCAGCCAGGCGGTCAACTTCCGCGACTTCGAGTACGGCGGGGAGAAGTCGGACATCCTGGACAACGCCTTTGTGATTGTGGAGTACGCCAACGGCATCCGGGCCAACTTTAATCTGTGCATGTTCGCGCCCATGGTCTACGAGGAAATTGTCATCTGTGGCGACGAAGGCCGGCTCAAGGCCAGCGAGGGCGTGAACGGGCAGGCCTACTCCAAGTGGGAAAACTACCTCGAGGTCATCTGCCTCCCCGACCGCACCTCCCGCACCATGACCCCCAGCTACCCCGCCCTGATCGAGGAGAGCGGCCACAGCGGGGCCACCTACTACGAGCACCTGCGCTGGATCGAGGCCATGGACGGTTTACCCAGCAAGGCCGCCACCGCCGAAGAGGGCTTCTGGAGCGTGGTGGTGGGGGTGGCCGCCGAGGAGTCGGTGAAGCGGGGGGAGAAGGTGTGGGTGAAGGAGTTGCTCGAGGCAAATGGGTTGGGGCATCTGGTCTAGGTTGCGACGCCATTCGTCCCGCAGCCCAAGTTAACCGCCGGGCATACTGGGATGCTATCCGTGTTGCGCCTAGGCTGCCCACTGCGCCGACAGTAGCGCAGCTTGCTCCAGTACCGTCTGGGTGGCTTTCTCCTGCTTGTCGGGTGGGTAGCCGTATTTGCGCAGCGTGCGTTTGACCAGCACGCGCAACTGCGCCCGCACATTCTCACGCAAGGTCCAGTCGAGGGTTACATTGTTGCGCACCGTCTGAACCAGTTCACGGGCAATTTCCCGCAAGGTTGCGTCGCCCAGCACCTTGACCGCGCTGTCGTTGGCCTCGAGGGCATCGTAGAAGGCCAGTTCGTCCTCGGATAAGCCGAGTTTCTCGCCACGGGCATTGGCTTCGCGCATATCCCTGGCGAGCGCGATGAGTTCTTCAATCACCTGGGCGGCCTCGATGGCCCGGTTCTGGTAACGGCGGATGGTTCGCTCGAGCATCTCGGCAAACGACCTGGCCTGCACCAGGTTCTTCTGTCCTCGAGCCCGAATCTCTCCTTTAAGCAGCTTTTGCAATAGCTCTACCGCCAGGTTTTTCTGCGGCATCCCCCGCACCTCGGACAAAAACTCATCGGAGAGTATGGAGATGTCCGGCCTCTTGAGCCCCGCTGCTGCGAAAATGTCCACCACACCCTCGGGTGCCACCGCACGGGCGATTATCTGGCGCACGGCCTGCTCGAGTTCCTCCTCGGGCCGTGCCTGGCCTGGCGCGCGTTTAGCCAGCACCGCTTGCACGGCCTGGAAGAAGGCCACGTCGTCTCGGATGCGCAGGGCCTCTTCATGCGGCACAGCCAGCGCGAACGCTTGTGACAGCTCGCGCGCCGCACGCAGCAGCCGATCCTTGCCGTTCTCCTGAGCGAGGATGTGCTCCTGCGCGGCAGGCAGAAGGCTCAGCCGTTCCGCCGGCGTGCCCGTAACCCACCTCGACCAGTCGAAGCCGTAAAAAAGGCCACGGCAAATCTCGTATTTCTCGCGCATGAGCGCCACCGCTTCTTCCTGATTGAGCGCGGTGCGTCCGGTGCCGCCGCTCTCGGTGTAGGTAGCCAGCGCGGCTTTTAGCTCGGTAGCCAGCCCCAGGTAATCCACCACCAGCCCGCCGGGCTTGTCGCGGAAGACCCGGTTTACCCGCGCGATGGCCTGCATCAGGCCGTGTCCACGCATGGGCTTGTCCAGGTACATGGTGTGCAGGCTGGGCGCGTCGAAGCCGGTAAGCCACATGTCGCGCACAATGACCAGCTTGAAGGCATCTTCGGGATCGCGGAAACGCTTAGCCAGCGCTTCGCGGCGGGGCTTGTTGCGGATGTGCGGCTGCCAGTCGGGTGGGTCGGAAGCGGAGCCGGTCATCACGATCTTGATCGCGCCTTTGTCGTCGTCGTCGTGATGCCACTGGGGCCTCAGGCGCACAATCTCGCGGTAGAGTTCCACGCAAATGCGACGGCTCATGCAGACAATCATGGCCTTGCCGTCCAAGGCCTCGAGCCGCTGTTCGAAGTGCTGGACAATATCCTTCGCCACCAGGCGCAGCCGCCTTTCCGCACCCACGATGGCCTCGAGCTGCGCCCACTTGCTCTTGAGCTTCTCCTTGCGCTCGAGTTCCTCCCCCTCGGTAACTTCCTCGAATTCCTCATCAATCTTCGGCTTGAGTTCCTCAGGCAGGTCAAGCTTGGCCTGGCGGCTTTCGTAATAGATGGGCACGGTGGCCCCGTCCTCCACGGCGCGCTGGATGTCGTAGATGCTGATGTAATCGCCAAACACCGCGCGGGTATTGGCATCCTGAAGCTCGATGGGGGTTCCGGTGAAGCCGATAAAAGAGGCGTTGGGCAGGGCGTCGCGCATATGGCGGGCAAAGCCATCTATGAAGTCGTACTGGCTGCGATGGGCTTCGTCGGCAATAACCACGATGTTGCGCCGCTCGGAAAGCCGCGGGTGGCGGTCGCCTTTCTCTTCGGGCATGAACTTCTGGATGGTGGTGAAGACCACCCCGCCCGACTGCACCGAGAGCAGCTCGCGCAGGTGGGCGCGGCTTTCGGCCTGCACCGGCGGCTGGCGCAGCAACTCGTGGCAACGCGCAAAGGTGCTGTAAAGCTGGTCGTCGAGGTCGTTGCGGTCGGTGAGCACCACCAGGGTGGGGTTCTCCATGGCGGGTTCGCGGATGATGCGCCCGGCGTAAAACGCCATGGTCAGGCTTTTACCCGAGCCCTGGGTGTGCCAGACCACGCCGATGCGCCGGTCGCCCGACTGGCCCCCCCTACCCTCGCGCAAGGCCAGGGCCGCCCGCAGCGTTTCCTGTACTGCCACCTGCACCGCGTGGAACTGGTGATAACCCGCCATTTTCTTGATCAATCGTCCGCTGCCGTCATCCTCAAACACGATGAAGTCGCGCACCAGGTCGAGGAAGCGCCGCGGTGCGAACACCCCCTCGAGCACCACCTGCAACTCGGGCACGTGGCTGTCGGCCAGGCGATCGCCAGCCACCGTGCGCCAGGGCTTGAACCACTCCCGCCCTGCCCCCACCACCCCCACGCGCGCCTCCACCCCATCGGAAATCACCAGCACCGCGTTGGGCACAAAGAGCGAGGGGATTTCGGCCTGGTAGGTCTGGAGCTGCTGCCACGCCGTCCAGATTGTCGCGTCTTCGTCGGCAGCGTTCTTCAGCTCCACTACTGCCAGCGGTAGGCCATTGACGAACAGCACCACGTCGGGGCGGCGGGTTGAGGCACGTTGCATAGATGGGGCACGTTGCAACGTACCCCTCTCCACAACGCTGAACTGATTGACCGCCAGCCAGTCGTTGTTGGCTGGGTTGTCAAAATCAATTACTCTGGCCTGTGCGCCGCGAATCTCGCCGTCCTTGTCGCGGTACTCCACGTTTACGCCATTCACCAGCAGGCGGTGCAGGGCGCGGTTTCGTTGGATTAGGTCTGAACCCTCAGGCTGGGTGAGCTTGCGGGAGGCGTCCTCCAGCGTCTCTGCAGGCAGCCCAGGGTTAAGCCGCACCAGCGCATCGCGCAGCCGCTGCTCGAGCACCACCTGACCATAGTCGGCCCGCTCGGCCTGGGGCTGGTCGGGGGCAATCTCGGGGCCGTGTACCACCTGCCAACCGGCGGCCTCGAGCCAGGCCAGGGCGGCTTCTTCAACGACAGATTCGGTCATTTGCGCCATAACTGACCTCTCGTGGGGGCCTATTCCAACCCCACCCCGACAACCGGATTTTCCCTATCCAATCCCCATTTTATGGGGTTATTCACGATGTATTGGCGAATGCGATTCAGGGATGCATCGTTGCGGATGATGTGTTCGTAATAATTGCGTTGCCAAACGGGCATACCGGGCGTGCCGCGGTGTTCGTTGATGCGTTTGGTTGTGGCGGATTTGAATAAACGAACGATTGTCGGAATGGAATTCGATGTGGGTTTGCCGAATTGTTCGATGGTAGGGGCACGTTGCAACGTGCCCCTACCATGCAACGTGCCCCTACCATGCAACGTGCCCCTACCATGCAACGTGCCCCTACAATCATCGGTGATGATGATGACGCCGTGGATATGATTGGGCATCACAACGTATTCATCCAACACCACGGACGGCCGCAAAATGGCCGTTTTCAACCATTCATCCCGGACAATCAGGCCAATTTCATTCAACCGCATTTCCCCGTCCACCACATCCCCAAACAAACATTCGCGATTCTGCGCGCATATGGTGATGAAATACGCCCCCGCCTGGGTGTAGTCGTACCCCTTCAGGCGAACGCTGCGGCGGTGGTGTTTGTCGGGGTTGTATTTCACAGCCCACGCTCCTCTAAAAACCGCTCCGCATCCTTCACCCGAATCTCGCCCGAGATGAGCTTGGGCAGCAGCGCATCGCGCAGGGCGGCGAGGGTGCGGGATTCGAGCGCGTTTTCAACGACCTTGCCATACATAGGGCGCGAGAACTGATCGAAGGCATCCATTATGGGAGTGGGAGGCGTGACTACGCGGATTGGACGAAAGCTCGCTTTGCTGATTTCCAAAAATGTCGAGCCATTCGCGTGACTGAGAATCTCGTCGTGGGCGGCACGTGCCCAGCGCAGCAAGAACAGGTTTGATACACCCTGTCGTGGTTTCATCGCAATGAAACCCTGATTCACTGCTACGGGCACTTCAGCAATCGCGAGATAACCAATGGGAGCACGTGATGAAAGGAGAACTGTACCTCTCGGTAGCAAACCGGAACTGATCTGAGCCAAACCGGCATCTGTGATCTTACGCTCAGTGTCGAGCAGAACCGGCATCGAAAGCCCCGACAAGTCCTTCGGTGTGACCCAGTGATGGGTGCCACCGTCCCAAAACTCTGCGCACTCTGTCTTTGGTGTGCTACCACCGACGACTTCGGCCAAGTCACCGATGGACTTTACCCCCCACCCCTCCGGAATCTCCCCCAGCTCCGAGTCCACCAGCCGGTCGGGGAAAAGGTCGTAGAGGTGGGCGGGCAGGCCGGGCAGCGATTGGCCGCGCTGCCAGCGGCCCTCCATCTTGGCGCGCACGGGGTCGAAGTCCACAAACCACGACTTAAACAGCGCCCGCGCCATTGCCTCCAGCGTCTCGCTCATGCGCCGGTTTAGCTCTATCTTGTCGTCCAGCGTGCCGAGGATGTGGGCGATGGCGCGTTGTTCGCCCACGTCAGTTGGGACGATGACGCGAGCTTGATGAAGATGGTTACGATTTATTCCTGGAACCGCAGCCTTGTCCACATACGCAAAGAAATCCAAGCCACGCAGGAAGTAGCTGATAAAACGCGGATCGTTGCCTTTGAAGTCGCGTACGTAGAGCGTGGTGTTCAGGGGCCAAAAGTCCTGCTCGACGTAGAAGACCTCTCCGAGCGTTCCATATCGGCCGGTAACAACTCCCGGGCCCTTGACCATTGCCTCAGCGTGATAATCGGTGACTCCGGACGATGACACGATGGGCACATACCCAGGTCGGCGATCCTGCTGTGGAAGATCGTATCCACGCTTCAGCTCAATCACCTCGCCAAGCGCACACTCTTTCCACTCACCCCCCATACCCCAACTCCTTCAGGTTGGCAGCAATAGCCTTATCCAGCCTCGCGGCCTCGGCCTGCTGCTCGCGCAGTTGCGCCACCAGCCGCGCCATCTTCTCCTCAAACGGTTCGCTGTCATCTTCCTGCGCCTCGGCCCCCACATAGCGCCCCGGCGTGAGCACGTAGCCGTGCTTGCGCACCTCGTCCAGGGTGGCGCTTTTGCAGAAGCCGGGCACGTCCTGGTATTCGCCCGCGTCCTTTTCGCCGCGCCAGGCGTGGTAGGTGCTGGCAATCTTTGCGATGTCCTCGTCGGTGAGTTCGCGGTGGGTGCGGTCTACCATGCGGCCCATCTTGCGGGCATCAATAAACAGAATCTCGCCGCGGCGGTCGCGGAACTTGCCCCCAGGCGCTGCGCCAGCAGCGCCGTATGGACGAGAGCTGCGGTCGCGCGCGAGGAACCACAGGCAGGCCGGGATCTGCGTCGAGTAGAAGAGCTGGCCGGGCAGCGCCACCATGCAGTCCACCAGTCCCGCTTCAATCAGGTTCTTGCGAATCTCGCCCTCGCCCGACTGGTTGCTGGACATCGAACCGTTGGCTAGCACGAAGCCGGCCACGCCCGTGGGGGAAAGGTGGTACACGATGTGCTGCACCCAGGCGAAGTTGGCGTTGCCCACCGGGGGCACGCCGTACTGCCAGCGCTTGTCGTCGCGCAGGCGCTCGCCGCCCCAGTCGGAGACGTTGAAGGGTGGGTTAGCCAGAATGAAGTCGGCCTTCAGGTCGGGGAACTTGTCGTTGTGGAAGGTGTCGCCGTGGGCGATCTGGCCCTCGATGCCCCGGATGGCAAGGTTCATTTTCGCAAGCCGCCAGGTGGTGTAGTTCGACTCCTGGCCGTAGATCGAGATGTCGGCTTTGGCCCTGCCACCGTTGCCGTTACCGGTCGCATGGGCGCGGATAAACTCCACCGACTGCACGAACATACCCGCCGAGCCGCAGCAGGGGTCGTAGACCCGGCCATGGTAGGGCTCGAGCATCTCCACCAGCAGCTTGACCACGCAGCGGGGCGTGTAGAACTCGCCTCCCTTCTTGCCCTCGGCGCTGGCAAACTGCGAGAGGAAGTATTCGTACACCCGGCCCAGCACGTCCTTGGCGCGGGCTTCTTCGTCGCCCACCTTGATGTTGCTGATCAGGTCTATAAGCTGCCCCAGGCGTGTTTTATCCAGCGCCGGGCGGGCGTACTCCTTGGGCAGCACGCCCTTGAGCGCGGGGTTGTCGCGCTCGATACAGGCCATGGCGTTGTCCACAAGCTGGCCGATGGTGGGCTGGCGGGCCTGGGCCTTCAGGTGCGCCCAGCGGGCCTCGGGGGGCACCCAGAAGATGTTCTGGGCGCGGTATTCGTCGGGGTCTTCGGGGTCGGCGCCTTGCGCGCGTTCGGCCTCGAGCTTCCTGTGCAGCTCCTCGAAGGCGTCGGAGATGTACTTGAGGAAGATCAGGCCCAGCACCACGTGCTTGTACTCGGCGGCGTCCATGCTGCCGCGCAGGGTATCGGCCATCTTCCAGAGTTCGGCCTCGTAGCCGACGGTGGCGGCGGTGGTTGGGGTGGATTGCGGGTTGGATTTTCGCCTCGGCATGGTTTACCTCGTGGGATGTAAGCCCGGAGCGCCAGAAGTTCGCTCGGAGAGCACGTTGTGCTCTTTATGCTACGCAATCCCAAAAGCACACGCCAAGTCATTTGCACTGAAATAGCACCGGTCTATGCCCGCCCGCCGTACGCGGGCGCTGGTGCGGGAATAATTTTCAGCCTGCGACGCCCTCGAGCCGCCAGTCCACCTCGGGGTAGATGGGCCGGATGCCGTGCAGGAGTTCGTTCAGGCGGTGGAGGGTCTCGAGGCCCTCCTCGCGCAGGGCCTCGCGCAGCCGGGAGCGGTCGGGGTAGAAGCGCAGGGGGTGCTGCCAGACCGCGCGGCCTGCCAGGTAGCCCCGCGCACCGGCCCGCAGGGCTGCTTCCAGCACCTGCACGAACTGGTCGGCGTTCAGGCCGCCCGAGAGCAGCAGCCAGGGGGCCGGGAGCTTGCTGTACTCCTTCATGTCGGCCTCGAGGTCGTCCAGCGAGTAGCCCTTGCCGCCCCACTCCTTCACCAGCCCCGCCGCGCCGGGGAAGGCCAGCTTGTAAAGGTCAATGTGAAAACCGGGGTCGGCGAAGGCCGCGGCGATTTCCAGCGACATCTCGCGCAGCTTGGCGTTGTAGGTAGGGGCATCCTCGCCGGGGAGGGGGTAGGGCAGCACCTCAAAGATGAAGAGGCGGTCGGCCTTTCGGCAGGCCTCGCCCACGCTTCGCACAAAGTTCAGTTGGTGCTCGGTTATTTCGGGCGGGGCATCGGGGCGGTGCCAGGCCAGAAGCTTCAGGCCATCGGCCCCCATGCGCACCGCCTGCTCCACGCTCCAGCCGGGAATCATCGCACTTTTGCGCCAGCCGCCCTCTACGGTCTCGAAGCGGTGGTGCTCGAGGGTCAGCATCAGGCCGGTCTCGCGCGGCAGAACGGGCATGGCGGCGGGGAAAGCGTAGTGCGGGTCTATCAGGATTCCAGTCACGCCCCGGGCCAGGGTCTCGGCCAGCAGGCCCTTGAGTTCGGTCACTTCGGGCCCCACGCTCTCCGGGTCGCGGCCCAGGGCCTGGGCGACGATCTGCATCAGGGGTGGGCGCTGGTCAATGGCCAGGGTGCCAAAGCGCATGGCCCCATCGCCAATACGGGCATAGGCGCGGGCTTTTGCTGGGGTGGTTTTCATGCTTCTCCTCGTGTATCTAGCTTGCTTAGGGTTTTGGGGTTCAGGGCAAGGAAGCCAGAAAGGCCCGCACCTCGTCCCGGCGCGGGGGGCTGGCCTGGGCGCAGTGCAGGGCGGCGGTCGCCGAGGCGAAGCGCAGCGCTGCCACCTCGTTCTGCCCCTCGGCAAGGGCCAGGGTAAAGGCCCCGTGGAAGACGTCCCCCGCCCCGGTGGTGTCGCGCACCTGCACCGGGTGGGCCGGCAGGTGTCCGCCCGCATAGGCCACCCCCTGGGCCCCCAGGGTCACCGCGGCAAACACCCCCAGGGCTTGCAGTTGGGCCAGCAGCGCGTCCACGCCGCCTTTCTGCACGGCCAGTTCCTCCGAGGCCACCACGTGCGTGGCCACCTGGGTGAGCATCCAGTCCTCGTCGCGGTCGCGATCCAGGTCCAGCACCACCGGGAGGCCCCGCGCGCGGGCGGCCTGGCCCAGGCCATACCCCGCCGAGGCCCAGCGCCCGTCCAGCAGCAGCGCGCCGGTTCCTTTGAGCAGGCCCTCTTCGTCCAGCACCAGCCCCTCGGGCAGCCCGGGCCGGTAGGGGAAGATGTAGCGCTCGCCCTCCGGCGTGACCAGCACCGCCGAGACCGGGGTGGCCGCCCCAAGCTGGAAGTGGGCCCTGACCCCTTCGGCCTCGAGCATCCCCTGCAGGCGTTCTCCCGTGGCATCGTCACCCCGACGGCTCACCAGGTGGGCCTCGGCCCCCAGCCGGGCCGCCGCCACCGCGGCCACCGCCGCCGGCCCCCCGATGGTCTCGCGGTAGTCCAGCACCCCGGTGCGGCTGGCACGGGGTGGGAAGGTCTCGATGTAGTAGCGCTGGTCCAGGTTGGCCCAGCCCACGGTCAGGATCTTCACCATACCAGTCGGTTTTCCTGGGGCCGGGCGGGCAGCACCTCCAGGCCCAGCCAGGCGCACATCTCCAGCAGGGCCTCTTCATGCGCGCCCATCCCTACGGCCAGGTGGTGGGGGAGGCGGTGGTTGAGCCAGCTTGCCAAAAACTGCCGGGGGGTGAGGGGTTCGGCGGCCCAGGTGGGGCGGGTGAGGTAGCCAGAGTCCCCGTCGTAGCCTTTCTCACCGCTCAACACACCCCCGTGCACCACGGCTTTGCGGCCCGGCAGCAGGCGCAGGCCGCTGATGGGCCCGGCCCGCAGCGCCATGTCGCGCACCGCGGGCAGGTGGCGGTTGAAGTGCGGCACCAGCCGGGTGGGGCCCGCGGCCCAGGCCAGAGGCGCCTCGCCCCCGTGCCAGAGCATGATCCCTTTGGCCGAAAAGTGCGAGATGTCCAGCAGAATGGCCGGCCGGCCCGAGATGGCCTTCAGGGCTAGCTGGCTGGCCAGGCCCATCACGTCGCCCTCCGGGGCCAGGGTGTAGCCCGCATCGGCCAGGCGGGCCATGGCTGCATAGGCCATCACCCCTGTTCGGTCGGGGATTTCCGGCCACTCCCGCAGGGCCACCCCGTCGTAGGGCCGGGCCAGTTGCTCCAGGGCCAGCTCGAGGCGGAAGCTTTCGCGCAGCTGCTCCAGCGGGTACTCGGAAAGCTCGCGGAACTCTGCGACCCGCGCCTCTAGCTCGGCCTCCGAGACCGCCGCCAGGGCCTCCCACAGCTCGGACAGCTCGGCTTTCTCCACGGTGAGGCCGGTCTCGGGCAGGGCCCCAAAGGCAAAAAAACCGGGCGCGTGGCCGCCCAGCCAGAGCACCCGGCCCTCGCGCAGCACCTTCACACCCCGCAGGGCCTGCAGGGTGAGCTCGAGGCGGGTCTGAAACCAGGCATCCTCCACCGAGCCGTAGAACCACTTGGTGGGCTTTTGGGCCAGCGAGACCCCCAGGTTGAGGCCGCAGACCGCGTTCTGCGGCAGCGGGCCGCTGTCCCATACCTCGGGCAGGGCCCACAGCCCCACCGGGATGGGCAGTTCCAGAAGCGGCAAAAAGGCATCGCCGGTGGCAAAGGTCACGTGCTGCACCAGCAGCAGATCCAGCTTCGCGGCCTGGGCCGCGCGGGCCGCCGCCTCGGCCTGGGCGGTGTCGGCCACCGGCTCGGCCGCATAGGCCAGCTCGAAGCCCAGCTTGGGGCCCAGGGCTTCCAGGGCCTGGCGGGCGGTGGGCTCGAGGCCCAGCCTGGAACCCCTAAACAGGGGCCGCACGATAGGAACAAGTCCGATTCTGAGGTTTTGCATAACGATGATCTGGTACTACCTGTCGGCCTACCCTTTCACCCCCCCCTGGGTCAGGCCGCCCACCACCCGCTCCTGGAAAATCGCAATCACCAGGGCCACCGGCACCAGCGCAATTATCAGCGCCGCCGAGATCAGCGGCCATGGAAAGCTGTACTCGCCCTGCAGGAACTGGATGCCCACCGGCAGGGTGCGCATGGCCTGCGAGGGCAGCAGGGTCAGCGACAGGAGGAACTCATCCCAACTGTTGACGAAGGCCAGAATGCTGGCAGTAAAGACCCCCGGTGCAGACAGCGGCACCACGATGCGCCACAACGCTCCCAGACGAGAGCAGCCATCCACCATGGCGGCCGACTCCAGATCCTTGGGGATGCCCTGAAAAAAGCTGACCAGCACCAGCGTGGCTACCGGGATGGACAGCGCGGCATGGGGCAGAATCAGGGCGACATAGGTGTTGCGCAGCCCCAGCGCCAGCACCATCTCGAACAAGGGCAGCAGCAGGGTGACGGTGGGAAACATCGAAACCCCCACCAGCAGAGAAAAAATCAGGGTTTTGTAGGGGATGCGCAGACGGGCCAGGGCGTAGGCCGCCAGCGCCGATACGAACACACACAGCAGGGTTGCGCCCACGGCCACAATCAGGCTGTTGAGGAAATAGCGCCCGATGGGGGCCCTGGTAAGGGCCTGCACGTAGTTTTGCAGGGTCGGGTTCTCAGGCAGCCAGGTGATGGGGATGCGGGTGAGCTCCGCCTCGGTTTTGAACGAGGTCAGGAGAATCCAAACCGCCGGAAAAAAACCGTTGATAACAACGATACCCGCCGCAATCCAGAGCCATATACGGGGACTGTTGAGTTTCACCATACCCTCCCGGCTCGAGCGCGGGCGCCAGGGCGCAGACAAGCCCCGAAGGAAGCGGGCCGCTCGAGCCTAATCATCGGCCCCCCTCACATACCGCAGGTAGACCAGCGTAACCGCCAGGCTGATCAGGAACATCAGCACCGCCAGGGCCGACCCATAGCCAAAGTTGAGGTTTTCGATGCTCATGGTGCGCACATACATAGCCAGGGTTTCGAAGGAGCTGCCCCCATTCTGCATCGCAAAGGGGATGTCAAAGGTCTGGAAAGCCGTGATGGTGCGGAAGATTGCCGCCACCAGGATGGCCGGGGTCAGGAGCGGCAGGGTGATCCGCCAGAAGCTCTGCCAGCGGCTGGCCCCATCCACCGAGGCCGATTCGTAGAGCTCCTTGGGAATCACCTGCAGCCCGGCCAGCAAAATCAGGGCCACAAAAGAACTGCTTTTCCAGATGATGCTGAAGCAAATGGCCCAGAACAGCAGCTCCGGCGTGGTTACCCACAACAGCCGCTCGCCCCCTAAGCGCACGATCACATCGTTGACCACTCCATACTGGCTGTCAAAAAACCATCTAAAAATCAGCCCAGCGAACACCAGCGGCAAAGCCCAGGGTAGCAACAGACCCAGGCGCACCGGCCACTTGGCGCGAAAAGGCAGGTTGGCTAGCAAGGCCAGCAAGAGCCCCACCACCAGCGCCCCCGGCACCGTCACCAGCACAATCAGAAGGGTGTTCCACAAAGCCGTCCAGAAGCGCTCATCGGAAAGGGCCTGGGCAAAGTTGGCAAAGCCAATGAACACCGGGTTGCTGCCGGTTTCATCGGTCAGGCGGCGCTGGAACAGGCTGTTATAGATCAAGCGCGCAACCGGATACAAGGCCACCGACCCCAGCAGCAAGGCCGCCGGAAGCAGCAGCCAGAAGGCCAGGGCGCGCTCGCTCAGGTCGCCAAAGCTGCGGCGGTATTTGGGCTGAATCATGCGCACCTCCCGGTAAATCCTTGGCCCAGCCACTCGGTCATCGCCATTCCGCTATGCCTGGAGATTGTTGGGTCGGTCTTGGGCCATCTGTGCATGGCTTGTGCCAAAAAGAGCTGTTCTTGTGTTGTGCAAACAAAAAACACCGGTTGAGGGGTAGGGGCGGCAGGCCCCTACCCCAATCGGCTATTTATCGGCCGCTGTAGATCGCCTGCAGACGGTTCACGATATCGCGGGCACCCTGCTCGGGGGTTTTCTGCCGGGCCAGCACCTGGTTGGTATTAACCCGGATGGCCTCGGAGATCTCGGCGTAACGCGGATGCTGCGGACGTGCACGGGCTGCCTGCACCACAGGCAAAGCCTGGGCGAACCAGGGGTTCACCCGCAGGATGTCGGCATCGCGGTACAGCGAGGGGAAGACCGGCAGGTTGGAAGCATCAATGGCTAGAATCTTGGAGACCTCCGGGCTACTCAGGAAGCGCACCAGGCGGTGAGCCTGCGCTTTGTTGCGGCTGAAGTCGGAGACGGTCCACTGCCAGCCGCCCAGGCAGCTCGCCTGGCGGCCCCCAGGGAAGGCGGGCAGGGGCACCACGCCAATTTTGCCCTTGACCTGGCTGTCGGGGTCGTTCTGGAACCTGTTCCAGGCATAGGCAAACAGCGTACCGAAGATCCAGCGCCCGGCCTGCATCTCCTGGCGGATGGTGTCTTGGGGTTTTTCGGCCATGTTGGGGGGAGAAACCCGCCGATCCATCAGGCTGACCCAGAACTGCAAGGAGCGCTGGGCCTGTTCCACGGTGAGGCTGAACTGGCCCTGGGCGTTGGTCACATCGCCACCAGCCGCCCAAATGGGCAGCAGGAAGGTACAGACCGTCCCTTCGATGGGTGCGCCGATATAACCGATGCCGTTGAGGTTGGGGTTGTTCTCGCGCTGCAGGATGGTCTGGGCCTGCTGGATGGCCTCATCCCAGGTGGTGGGAGGCTTGAAGTTGTACTTCTCCAGCAAGTCGGCGCGGTAGTAGAGGAACATCGCGTCGGCAAAGGCCGGCAGGGCCACCAGTTGACCGTTGATCACGTTGGCCTGCGAGTAGGCCGGCAGGTACTGCCGCAGCAGGTTCTGGCGCGAAGCGGCGGGCAGATACTTGTCCAGGGTATCAGCCCAGCGACTGGCCAGGTACTGAGCGGGGCGGATAACGTCAATCAGGATCACGTCGATGCTGGGATCGCGCGAAGCCAGCACGGTGGTGAGGTACTGCTGCTGCTGATCGGAGGTAGCCCCACCCACCTCCAGATCAACCCGAACGCCGGGGTTGCGCGACTGGTAGAGGTCGAAAATCTTCCGCATCACGTCCGGGCGCTGCTGACCTCCCACGAACACCCGCAGGCGGGTTTGCTGCGCCAGGGCGGTTGAAAACACCAGCACAGCGACGAGTAGCCAAAACAACTTCTTCATCTTGTCCCTCCTCCTTGTAGATGCACGCCTAGTGTACCGAGTTCGGCCTGAAGCGTCTGGTTGACCTCCAGACCTTCCGCCAAGGCTTTCTCTCGTAAAGCGGCCCGGCGCGCACCGGGAATCCGGCCTCCGGCCGCTTTAAGAGCCTCGATGAGCTGGGCCACCCGGCCCCTGTAGCCCGGGCCAAAGGCGGCGGGGTCAAAGGCCAGCAGCAGCAGCCCCGGCTTGGCGGCCTGCGCTGGGGGCATCCAGGGCAGGGGCAGCTCGGGCGAGAGCACGTCGCCCGCCAGGGCCCCGGCCAGAATTTCCACCAGCACTGCCAGCGCAAACCCCTTGCCCTCGCCAATGGGCAGCAGTGAGCCTTCCAGCGCAGCCTTGGCATCGGTGGTTGGGCGACCCTCCTTGTCGAGCGCCCAGCCCGGCGGGATGGGCTCGCCCTTTTTAGCCGCGGCGATGATCTTGCCGCGCGCCACCACCGAGATGGAGGTATCAATGATGACCGGCTGGGGCTCGGCCGGCGCGCCCAGGGCGATGGGGTTGGTGCCCAGCACCGGCCCCGGGGCGATGGCCGGGGGGGTGTTGGCAAAGGCCAGGGCTACCAGGCCCTCTTGGGCCAGCCGGCCCACGTACGCCGAGAGCACCCCGGAATGCCCCGCGCCGCGCACGGCCAGGGCGGCGCTTCCCTGCTCCCTGGCCATCGGGGCCAGCGCCTGCACTGCAAAAAGCCCGGCCACCGGCCCGGGTGCGCCGTCGGCATGCAGAACTGCAACCCCGGGTTTGGTTCGTTCCAAACGCATCTGCGGCCGGGGGTTGAGCCCACCGGCCTGTAGCTGGGCGGTGTACTGGGCAATCCGGGTCAGGCCGTGCCCCAGGTTGCCCTCGAGCTCGGCCTCGAGGATCACCTCGGTGAAGGCCTCGGCATGATCCGGGGCCAGCCCCAGGCCCTGGAAGTGGCTCGAGACCGCCTGCTTGAGTACGGGATAAGGAACCCTCATGCCACCCCCAGGATGTTCAAAACCCCCTCGGCCACCCGCAACCCCACCGCCTCCTGGGCCTCGGCGGTCAGGCCGGCCACATGGGGGGTGATCCACAGGTTCTCCACACCCCGCAGCGGGTGTTCAGGGGGCAGGGGCTCGGGGTCGACCACGTCCAGCACCGCCCCGGCCAGGTGGCCCGAACGCAGGGCCGCCACCAGGTCGGCCTGCTGCACCAGCTCACCGCGGGCGGTATTGATGAGAAAGCTGCCCCGGGGCATGGCGGCCAGGGTCTCGGCCCGGATCAGTTCTCTGGTCTCGGGGGTTAGCGGGGCGTGCAGCGAGAGGAACTGGGCCCGCCGCAGCACCTCCGGGGTCGAGACCAGCTCAATCCCCAGGTCTTCCACCGCGCTCTCCCAGGGCAGGCGCATGGGGTCGGAGGCCACCACCCGCATGCCAAAGGCCCGGGCCCGCCGGGCCACCCGGAGCCCCACCTCGCCCAGGCCCACCAGGCCCAGGGTCTTGCCCGAGAGCTCGAACCCCCCAAAGGCCGTGCGGTTCCAGCCGCCCTCCGCCACATGGGCCGCCGCCCCCGCGATGTTGCGAGCCAGGTGCAGCATGGCGGCCATTACATACTCAGCGACGCCATTGGCGTTGATGCCCCGGGCAAAGTAGAGCTGAACCCCGGCGGCCTTCAGGTCGGGCTGGTTGATGTTGTCCAGGCCCACCCCCAGCCGCCCCACCACCCGCAGCCGGGGCGCGGCGGCCAGCAGCTCGGCGTTGACCTGGGTCTGGTTGCGCACGATCAGCGCGCTGGCCCCGGCCAGCCGGGCCTTGAGGGCTTCGCGGTCTTTCCAGAGGTGGGGGTCGTAGTGCACCTCGAGGCCGCTTTGCTGCAGGCGCTGCAGGCCGCTGGGCGTGATGAACTCGCAAACCACTATCATGGTTCAGGCGCTGGGGTAGAGCTTGGTGATGACGAACTCGTTGTGCCGCAGGAGCTCGGCCGCGGTCAGGCGGCCATTGACGGTGCGGGCGAAGACCTCGAGGATGCGGTCGGCGGCCTGGTCGAGGTTGATATCGCCCACCAGCAGATCCGGCAGCTTGACGTCGATGTGCTCGCTCATGGTGCTGCAGGTGATGGGGTTGGGCGAGACCTTGATGACCGGAATCAGGGGGTGCCCCACGATGTTGCCCTGGCCGGTGGTGAAGAAGTGCAGCACGCTGCCCCCCGCCGCGCAGAGCGTTACCTGCTCGGCCCCGGCGGAAGAGCTGTTCATAAAGACCAGACCCTGGCCCGGCTTGACCGGCTCGGCGTAGTCGAGCACCGCCTGGATGGGGCGGGTGCCGGTTTTCTGGATGTTGCCCAGGGCTTTTTCCTCGATGGTGGAAAGGCCGCCGCGGATGTTGCCCTCGGTGGGCTGGGAGCCCAGCAGGTCAACGCCCTGGGCCTCAATCATGCGGATGTAGTCGTTGTAGATCTGCATGAATTTGCGCTTGAGGGCGGGCGTGGCACAGCGGTTGGCGATCAGGTGTTCGCCGCCGGTGAGCTCGGAGGTCTCGCCAAAGATGACCGAGGCCCCCATATCCACCAGTCGATCCACCGCCCGGCCCTGGGCCTTGTTGCCGGCCAGTCCTAAGGTGGGATCGGACTCGCCGCACTTGATGGAGAGCACCAGCTCCGAGACCTGGATGGGCTCGCGCCTGAGCTCGGAGGCGTCCTGCGCCATCCGGTAGGCCACCCGGCTGGCCGCGTTGATCACGTTGAGGTCGCCGTGGCGCTCGATGGAGAAGGTCTCCACCGGTTTGCCGGTTTTGGCGATAGCCGAGGCTACCCGGTCGGTCCACTTGGGCTCGATGCCGATCACCACCACCCCATGCACGTTGGGGTTGGCCCCGTGGCCCGAAAGGGTGCGGAAGGTGAGCTCGAGGTCGGCGCCGAACTGCAAGCGCCCGTAGGGGTGCGGCAGGGCGGTGGTGCCGTGGATGAGCCGGGCCACCCCCTCGGCAGCGGCGTTGGAAAGGTCGTCTACTGGCAGGATCAGCACATGGTTGCGCACCCCCACCGCCCCGTTGGGACGGCGGTAGCCGGTCAGTTGTAGCTCTTTAGAGGCGGCTTTCCTCGGCATCAGCGGCCCCCTTTGGCCCTGGCCTTCTGGCTTTTGCTCTTGCTGCCGTAGTCCCAGCGCAGGGTGCGGATGTTGTGCACGTGTACATAGCCACCTTTTTTGACGGGCTGGGTCATGCGGCCCACCTTTTCGCCGTACTCGATAACCACATGGCCCTCGGGCATGTCCCTGAGGGCAATTTTGTGCCCCAGCGGAATATCCTCCAGCAGTTTGACCCTGTGGGTTTGCCCGCCCTCGAGGCTGTGAATGACCAGCTCCTCGCCGGCTTTCAAGTCGGCCACCGCAACCGCCACATCATCGGTGCTTTTATGCGCTAAGGCCCTATATGCCACCAGATCCTCCTTTGGTTTCTGCAAGATTTTATATCTAAAATATTTTGTGGTCAATGTGCTAAACTGGAAGACCGAGGATGACCCTGCACCGCACCACCCTGAACCGCGAAGCCTACAAGGCGCTCAGGCAGGCCATTCTGGGGCGCCGAATCCCCCCCGGCCAGAAGCTGGTGGTGCGGGTACTGGCCGAGGAGCTGGGCCTCTCCCCCACCCCGGTCAAGGAGGCCCTGGCCGCGCTGGAGCGGGAGGGGCTGGTGGTGGCGGTGCCCCACCGGGGCTATTTTGTGCTGGAACCGAGCCTCGAGGACGTGCGCGAAATCTACAGCCTGCGCGAGGTGCTGGAGGGGCTGGCGGCCCGTCTGGCCGTTGAGAACGATGGAAAAGCCCTCCTCAAGAGGCTCGAGCGGCTGTTCGAAAAGCAGCGCGAAGCGGCGGAACGGGGGGATATGGACGCCTACGGCGACCTCGACCTGGCCTTTCACCGCACCTTCTGGGAAGCCGCCGGCAGCAAGCGCCTGCTGGCCACCGCCGAGACCATAGACGGCCAGATTCGCATGCTCATCAACAGCTCGGCGGCCATCCCCGGGCGCTTACCGCAGTCGCGGGCCGAACACCAGGCTATTTTGCAGGCGGTGCGCGACAAAGACCCTCAGGCCGCCGAGGCCGCCATGCGCACCCACGTGCGCAACGCCGGGCAGGCCCTGGAGCAATTCCTGCTGCACCAGGCCAAGCGCTAAGGCCCCACCGCCAGGGCCCGCCGCACATTCCCATCCACCCTATTCAGCAGGGCCTGGGCTGCCGGGGCATCCAGCCCTTTTTCGATCATCACAATGGCGGTCTTGACGCGGTACTCACAGGCTTCCAGGGCTGCTTTGGCCTGGGCCTCGGAGGCCCCTGTGGCCGCCACGGTCAGGCGCACCGCCCGCGCCAGCAGCTTGGCGTTGGTGGCCTGCACATCCACCATCAGGTTGCCATACACCTTGCCCAGTCGCACCATCAGTGCGCTGGAAAAGGCGTTGAGGGCTATCTTTTGCGCGGTACCGGCCTTGAGGCGGGTTGAGCCCGAGATCACCTCGGGGCCAGTCTCGAGCACAATTCCTATCTGGCTCTGCTGCACCAAAGGCGTCTGGGGGTTGTTGGCGATACCGATGGTCAGGGCTCCCACCTCCCTGGCGGCGCCCACCGCCCCCAGCGGGTAGGGGGTGGTGCCGGAGGCCGCGATCGCAATCACCACGTCGTGATGCGTGGGATGCAGGGCCAGCAGGTCGCGCTTTCCGGCCTCGAGGTCGTCCTCGGCGCCCTCCACCGCCCGCCACAGGGCTTCCCGGCCCCCAGCGACACAGGCCACCGCCCGCTCCCTTGGCCAGGAAAAGGTGGGGGGCAGTTCGGAGGCATCGAGCTGCCCCAGGCGTCCGCTGGTGCCAGCCCCCACGTAAATCAGGCGCCCCCCCGCGTTCATGCGTTCGGCTGCCTGTTCGACTGCGTCTACCAACTGGGGTAGGGCCCGCTGCACGGCCTCCACCGCCCGGAGCTGATCCTCCACTAGGGCCTGCAGGATCGCTGGGGTGGGGCGGGTCTCGAGGTCGCGAAAGGCCTGGTTGATCTGCTCGGTGGCTATAAAGGGCTCTTTCATAGATACTCCAGCGATTCTAAATGCCAGACCTGAACAGCGCCCAGGCCATGCGGGCGGCGGCCTCGGCGCTCGAGGCGTGCTGAACGGTCAGTTCCAGCATTTCTCGGGCTCCTTGCTCGATGAGCGGGCTCACCTGCAAGGCCCCCCCGCACAGCACCACCGGCAGGGGCCCCAGCCGCTGGCGCAGGGTCAGGGCCAGGTCGGCCAGCGCGCGCCCGGCCTGAAGCAAGATCTGGGTTGCGGCCTGGTCGCCCTCGAGGGCCGCCCGGCCCACCGCCGGGGCCAGCCCGGCCACGGCCTGCCGCCCACCCCCGTACACCTGCGCGCGAATGTGCGGCCAGTCACAGCCCCCCAGCGCCCTGTACAGATGCCGGGCCAGCGGGTACGAAGCGGCATCCAATCCCATATCGCGCCAGCGCAACACCTGGCGCAGCGCGGTTTTCCCTATCCAGAACCCGGCCCCCTCGTCGCCAATCAAAAAACCGTGCCCGCCCGCGCGGTAAACCGTACCGTCCTGGACGATGCTGTAGGCCACCGAACCGGTTCCGGCATAGACCACGATGCCCTCCCCAGGGGCGAAGTGGGCCCGGTAGACCAGTTCCATATCGTTAAGGACAAGCACCCGGTTCTCTGGAAGCCCCAGGGCTTGCTGGATATATGCACCGAGCTGCTGGGCTTCCTTGGTGCCCGCATCCAGACCAGCAACACCGGCCACCACCGCCATCGGCGCAAATGACCGGCCCTCCCGCAGCAGCCCATCCAGCGCGGCCAGGGTCTGGGCCTTTACCTTTTCGTCGAACAGGTGGCCCACAAGGGGGGCTGTGCGTCCTCGAGCCACCAGGCGGCCTTCTTCATCCAGCACCGCCCATTTACCGCTGCTGGCGCCACCATCAATACCCAGGGCATAGCGCATGGGCTTTCTCCTAAAGCTCGAGCCCGCCCCGAAACACCCGCCCAACAGGGCGTCCGTTTTCCCACAGGGTCAGGTCGGCGGGGGCCTCTGGGCGAATCTGGCCGTGCTGGGGCCAGCCCGCCGCCAGCGCCGCCCCCCTGGTATGAGCCCACAAAACCTCAGCCGGTGTCAGGCTCTGGGCCGGGTTCAGGGGGTGCTGGGTAGCGGCCTGGAGATTAAGCTCGTAGAGCGGTTTCATCACCGGGGCATCCGAGCCAAAGGCCACAGGCAGGCCGGTCTTCCAGAGGTCGCGCAGGCGGAAGGCCTCGTGCTCCTGGCCCTTCAGGTGAAACCGCACCAGCTCGGCGTCGCCCAGTAGGTGCATGGGCTGCAGGGAGAGGGCCAGGTTGAGGCCGGCCAGCCGGGCCAGCTCGGCATCGCGCACGTGCTGGGCGTGCTCGAGCCGAAAGATGCGCCTGGAGATGGGTTGCAGTTGGTGGAACACCTCCAAGACCCCCTGCACCGCCCGGGTTCCAATGGCGTGCACCACCAGGCCCAGGCCGGCCTCCAGGGCGGCCCGCCCTTCGCTCAGGATGAGCTCGAGGGCATCGAGCGCCAGCCCGTGCGAGCCGTCGGGGTAGGGCTCCACCATCCAGGCCGTGCGGCTGCCCAAGGCCCCATCGGCAAAAAACTTGACCGCGGCGATCTCCAGGCTGTCGCCCCGCCAGCCGGGCCGGGCTTCCCGCCAGTGGTCGCGATCCAGGGCCCACCACAACCGCACCGGCAGGCGGCCCGATTCTGCCAGTTGTTCGGCCAGGCTAAAGTGGCACCAGCCCATATGGTGCACGGCGGTGTAGCCCCGGCGGGCCAGATCATGGAGGCCGCGCTCGAGTTCGGCCAGGCCGGGTTTTGGCATCACCCGCTGCACAAGCTCCTGGGCGGCTTCCAGCAGGTAGCCGGTGGGCTGGCCCTGGGCATCGCGCACCAGAACCCCACCAGGCGGGTCGGGGGTCTGGGCGGTGATACCGGCCTGCTCGAGGGCCCTGGTGTTGGCCCAGCCCGAGTGCCGGTCGCGGCTTTGCAGGAAGACGGGGTGGTGGGGGGCCGCCGCATCCAGCAGTTCGCGGGTGGGATAGGCCCGAAAAAGATAGCCGCCCCCGCGAATCCAGCCGCCGGGGGGCAGGGCACGGGCCTTCTCGGCCACCTGCTGCGCCACCGCCTGGGGGTCGGTCAGCCCCTCCAGATCCAGGCTGTCGAGTTGCAGGCCCCACATCTGCGGGTGGGCGTGGGCTTCGTGCAGACCGGGGGTGATCTGCTCGAAAAATTGCTTTTTTGCACCGGGATACCGCGCGCTCAGGTCTTGCAGACTGCCCACATCGGCAATGCGATCACCCTCCAGGTACACCGCTTCGACCTGGCCGGCCTCGGTCATGGTTTCAACGCGCCCGTATAGCAGCATGGAAGGCATCCTATCCCGCCGATGCCCCTGGCTCAAGCCGGGGGTGGAGGTTCTGTACAGCCCGATTGGGCATTCGCCCCCAAATCCAGGTTATAGCGGGCGGCTATACTCGGAGTCCGATGAGGCGCAGCGTGGTGGTCGGGCTGGGTCTGGCAACTGGTCTAGCATTGGGCTGGGCAGCCTTTGAGCATTACCACCGCAACCGCATCTATGCAGGCGTCGAGGCCGCTGGGGTTTTGGTGGGAAGCCTGACCCTGGAAGAGGCCGAGGCTCGTATTGCCGCCGCCACGCAAAACACCCCCCTGCCCCGGCTTACCCTCAAGGCAGGGAATCAAACCCTCGAGGTCTCCGCGGCCGAGCTGGGCTGGAGGCTCGATGCCAGGGCCACCGCCCTGCGCGCTTTTGCAGTAGGACGGACAAGCCTGGGCGAGCGTTTGGCCGCCCTGCGCGGGCAGATCAAGGTTCCGCTGGTGCCCAGCGTGGATGCCACAATCCTGGAAAAGCGGCTGCAATCCATCGCCCGGGGCCTCGAGCGCCCCCCCACCAACGCCAGGGTGGTCTTCAAAAACGATCGGTTCGTGGTTATTCCGGAAAAGCCAGGCCTCGAGCTGGACGTCCAGAGCGCAGTCGAGAGCTATCTACAACACCCCAAACTGACCGTGCTCGAGTTTTTCCCCAAAACCATCACCCCCCGCGTTACCGCCGCCGTGCTCGAGCCGGTGGCCCGCCGGGCCAACGAGCTCCTGCGCCCCCTCGACCTGATCTACACCGAACCCCCTCCCAGCGGCAGCGGAAAACGCCACCGGTACAGCCTGGGCGCGGCCCAGGTGGCCTCGCTTTTAAGCGTGCAGGAGGAGGTCAGGGTTAACACCCAGGCCCTGCGCAAGCTCCTGGCCCAGATAGCCACCCGCCACGACCGCTTACCCAAAGACGCCCGCTACTCCCCAGGCCCCGGGGGCCAGCTCACGGTGCAGCCCGAGGTCAATGGCTGGAAGATGAACCAGCCCGAGAGCCGCAAGCGCCTCGAGCTGGCCCTTCTGCGGCCCGATCTGAGCGAGTTTCACCTGACCGTGGTGCCCAAGGCCGCCCAGGTGCGGGCCGCCGACCTGCCCAAGGCCGAGAACCTTCAACTCCTGGCCGAAGCCACCACGCACTACGGCGGCTCGAGCCCCGAGCGGATCGCCAACGTCCACGCCGCTGCCCGCAACCTGGACGGCTACGTGGTGCCCGCGGGAGGGGTTTTCAATTTCAACGAGGCCATCGGCAGCATCAGCCCCGAAAACGGCTTCAAGGAGGCGCTGATCATCTCCGATGGGCGCACGGTCAAGGGCGTGGGGGGCGGGGTTTGCCAGGTTTCCACCACGGCCTTCCGGGCTTTGTACCAAGCCGGCCTGCCCATCCTCGAGCGCAACCAGCACGCCTACCGGGTGCGCTGGTACGACCCCATCGTGGGCTACGACGCCGCGGTGTACCAGCCCTATCTCAATCTGCGGGCCAGCAACGACACCCCAGGCCCCATCATCGTGCGCACCAGCTTTACCCGCTCCAGCCTCACGGTGCGGCTGTACGGCCTCCCCGATGGCCGCAAGGTAGCGGTCTCCAAGCCGGTCATCCTTGCCCGCACCCCCCACCCGCCCCCGCAGTACATCGTAGATCCCAGCCTGCGCCCCGGGCAGATTAAGCAGGTGGACTGGGCCGTGGATGGCTTCCGCACCCGCATCACCCGCACCATCACCCGCCCCGACGGGCGGGTGGAGGTGGACGTGCTCAACTCCAACTTCCGCCCCTGGCGGGCGGTGTATCTGGTGGGGCCTCAGACCCCCATCCCAGCGGACGAGGTGGCCTCGAGGAACCCTTAGGCCGGGCTCATCTCCACCCGGTTGCGGCCCAGGCGCTTGGCTTCGTACAGGGCCCTGTCGGCCCGCTCTACCAAAGCATGAATGCTGTCGCCTATATGCCCTTCGGCCACCCCAAAGCTCGCCGAAACCGGGCCCACCAGCTTAAAAGGCCAGAAGGCGATGTCTTCCCGTAAGCGCTCCACCGCCGCCGGCACATCCTGCTGGCTCTCACCACGCATCAAGATCATGAACTCCTCGCCCCCCCAACGCCCCAACACATCCTCCTTGCGCATGGAAACCCGCAGGCGGCGGGCCACCTCCCTGAGCACCTCGTCGCCGGCTGCGTGACCAAAGCGGTCGTTTATCTGCTTGAAGCGGTCGATATCCAGCAGCACCAAATACAAACCATGCATATGCTGCGAGGCTTCTTCCAGCAGCTCGCTCAGGGCCAGGCGGTTGGGCAGCCCGGTCAGGGGGTCGGTGCGGGCCAGGGCATGCATCTCTTCCACCTGCCGGTTGGCCAGGGCAAGCTGATCCTTGACGATGGCCAGGGCGTATAGCAAACCCGCCATAGCAAAAAGCCGCATCTCCGAGCGCACAAAGGCCAGAAACTCGGTTCTGTACTGGCCCTGGGCCACCTCGCCCCCCAGCCGCAACAGACCCAGGATCAGGGTCACCACCGCCAGGGCCAGGCTGTATGTCAGACCCTTGCGGGCATCGAATACGATGTAAAGCAGAACCATGACAAACGCCATGACCCAGTAGGTGCTCTCGATCTCGACCCAGTTCTGCTCGAGGTTGCCCCAGAACAGGTAATAAGCCAGCTTGATGGTAAAGAAAAGCGTTACCGTAGCGATGGTCTCGCGCTCAATAGCACCCAGATTAACCCCGCGGTATAGCCGCCAGGCCCAGCCCGCACACATCAGGATAAACGCCGGGTACAGCCAGCGGATAAAACCCTCCTCGGGCCGCATCAGCCAGATGAAAAACAGCACCGGTATGGCCAGCAGAATAGCCCAAAAGTAAGCCGCCCGTCTTTTGCTTTTAGAAATAGCTACAAAAAGCCCCCGCACCCCATCAGTCTAGAGGAAGCTCGAGGGCCCCGTGCGATGTTTTGAGCGTCACAGGCAGTTAGCGCGTAACGGTATCGGAAATCTTGGCCTTATCCCCCAGACGGCGCTCGTTGCCTGCTTGCAGACGCTTGATGTTCTCGCGGTGCGTCCAGAAGACCAGCCCGGCCAGCAGCACCACCGTCAGGATCTCCCACATGGGCCGGCCCAGGGCTACAGCAACCACCGCTGCGGTAAGGGCGCCGATCATGCTGCCTGCCGAGACGAAGCGGGTAAGCCCCATGGTCGCCACGCCCACCGGAAATGTGAGGAGGGCCAGCAGGGGATCCAGGAACAGCAGGGTGCCAAAGCTGGTCGCCACCCCCTTACCCCCGGTGAAGCGCAGGAAAACCGAGTAGTTGTGGCCCAGCACCGCCGCCAGCGCCACCCCGCCCAGCAAATAGCCTTCGATGCCCACCAGCCGGGCCAGCCACACCGCAATTCCACCTTTGAGCACGTCAAAAGCCGCCACCACCAGCGCCGGGCCCGCCCCCAGGGTGCGCAGGATGTTGGTAGCACCGGTATTCCCGGAACCCACCTTCTGGATGTCCACCCCATAGTAGCGGGCCACCCAAGCCCCCGCGGGGATCGCGCCAAACAAGTAAGCTAGCAACAAAACAAGCCAGGTTGTCCAGTCCACTGGGGCATTTTATACCCAACAGCCCGTGGCCCAAAGGCCCGTCTGGGAACTGCACCTGGAACCAGCGCTCAGTCGCTAAAGCGTTCCTCTTTCCAGGGGTCGCCCCGGCGATGGTAGCCGTTCACCTCCCAGAAGCCCAGTTCCTCCTTATCCAGAAACTCCAAACCCCGCACCCACTTGGCGCTCTTCCAGGCGTACAGGTGCGGCACCACCAGGCGCAAAGGGCCGCCGTGGTCCCGCGGGAGGGGCTGGCCAAACAGGGTGTGGGCCAGGATATTCTCCGCGCGCAAAAAGTCCTCGAGGCTGAGGTTGGTGGTGTAGCCCCCGTAGCAGTGCACCAGCACCGCCCTGGCCTGCGGCTTGAGTTGAACCTGCTGCATTAGGTCGAGCACCCGGACGCCACTCCACTGTACGTCCAGCTTGCTCCAGCGGGTCACGCAGTGAAAGTCGGCGGTCAGGTCGGACTGGGGCAGGGCCATCAGATCGGCCCAGCTCAGGGTTCTGGGCTCCTCAACCTGGCCTTTGATTTCAAATTGCAGCTCTTCTGGGCGCACGGTGGGGGTGGGACCGTAGGTGAGCACCGGGAATTTTTCGGTGAGCACCTGGCCGGGAGGCACCCGGTGCTGATCCACTACCCTGGGCTTGAAGAAGTTACCGAACATGGCTCTAGCCTAGCTGGGCTCGAGCCCCAGCCCCGTAAGCAAACGTACAATGCCTAGCGGGAGCGGTAGCGAATCACCTCGACCTTTTCCATGGTGATTAGGCCTTCCTGCACCATCTGGTCGAGGGTAGGCAAAAAGCCCTGTATTTTCTCTTCGCTGTCTACAATTTCGATGCAGATGGGCAGGTCTTCGGATAGCTGGAGGATTTTAGCGGTGTGGATGCGGGAGTGGGCTCCAAAGCCCATGAAGCCCCGGAACACGGTGGCACCGGCCAGGCCGGCTTTTTTGGCCTCGAGCACAATCGCTTCGTAGAGGGGCCGCCCCTGCCACTTGTCCGACTCGCCCAGAAAAATGCGCACCAGTTTGGCTTCGCCCTGCAGTTTCATACCCACCTCCCGGCCCAGCGGTAGGCCAGCCAGACCAAGACAAACCCCAGCACCACACTGCCAGCCACATATAAAAAGGCTTTGAGCCACTCCCCCTGCTGCACCAGGGTCAGGGTCTCCCAGCTAAAGGTGGAGAAGGTGGTGTAGCCGCCCAGCACCCCCACCGCCAGAAAAAGCCGCCACTCCGGGCTCAGGGCCCCCTCGAGGCTCAGGCGCAGCACCAGCCCAATCAGAAGGCTGCCGGTGATGTTAATCAAAAAAGTGCTCCAGGGAAACCCCGGCCCCAAGAGGCCCTGCACCCAGGCCCCCAGCCCATAGCGCAGCATGGCCCCGATGGCCCCGCCCAGCATGACCAGCAGATAGCGTTCCACCCTGCACAGTATCTTGTCTAAAGCCCGGCTTAATCCAGTCCCCTGTGGTGCTCTCAGGAAGTAAGGGGTAGACTTTTGGGATGAGATTCCTGGGCTTTTCATTAGTTGTATTGCTGCTGGTGGGCTGTGCGCCCCAGCCTGGAATTGGCGAAAAAGAGCGCCGTGAATGGGGCCTGCAGCCCATCATCAGCGGGTTTGCCCCCGACCGGGGCGAGGGCGGCAAGTACAAACTGCGCGAGCGGGTGTTTTTTAGCTTTACCCTGAGCCAGCCGGGCTACGTGACCCTGGTGACCATGGACAGCGACGGAACGACGGTGGTGCTCGAGCGCAACGTGCAGTTGCCGGCAGGCCGCCATACCTTCCCCCTAGCCACCGACCGCAACGCCCAGGGCCAGGCCGCCTACCTGGTGGTGCCGCCCCTGGGGCCTTCGCGCTTCCGGCTGCTGTATACCGATGTGCCGGCCACCAACCGGGAGCTTTTCCGGGGCAAGCTCAGCAACGATGAATTCAACCGGCACACCCAGGCCTACCTGAGCGCTGCCACGGTGCGCGACGTGGCCGAAACCTGGATGGAGGCGGTGCAATGAGATGGTGGCCCATAGCCCTGACCGGTGTGCTGGGGCTGACAGCCTGCACCCCGCCGGGCCCCCAGACCCAGGTCTGCACACCCGTCACCGATACCGGCACCGTGACCGGCAGCTTTACGCCGGTGGCGACGCTCAAGGTGCTCGACCCCGACAAAACCGAGGTGGCCCCCGGCCAGGTGGTGGTGACCGACAGCACCTTCAGTGCAAGCGCCGGGGACGTGCTTGTAAGTAATTGCAACGACGGCCTGCTACAGAAGGTCAAGAGCGTCTCCGCCCAGTTTGTGGGGGGGAACGGGGTCTCCAGCCAGGCGGTGCGGAAAGTTTACATTCAGACCGAGGAAGCGAGCCTCGAGGACGCCATTGCCTCGGGCGAGGTAACCCTCGAGACCGACCTCACCATCGGCGAGGCCAGCCTGGTGCAGGCCCTGGATGGCGTGAGCGTACAGGACTTCACCGGGCGCATCAACCTGACCAACGTCAAGTTCGATATTCCGGGCGTGCCCGGCGGGAGCATCACCCTCAACGGCTCTATCGAGCAGACCCTCAAACCCAGCTTCAACCTCAAGTTCAGCAACGGCAGCGTGGAGGTGTTCAGGGCCGGCCTGAGCGGCACGCTCAAGTCCTCCATTACCGCCACCATCCAGGCCAACGCCAGCTACAGCCCCTTTAGCCTAAGCAAGGAGCTGGCCTCCTGGAACATCAAACGGGCCTTTCTGGTGGGCAGCGTGCCGGTGGTGGTGGTCTTGCAGCCCAAGCTAATCGCCGGGGTGAGCAGCAACGCCGGGGGCAAGGTGACGGTCTCGGTGGGCATTGCCCCCACCTTTACCACCAACCTCCAGCTCGACTACAACCGCAACCGCACCACCAACGGGGGATGGAACAATACCTTTACCGCCAACTTTGCCCTCAACCCCACCTTCAACTACTCGGTTCCGGTACAGGGCACGGGCAATGCCTTCGCGGGGCTGGCTATGGACATCAAGTTCTATGGGGTGGCCGGGCCCAGCCTCGAGACCAAGCCTTTCATCAACCTGACCCTGAACGGCAACAACGGCACCGCCGGACTCAAAACCGGCATCAACGGCCAGAGCAAGGTCGAGGCTGGCTTCAAGGTGCTGGGCAAGGGGCTCGAGACCAGCTACAACGGGCCCAGCATCGAGCAGGCCCGCACCTTTAGCTGCCAGGCCCCCAGCACCTGCACTGCCAACTGAGTACGCCATGGGAAGCTGCGCCCCCTGGCTCATCGTAGTAAATTTGCCCTTCCTGCGGGGAGTCTTGGGGTGAGGAAAATCCAGCAGGGGTAAGGCCGGTTGAACTTTGGGCCAGTAGGCCCCAAAATACCCAGGTGTTCGAGTTTGCCATCACCGCCCAGTCCGGCCGGGCCCGCACTGGGCTTTTTCACACCCCCCACGGCCTGGTGCAAACCCCTTTGTTCATGCCGGTTGGCACCCAGGGCAGCGTCAAGGGCATCAGCCCCCGCGAGCTTAGGGAAATCGGCTCACAGATCATTCTGGGCAACACCTACCACCTGCTGCTGCGGCCCGGCCCCGAGCGGGTGCGGGCCCTGGGTGGGCTGCATAAATTCGCCGCCTACGACGGCCCCTGGCTCACCGACTCGGGCGGTTTTCAGGTGATGAGCCTGGGCGACCTGCGCCAGATCAGCGAGCAGGGCGTGACCTTCCGCAGCCACCTCAACGGCGACCTGATCGAGCTAACCCCCGAGTACAGCATCCAGGTGCAGGAAGCCCTGGGGGCCGATATCATCATGGCCTTCGACGAGTGCCCCCCCTACCCGGCCAGCCCGGAGTACCTCAAGGCCTCCATCGAACGCACCCTGCGCTGGCTCGAGCGCTGCCTTAAGGCCAAAACCCGGCCCGACCAGGCCCTGTTTGCCATTGCCCAGGGCGGGATTGACCTGGCCCTGCGTAAAGCCAGCGCCGAGGCCACAGCGGCCTTCGATACCCCCGGTCTGGCCATTGGCGGCCTGGCCGTGGGGGAACCCAAGGAGGGCATGTACCCGGCGGTGGAGCTTTCCACCCGGCTGCTGCCCGAGTCCAAACCCCGCTACCTGATGGGGGTGGGCCACCCCGAGGATCTGGTGGCCTCGGTGGCCCTGGGGGTGGATATGTTCGACTGCGTCTACCCCACCCGCACCGGGCGCTTTGGCTATGCCCTGGTGACCGAGGGGCGGCTCAACCTCAAGCTCTCGCGCTACCTCGACGACCCCCGCCCCATCGACCCCACCTGCGACTGCTACGCCTGCACCCACTACAGCCGGGCCTACCTGGCCCACTTGGTGCGGGCCGAGGAGATGCTGGCCCCCCGCATGATCTCGCTGCACAACCTGCGCTACCTGCACCGCCTGATGGAAAGCGCCCGAAAGGCCATCCAGTCCGGCAACTACGGCGAGTTTGCTAAGGACTTCGCCGGCCAACGCTTTGGGCAGCAGATTCCCGCGTGGTTTACCAGGGCCCTCGAGGAAGGTGGCCACTGGTAGTAGCCTCAACCCTCCTGGTAAAAACGACTATTCAGGTAGTAGTCGTTGTATAGGATTTTGAAAAAGGCCACCAGGGGCACGGCCAGTAAAGCCCCCGCCACCCCAAACAGCGAGCCCCCGATCAGCACCGCAGCAATGCCGGTCACCGGGTGCAGGCTGGTGGTACGGCCCATAATGATCGGCCAGACCACCCCCTGGATCTGGTTGCAAACCCACAGCACCAGGGCCACCACCGCAAAAGCCAGCCAGCCCAGCGGTAAAGCCAGCAACAAGGCCGGTATGGCCGAGATGATCACCCCCAGCACCGGCACAAAGCTAAAAATAAAGGCCAGAAATCCCAAAGACATGGCCTGGGTCAGCACCCCCACCCCAAACCCCTGAAAAGCCCCGAACGACAGGTACATGGCCAGGCTGATGAGCACCCCGTTGAACAAAGCGCCCAGCAGGGTACCCCGCACATAGCCCCCAAAGGCTGCATCGGCTTTTTGGGCCAGTTCCTGCACCTTGGGCTGGTAGGGCAACGGAACCGCGCGGAACAGCGCCGCCCCCACGCGGGGCAGGTCGTAGAGCAGGTAGATCGAGATGGTAATGACCGTCAAAAGCTGGAAGGCGCCGCCCAGAAGCCCTGTGAAAAAACCCAGCAGGTTGCCCCCCTGTGCCAGCAGGCTCTGCAAGCCGCGCAGCAGGGTCTGGGTGAAGGCTTGTAGCAGGGTTTGCAGGTTGAGGGTGGCCTGGTTGAGGGCCTCGAGCAAAACCGGCGGCAGCTCGATGCGCCCGATCTGCTCTGGCAGGCCCCGCGCCCAACCCACCAGGGGCTCTACCAGGCTGGGCAGATTGTTGACAAAGCGGGCGAGCTGCGTTGTCATACCGGCCAGCAGCACCGTGGCCAGCCCCAGGAAAAAGAGCAGGCCCACGAACACCACCACCACACCCAAGGCCCGCGTCAGACGCCGTTGCTCAAACCAGCGCACCACCGGGCTCGCCAGGTAAGAAAATACAAAGGCCGTCGAAACGATTCCAATGGCGGTGCGCGCGCCGTTCAGCACCCAGCTCAGCAGCCAAAAAACCAGCCCCGCCAGCAGCAAATACACCACAAGGCGTATCCAAGGGTTCTGCCAGGCCCAGCTCAGGGTTGTGCTCATACCTTTATCCCTCACGGTAGAACCGGCTGTTCAGATAAAGCTCGGTATAAAGCACCTTGAAAAAAGCCAGCAGCGGCACCGCCAGCAAGGCCCCTACCAGACCATAGAGGCTCGAGCCCACCAAAATGGCCGCAATTACGCTCACCGGATGCAGGCTGGTGGCCTGGCCCAGAATGCGCGGGCTCAGGACATGGGCTTCCACCTGGTTGGCCACCACCACCACCCCCAAGACCGCCAGCACCTGCGGCCAACCCACCGTAAGGGCCAGTAGCATCGCCGGCACCGTGGAAACAATCACCCCTACAAACGGAACCAGATTGAATACCGCTGCCAGAAACCCCAGCGACCCTGCCAGCGGCACCCCGCATATCCAAAAACCCACCGTCACGATCAGACCTACGCTGATGGCCACCAGAAGCTGTCCCCGGATGTATCCCCCCACCGCCCGATCCAACTTGGCAGCGATATCGGCCACAAAAGGTTGGTACGGCAAGGGAACCGCCTGGAAGAGGGTCTTGGAGATTTGCGGCAGGTCGTAGAGCAGGTAAATCGAGATGATCAGCGCGGCAAAAAGCTGCAACACCCCTCCCACCAGCGAGGCAAAGAAGCCCACCAGGCTCCCTCCCTGGGCCAGCAGCGCGCGCAAACCCTGCAAAAGGGTCTGGGTAAAGCCCTCGAGCAAGGTCTGCAAACCCTGGGCCGCCTGGGCAAAGGCCCCCTCCAGGGCTGGTGGAAGCTCTACCTGGCCGATGCGCGAGGGCAGGTTCTCAATCCAGGTGAGCAAGGGGGTCAGGATGCGGGGAAGTTCGGTCACGTAGCGGGCCAGCACATTTACCATTTCGGCGATCAGAAACGAGGCCAGCCCCAAAAACAGCCCCAGCCCCAGGTATACCAGGAGCACCCCCACAAAGCGCGGCACCTGGCGCTTTTCCAAAGCCCGCACGATGGGCGAGGTTAGATAGGCAAAAATAAAAGCCAGCGCCAGCGTAATCAGCGCCCCCCGGGCCCCCCCCAGCACCATCCCCAAAAGCTGGAGAAGCAGGTAAATCGAAACCGCATAGACGGCAATCCGCACCCACAACAGCTTCCAGATCTCGGCGAGGTCACGGCGCATGGGGATTACAATACCGCACGGTTCAGGGAAGGGCGAACTCGAGCCGGGCCCTGGCCCGCAGCGCCTCGGGTGTGAGTCCCTGGCCGAAGTACCTGTCTCGATCGGGCTCACCATCCCACAGCTCAAACAAGAGCCGCGCACCTTCACGGGTGCCTCGCACGGCGGCCTCGGTTCCGCTGTTGCCCACCCGGCCAATCCACTGCCCCTTGTGCACCCTGCTACCCACCTTTAGCCCCGGCGCGATCTCGGCAAGGTGGGCGTACACAGTGGTAAAACCGCCTGGATGGCGAATCCAGACCTCGCGCCCCCGCAGTTTGTCCATCTGCTCGGGCCCGGCCCCATTGGCCACCGCCCGAACCAGGGCCTCAAACTCGGCACGGCTCATTTCTTTGTAGCTGGTCTCGGCCTTAATCACCTCGCCCCCGGCGGCGGCCACCACCCCCATGCCATAGCGCACCGGAATACAGGCATCATCACCAGTAAACACAAAACCAGGGTTGGTGCCCTTGCGGTATTCGCGGGGGGCACCGGGCAGGTTGCCATCGGTTTTGGGCAGGCAGGCGCCGGGCAGGGGCAGCATAAAGCCCCCAGGGCCTTGCTCGAGGCGCTCTTTGAGCTGGGAAATTTCCGATTGCAAAACCGCAATCTGCCGGCGGGCACCGGATAGTTGCACGCTCTGCCACAAGGCCAGCAGGGTCACCAGAGCGAGCAGAATCCAGCCGGGCTTGATCGGCATGGGCCTATTTTATGCCAAAAGTAAAGAGGCACAGCGGGCTGTGCCTCTTGATGCTGGATGGCCTAGAGCAGGCTTAGCAGACGGGCTTTGATCTGCTTAGCGGTGAGGCCCTCGAGCTTCATGCCTTTGGCGCGCTCCACCAGCTCGTACACCTTGTGGGCGTGGCTGTTAGCGACGCGGAAGGTGATGGCCTGACCAACAACGGTAACGGTCACCTTGCGTAGGTTGGGCTCCTGCCAGCGCTTGGTATAGCCGGTGATCTTCTTACCCACCCCACCTTCGCGTTTGGCCTTACCACGGGTAATGATACTGTAGGCCACTACGGGGCGCTTGCCGCTAATTTCGCAAATCTTCGACATTGCAGGACTCCTAACTGCCAATGCAAGGGGCTGCCCCCTTGCCTCAGGGCAACAGCAAGGAGTATAGCATACCCTCATGGGAGCGTGCTAGACTTCCAGCGGTATGAATATCGCCACCTGGCTGGTTCCTGCCCTGCTGGTTGCCGATCAGGCCATCAAACTTGCGGTGCTATGGGCGGTTGGGCCACGTGTGTTCGAAGGCGAGGTAGGCGCGGTTTTTTTGAGCAATTTGTTTTGGGTCGTGGATGCCACCTTTGTGAAAAATACCGGTGCAGCCTTTGGGATATTCCAGGGTGGGGCCCGCATTTTGGTCTGGATAAGCCTGCTAATAGGCCTTGGCATTCTCGTATATCTGAGCCTGCATCACCGCCGAACCCCCCTGTTGCAGCAGTTGGCCTTATCCCTGATTGCCGCAGGGGCCCTGGGCAACGCAATCGATCGACTGGGCCACGGCTGGGTGGTCGACTACGTGGACATCAACCGCACGGGGCTGTCTATTTTAGACAATTTCCCCATCTGGAATCTGGCCGACGCATGCGTGGTGGTGGGGGTGTTTTTACTGTTGCTACCCCAGCGTAAGCGTCGGTACTAGCCGAGCGCAGACGCTCCGGTTGCGCCGCGGGCGTTCTTTTCTCCATTCAAGGTGGGAGAACAACGGCCTGGGAAGACCTTAAGGCCACGCACCCTGCGCTTGCCAACCCATCATCGCGGTGTGACTGCGGTTCAGACCTCGGGCTTGAAAGCTGTGGGAGCGACGGTTTCGGGCTGCTTGCTCTGGGCGATAATTTCCCGCACGCGCTCGCCCTGCACAATCTCGGTATCCAGGAGTTCGGCGGCCAGCTGATGCACGGCTTTGGCGTTTTCGGATAGAACCTGCTTAGCCCGTTCGTAGGCCCGATCCAGGATGGCCCGGATGTCCGCATCGATCAGGCGGCTGGTCTCCTCGGAGTGGTCTTGCTTTTTGGCGATCTCCTCCCCCAGGAAGATGGGGCCGGTGTTGGAGCCCCAGGCCACGTTCTTGAAGTGGTCGCCCATTCCCCAGTCCAGCACCATCTGCTTGGCCAGGCTGGTGGCCTGCTTGAAATCGTTGGCGGCCCCGGTGGTGATGGTACCCACAAACAGCTCCTCGGCCGCCCGACCCGCCAGGGTCATGGCCAGGGTGTCCTCGAGGTGCTCCTTGCTCATCAGGATGCGCTCCTCGGGCTTGCTCCAGCGCACCCCCAGGGCCATACCGCGGGGCACAATCGAAACCTTTTCGGTTTTGTCGGCATAAGGCAGCTCTTCGCCCACAATGGCATGGCCGGCCTCGTGGTAGGCCACAGCGCGCTTTTCTTGCTCACTAAGCTTCAGGGTTCCACGCTCCAGGCCCAGCATGATCTTGTCGAGCGCTGCCTGAAAGTGAGCGTTGGTGATTTCACTGGCATTCTCACGGGCCGCCTGCAGGGCCGCTTCGTTGACCAGGTTTTTCAGGTCGGCTCCGCTGAACTGCGGTGTCAGGCGGGCCAGGTTGTTTACGTCGACGTCCGGGGCAAACTTCTTACCCCGCATGTGCACCTGCAGAATTTCCTTGCGCTCCTCCAGGGTCGGCAGTCCAATTACCACCTGCCGGTCAAAGCGCCCTGGGCGCAAAAGGGCAGGGTCGAGGATATCCGGGCGGTTGGTCGCAGCCAGCACAATGACGCTGGTATCCTTCTCAAAACCGTCCATCTCGGAGAGGATCTGGTTAAGGGTCTGTTCCCGCTCATCGTGGCCGCCCCCAATGCCGGCCCCGCGTTTGCGGCCAATCGAGTCAAGCTCGTCTATAAAGATAATGGCCGGCGCGTTGCGGCGGGCCTCGTCAAACAGGGTACGTACCCGGCTGGCCCCCACCCCCACAAACATCTCCATAAACTCCGAGGCCGACACCGAGAAGAACGGCACCCCAGCCTCCCCGGCCACCGCGCGGGTCAGCAGGGTCTTACCGGTGCCGGGCGGCCCCACCAGGAGCACGCCCTTGGGAATCTCCGCCCCAATGGCGATATATTTTTGCGGGTTTTTGAGGAAGTCCACCACTTCCATCAGCTCGCGTTTGGCCTCGTGGTGGCCGGCCACATCCTTGAAGGTGGTATTGACCCGGCGCTCCTTACCGTACTGGCGCGCCCGGCTCTGGCCGAACTGCATAACCTGCCCCGCCCCCCCCTGCGAGCGCATGAAAAAAAACCACCAGAAACCAATCAGGGCCGCAATGGGCAGCAGGGTATACAGGAGCTGGGGCCAGATGCTAGGCAGCCGGTTTTCGATAACCACGCCGTTCTGACGAAGGAGGTTGGTAAACTGCGGATCGCTGTACCCCGCTGGAAGGGCAATCACGGTAAAGCGATCGGTGGTTTCAGTGTTGTTGCCCACCCGGATGCGCTCAGGCGCCTTGAAAAAACCAGTAATCCGGCCTTCCTGCAAAATAACCCGGGCCACCTTGCCCTGTTCAATGTAGGTGATAAAGTCGCTGTATGGAATGCTGGTGCGGGCGTTGTTGCCGCCCCCGAATAAGGTGAAAAGCCAGTAGGCCAGGATGAAGATAACAAGCAAGCTCCAAGGATTGATACGCGTAGGCAAACCAGAACCTCCATTGAGTGCCTGTGGTGCAGGCAGCACACATTCTGCCGATTATATAACGGCAGCGCGGTGCACTAGATTATGGTACTCAATCCTGGCGCAATGAATGAGTCCTAGGGTCGAAAGCCCAGGCCCGTTCGCAGGTGCAGCTTACACCGCGGCCCCCAGCCCCGCCTGGCCTGGCAAAGCAGACCTGGTTCTTATCGCTCTAAGCTTTGGGCTTTATGATGGAGGGTAATGCAAGTGGTACTCGAGGCCCTCCACCAAGGCGACTACGATACGGCGTTCGAAACGCTGATACGCACCTTGGCATTGGCGCAAGGACAGGAGGCAGCAGAGGCCGCCCTGCTATTGGCCGAGGCCTACTCACTGTACGGCGAGGGGGGCATCGAAGGCGCCAACCGGGCCCTGGAAGAGGGGCTAAGCAGCGTGCCATCCCTCGAGGCCCACCCGCGCTATCGCTCCATCCTGGGCGAGATGCGCGCACTGGAAGGTGCTTCGGAAGACGAGGTGCGCCAAATACTGCCCCGCACCACCGACCCTCGAGCCCTCTACCACCAGGCCCAGGCGCTGATGTACCTGGGTCTGCCCGAAGAAGCCCTGGAGATCCTGAACCGCCCCCTCGAGCTGCCGGCTTTTCTGGCCTGGCGGGCGCATACCTTGCGGGGCAAGGCCCTGGAGCGTCTGGGGCAGCCCGCCGAGGCAGCCGCGGCCTACAAAGAAGCTTCGCGGCTGGCAGTGGGCATGGAGCATTACTGGAACCTGATCGACGCCTCGGCCATGTTTGTAGAGGCCGGGATGGGCCTCGAGGCCCTGCAAGCCCTGCAAGAGGCCGAGCTCGAGGCCCCGGAGCTGGAAGACCCCGAGGAGGCCGCCACCCGCTACTATCTGATCGCGCGCAGCCACCTCCTGCTGGGCAACCCCAACCTGGCCCTCGAGGCCATCCAGCGGGCTTTGGAGATCGAGCGCGAAGGTGCAGAGCCGGCCCACGGCACACCGCTGGTACACGGCCAGGCGCTTATGCAGCTGGGGCAGCCCCGCGAGGCCATTGAGGCCTTCCGGGAGGCTGTGCGGCGGGCTGAAGAACAGGACAGAAGCTACGCCTTGCACGAGCTGGCCGTTGCGTACCTCGAGGCTGGTGAGCTGGCCGAGGCCGAGGCCACCCTGCGGGAGGTGCTGCGCGACCCCGAGTACGGCCACCTAGGCGACGCCTACGGCGACCTGGCCGAGGTGCTCTACCGCCTGGGCCGCTACGATGAGGCCCATCAAGCCGCCCATGAGGCCATCCGCCAGGGAAGCCCAAGCACCGGATACCTGATCCTGGGCAACCTGGCCTACGACCTGCTACACCTGGAAGAGGCCCTCGAGCACTACACCCAGGCCTGCGAGACCGCCGCCGAGGGCAGCCGCGACTGGGTCACGGCCCAGCAAATGGTGGTGGATACCTTGGCCCAGCTAGGCTTTCGCCGCCCCAACGAGATCATCCACCGCAGCGAGGCTGTGCTGCCTTACCTACACCCCGCCGACGAGTGGCACCACACCCTGAGCAGCTACCTCGAGCGCGCTCGCAGCCTGATGGATGGTAGCCGGACACTCAACTAGCACCGATGGTTCAGACAGCCTGGCCCGGCCTGACAACGGCCGGTGCGGGGCACGCTAATATAAAGCCGATGAAAGCACTGGCCCTCATTGCACACGACGGCAAGAAAGCCGATATGGTGTCGTTTGCCAAGGATCACAAAGACCTCCTGGCACGCTTTCCGCTGGTGGCCACCGGCACCACCGGGCGAATGCTGGAGGAAAAAGCTGGCCTGGCCGTAACCCGCCTGCTTTCGGGGCCTTTGGGCGGCGATCAGCAGATCGGGGCTATGGTGGCGGAGGACAAGGTGCTGGCGGTGGTTTTCCTGCGCGACCCCTTGCAGGCCCAGCCGCACGAACCCGATGTGCAAGCCCTGATGCGGGTATGCGACGTGCATAACGTACCCCTCGCCACCAACCTTACCGCTGCTGAAGCCGTGCTAGCCTGGCTGCAGAGCGAGCTGTCCGCCAACGAGCGGCAGGAAAACCACTAGGCCCGGGCCGCAGATAGTGTCAAAAGACCGAATGTTAGAAAAGTTGAGTGCTATATTAGCAAGTAGGTATGACACCGGTTGAGTGGATTCAACAAATGGTCGAAGCCAACCGCGAAGCCCTGCGGCAGATGCCCTTTCCGCCCGGCATGGCCGAGTACGTAGAGGAGCTGGTGCGCACAGGTCAGACGGAACAGATCATAGCCATCATAAAGATGGGCTTCTTAATCGGCGTCCAGCAAGGCGCCCGAAGCGAACCGATACCAACCGCACCTCCTGTGCGCATCCAGGCCTAGGCCCGGGTTATCGACGGCCGGGAGGGGCTCCTGGTGGTAGACGCGCTTTCTTAACCCAAGGGGTCGGCATTCCTGACCAATGGCGACTATGCTATTGGTTAGGACGGTTGCTATGCCGCAGCGCTATATTCCACCCCCTACCCCGCAGTACGCCCTCGAGTCCGGCCCCATTCTCCTTAAGGACGGCCGAACCGCCACCCTGCGCCCGGCCCAGCCCGAGGATCGGGCCCTGTTTGTGGAGTTTCTCCAACGCCTATCCCCGCAAGCCCGCACCTTCCGGTTTTTCTCCGAGGTCGACCCCGAAACCGCCGCCGATCTGCTTTTGCGCAAGCCCCCCGATGAGGACAAGGTGACCCTGGTGGTGCTCACCGGCGACCCCGAACGCATCATTGCCACCGGTGAGTACGTGCAGGAGGGGCCCGGCTCCACCTCGGCTGAGGTGGCTTTTTTGGTAGACGACTGGTACCAGGGACGGGGCCTGGGCTCGCTGCTGCTCGAGCGGCTGGCCCTGATCGGGGTGCAACGCGGCATCCGGCGGTTCCATGCCTTCACCCTGGCCGAAAACAAGCAGATGCTGGATGTGTTTAAGGCCAGCGGTTTCCAGGTCGAGTCGCACACCGAGTCCGGCGAGGTGGAGGTCAGTTTCGATATCGAGCCCAACCCCGAGATGGTGGCCCGGTTTGAGTTGCGCGAGCGCGTGGCCACGGTGGCCTCGCTGCTGCCGGTTTTGCGCCCCAAGGGCGTGGCCGTGGTAGGTGCTTCCAGAGATCCTAGCAGCGTTGGCTACCAAATTCTGGAACACCTGGTGCTCAACCGGTTCCAGGGCCCGGTCTATCCGGTCAACACCGCCGCCACCCCCGCCGCGGGCGAGGTGCCGGTGGTGGGCTCGATGCTGGCCTACACCTCGGTCAAGGCCGTGCCGGGGCCAATTGACCTGGCGATCATCACCACCCCCCGCGACAAGGTGCTGGAGGCTGCCGAGGCCTGTGGCCAGCGGGGGGTCAGGGCCCTGATGGTGATCACCACCGACATGGAAGAGCGGCAGATCAAAGCCCTGGCCCAAACCTGCCGCCACTACGGCATGCGGCTGTTGGGGCCGGGTTCACTGGCTCTAATGAGCACCAGCTCCGAGGTGCAGCTCTGTGCTGGCCTGGCCCCGCGGCTCCCCTTGCAGGGGCGGATCGCCATGTCCAGCCAGAGCGGGGCTGTGGGGCTGGCGGTGCTGGAGTACGCTCGCGAGATGGGAATGGGGTTTTCCAACTTTGTATCGCTGGGGGCCAAAGTGGACATCTCCTCCAACGACCTGATTCAGTACTGGGAGGAAGACCCCGAGACCGGACTGATCCTGCTGTACGTAGAGTCGTTCGGCAATCCCCGGCGCTTTGCCCGGCTGGCCCGGCGGGTGGGTCGTAAAAAACCCATCCTGGCCGTCCGACCCGGGCGCGATCCGGTGGTGGAGGCGCTCTTCAAACAAACCGGGGTGGTGCGGGCCGAAAACCTGGAGGAAATGTTCGATATCGCAGCCATTCTGGCCCACCAGCCCCTACCCGAAGGCCCCAATGTAGCCCTGCTGACCAATGCTTCGGGGCCCGCATACCTGGCCAAGGACGCCCTCGAGGCCGAGGGGTTACAGGCCGAGGTTCGCGACCTGGGCTCGAGGGCCTCCGCTGAAGAGTACCTGGCGGCCGCGCAAGCGCTCCTCTCAGGCGGCTACCATGCCTTTATCGCGCTCTTCGTACCGCTGGGCTATGCCACCCTGGAGGAGGTCGCCGAAGCCTTGCAAACCGCTTTTAATGAAGCTCGAGCCCAGGGCATCCAGATTCCGCTGCTCACCTGCTTTATGGCCGCAGGGCGGCCACGCGTGCGGCTGGGGGCCGAGCTGGTGCCCTCGTACCGCTTCCCCGAATCGGCCGGACGCGCCCTGGCCGCAGCCTACGCATACGCCCAGTGGCGCACCACCCCACCCGGGGAGATCCCCGACCATGGGGTACAGGAAGACGCCGCCCGGGCCCTGGTCGGGAAAGCCCGGGGCCAGCTTAGCCCGAAACAAACCCAGGAACTGCTGGGGTACTTCGGCATCGCGCTCAGGCCTTCTTCCCAGCCAGGCATCGCCCTGGTGCTGCGAATCCGGCACGATGCCCTGTTTGGGCCGGTGCTGAGCCTGTCCCTTACCGGGCTGCCCCTTGGAGAGCAACTACTGGGTCTGCGCATCACCCCTCTCACCGACCGGGAAGCCCTCGAGATGCTACAGCCGCTGGCCGGCAAAGCCCACCTCGAGAGCCTCCAAGACCTGCTGCTGCGGGTCTCGCGTATGGTTGAGGAGCTGCCCGAGGTGGAGGGACTCGAGCTTACCTTGCACAGCCAGCCGGAAGCCACTGCGGTGACCCAGGCTCAGGTTCGGCTACGCAACCACCCAGCCAAACGGTAGTTTTTCCAGCCCCCGGCGGCTCAGGGCTTCAGGCCCACAAAAATGCTCCAGTCCTCTTCCCCGTCCTCCGATACAGCCAGGTGATAGTGCAGGGGCTCGAGATCCTGTTCGCTCAGCAAAAGCTCCAGCGGCGCCACAAAAGCCCAGCGCACCAGCCCTTCGTGCCGAATGAACCGCTGGGGCTTATGCTCGGGCCGCACAATCAGCACCAGGCGACCGCGCGGTTTGAGCACCGGTAGGGCGCACTCCAGGTGCCTCGAGAGCCAGTTGGTGTAATCCGTCTCGGGGTGCTCGTGGATGCTGGGGTCGAAGACGTTGCGGGCAAACCAGGAAAAAGTAGGAGGATGCAGCACCAGCAAATCGGCCACCGCCTCCCCCAGCGCATCCACCAGATCGGCGATATCCATCTTGTGCACCAGCCGGCCATCCCCGTTGATGTCGCTACCCCAGGCTTTACGACCCAGTTCCAGGGCCTTCTGCACCACCGTTCCCCTGCCCGCCATAGGATCCACCACCAGGCCCCCTGGCTCGCTGTAGCGCTGGATCAGCACCTCAGCGATCGCTGGATTGAGGCCCTCGAGCCGACGGCTCCGCTTATCGGCAGGAAAGATCCAGACCGGCCGGCTGGCCCAGTCCACCGGGGCCCGGCGCGTTGTCAGTAGCCTGGGCCAAGAGTGCTCCTGGACGGCTTTTTGCAATTGGGCAAGCTCCAACTGCCGCTTTCGATACAGGCTTAGGAGCTTGTGCACCTCAACAAAGCTGGCTCCTTCTACCAGGAGCTCCCGCAAGAGGGGGCCCACCGGTGGCTCCAGGCAGGCCAGGGCCAGCACCGTGTAGCGCAGGTGCTTGGTGCTGGTCATCCCCACCAGATGGGTGAACACCTTGAACCGGGCCTCGTCCAGCTCCAGCAGGCTCGAGGCAATCTGTTGGTCGTTTGCTTCTGGCCGGTTCAGAAAATCCCGACCGGCCTGTATCACCCGCTGATAAACCAGATGCGCGTTCGGCATGGTTTCATTTTGCCGCCAGAAAGATTTCCGCTAAACAGAAAAGTGTTTGCCCTGCCTGCTACTCGATCACAATCTTCTCCGAGGCTGTTTCGGGCTGGGGGTACTGCATCGCCAAGCCCTCCAGGGTTTCTACCAGGATGTGGCTCACCAGCCAGTTGCGGTACCAGTTCTTGTTGGCCGGAATGACATACCAGGGGGCATACTCGGTGCTGGTCTCGCGGATGGCTGCTTCATAGGCCTCTTGATACCTGTCCCAAAGCCGGCGATCCTCGAGGTCGCCCATACGAAATTTCCAGCGCTTCTCGGGGTTATCTAAGCGCTCCTGCAACCGCTGGCGCTGCTCGTCTTTGGAGATATGCAGGAAGAATTTGAGGATGGTGGTTCCCTCATCGGCCAGCATGCGCTCGAACTCGCGGATGTGGCGGTAGCGCTTCTGCCAAACCTGTTGGGGCACCAGGTTTTTAACCCGCACCACCAGCACGTCCTCGTAGTGGGAGCGGTTGAAAATCACCAGCTCACCCTTGCGGGGCACCTGCTGGTGCACCCGCCAGAGGTAGTCGCGGGCCAGCTCCTGCTCGGTGGGCACACCAAAACTGGCCACGCGCACCCCGCTGGGGTTTACCCCGTCGAAAACCACCCGGATGGTGCCATCCTTGCCGCCCGCATCCATGGCCTGCAACACCACCAGTACCTTGTGCTGGCCTTCCGCATACAGCAGCTCTTGCAGCTTCTCCAAACGCCTGTTGAGCACAGCCAGGGCTTCCAGGGCCGCTTGCTTGCCCCCCTCAAAGGCGCTGGTGTCGTCGGGATCGAAGCGCTTTAGTTCAAAGCGACCATCCGGTTGAACGCGGTATTTTTTCATCTGGGCTCCCATCAGGAATTCTATGCTGCAGAACCCCATCCGGCCAGCATCCCAGCCTCATCCTTGCGTCCGGGTGGCTCCGGTAGGCTAATGGGGTGCACCGGTGGATTGGCTGGCTTTTATGTTTGTCGTTGGCGACCGCCCAGCAACCGTCGCAGATACTTGTGGGACACCGGGCCCCGGTGGGGGCTGTGGCTTTTGGCCCTGGGGGAAGGTTGGCCCTGGGAGCGGATACCTACGTTCATCTCCACCAGGCCGATGGGCGTTTTTTGCGCACCCTGAGCGGGCACAGCGATACCGTGCGAGCCCTGGACTTCGCTGCGGATGGCACCTTGCTCAGCGCGTCCTCCGATACCACCCTGCGGCTGTGGAACCCCCAGAGCGGCCTGCTGAAAGGCGTGTTGCAAGGCCACCGCGATCAGGTTTGGTCGGCCCGCATCAGCCCGGATGGGCGTCAGGTGCTCAGTGGTAGCGCCGACGGTGAGTTGCGCCTTTGGAGTGTGCCAGCGCTGGGCTTGTCTCGGTCTATTTATGCAGGGCGCGGCTGGATATACAGCGTTGGGCTTTCCCCGTTAAACCCTGTCTGGGCAGCCGGGGGGCAGGATGGGGTGCTCTTGTGGAATCCCCAGAGCGGCCACCGGCTGCCCCTTCTGGGCTCCCTCTCGGTGCGAGCGCTGGCCTGGGGGCCGGACGGCCAGTTGGCCACTGGCGACCGGGACGGACAGATACAATTGTGGAGTGCCGAGGGGCGCTATGTGCAGCAGTGGAGTGCGCATCGCCTGGCGGTGAGCGCCCTGGTCTGGCGCAAGCGCGCGCAGCTCATCAGCGGGGGGCAGGACGGCCAGATTATCTTCTGGGACACAGGCCGGCCCCAAAAAACCCTCCAGACGGCCTCGGTGCTGGCCCTGGCTGTGGGCGAAAGCCGGCTCCTGAGCGGCCACGACGATGGGCGGGCCCGGTTGTGGAGCCTGGACGGAGGGCTGCTACGAACCCTCGAGCCCCCTGCGGCCTCGGTGAGCGCCCTGGCCTACAGCCCCGACGGGAGGCTGCTGGCCAGCGGGGGCTGGGACGGCGAGGTCTGGCTGTGGAACCGCCAGGGGCAGCCCATCCACAGGCTGAGCGAGGCCGCCCTGGAAATTACCGCCCTGGCCTTCAGCCCGGATGGGCAGTACCTGGCCGCAGGCAGCCGCGACGGCCTGACCCGCCTCTACCAAACAGGTAGCGGGCGGCTGTTGCAGAGCCTCGAGGCCCATGGCAACGGGGTGGGGGCCCTGGCCTTCGCCCCAAACGGACGGGCCCTGGCCACCGGCGGGCGCGACCGGTTAATCCGGCTCTGGGACTGGCGGCAGGGCCGGAAGGTGCTCGAGTTCCGCGCCCACGAGTCCCACGTAACGGGCCTGGCTTTTAGCCCCGACGGGCGCACGCTTTATAGCAGCAGCAGCGATGAAAGCCTGGCCTGGTGGGCCCTGCGCCCCGAGGGGGTGGGGCTCCTGCGCCGGGTCATGGCCCACGCCCGGGGCCTCTACGGCCTGGCCCTGAGCCCCAACGGACGCCTGCTGGCCACCGCCAGCCACGACCAGACCCTCAAGCTCTGGGATGCCCAGTCGGGGAAGCTGCTCCGGGTGCTGGAAGGGCACACCGAGGCCGCCCAGGCCCTGGCCTTCTCGCCCGACGGCCAGCGGCTGGCCAGCGTGGGCTGGGACAAGACCCTGCGCCTGTGGAGCGTGCAGGGGCCGCTTTTACAGACCACCTCAGGGTTTGTGCGGCCCCTCTACGCGGTGGCCTGGGCCCCTGATGGCCGGCTGGCGGTGGGCAGCGGCACCCTGCGGCAGGCCGGCACCGTGGCTTTATTCAGACCGTAGCTCAGGCCAGACCCGCCCATAGGGGCGCACCTCACCCTGGGGGAAGGCCTGCTGCAAGAGTTCCTGCAAGAACCGCCCCGCCATGGGCAGCAGGCCGGTGCAGCCCTGGTTCACATAAACAAACACATAGCCGGGCGGGCGGGGCGACTGGCTGAAGGTGAGCACCCCAGCATATTCCGGAAAAGCCTCGTAAAAAATAGCCAGAAGGCCCTCCAGCAAGGCCCTGGCCTCGGGCAGGGGCTGGCCCTCCAGCGGGCGCACCCAGAAGGTGACCACCTTGAGGGGGGTCATGGCCGGCCTCCGTGCTGCCAGACCGGCACCCCGCGCAACAGTTCGGCCAGTTTTTTCGCCCCCTCGGCCAGGCGCGGCCCCGGACGGCCCAGGTAGGCCTCCTCGAGGGCGAACACCTGCTTATGCTTCAGGGCGGGGATATCCAGCTTGCGGCGCAGAACCACCTCTGGACGCAGTTTTTTCGCCCCGCACCACGAGACCGTAATCAGGTCAGGCTGGGCCTCCTCCACCAGGGCGGGGGTGAGGGGCTGGGAGCGCACCGGCAGGTGGGCAAAGGCGTTTTCCGCCCCCAGCGCCTCCAGCATCTGCGTTACCCAACTGTGTTGCCCGGCGGCAATCATGGGCCGGGGCCACCACTCCACCATCACCCTGGGGGGGCGCACCCAGTTGGGCAGCGAGCCCCGGGCCTGGGCGATCATCCACTGCATGGCCCGCACCACGTGCCGGCCCTGCGAGGCCACCCCCAGAAGATCCGCCACCTGAATAATGTCGTTGTAGACGTCCTGCAGGCTTTGCGGGTCGAGCACCACGTGGGGGATTTGCCGCGCTTGCAAACCCTCCACCACCCGCTCCATGCCCGGCACGCTCAGGCTGGCCAGCACCAGGTCGGGCTTCAGGGCCTCGACCCTGTCCAGGTCAATCTGGAGGTCGGGCCCTACCCGGGGCAGCCGGGCCACCTCGGGAGGAAAGTCGGAGTTGCTGTCCACCCCCACCAGCCTGTCCAGGCAGCCCAGGGCCCAGACGATCTCGGTGTTGGAGCAGGTCAGGCTCACCAGGCGCATACCAGCCCTCCTTTATCGGCGTTTTTTGACCAGCCACTTCTCCTCGGCGAAGCCTTCGCGTTTATTGACCACTCGAGCCAGCGTAAAAAGCAGGTCCGAGAGCCGGTTGAGGTAGCGCAGGGCCTCCGGGTTCACCTCCTCGGTGCGCATCAGCGCCACCACCCGGCGCTCGGCCCGGCGGGCAATGGTACGGGCGAGGTGCAGGGCCGCCGCCGCAGGATGGCCGCCGGGATGGATGAAGCCGGTGAAGCGGGGGGCTTCTTCCTGGTAGCGGTCAATCAGGGCCTCGAGCTTCTCCACGTCTGAGGCGTCCATGCGGGCCAGGTTGCGCTCGTAAGGGCCGCCGGCGCGGGTGGCGAGGTCGGCCCCTAGGTCGAAGAGGGCGTTCTGGAGGTACTCGAGGTCGGCTTCAATGTCGGCGTGGGCCGCCCCCAGGGCCGCGCGAGCCAGCCCGATGGCGCTGTTGGCCTCGTCCACCGTGCCATAGGCCTCCACCCGGGGGTGGTCCTTGCCCACCCGCTCGGCCCCGTACAGGCCGGTCTCCCCCGCGTCACCGGTTTTGGTGTAGATTTTCATGCTTTCATTTAACTCTACCCAAGGCGGCTCGAGTGGGTCACGCCCAACATACCTCACTATGCCTGGCAGTACTATGGTCTCATGCGCAGGGGAAGTGTGCTGGCCATCCTGGAGGAACCGCTGCCTGGCCTAGCCCAACAGTACGGCATCAAAAGCCTGTACCTGTTCGGCTCCACCGCTCGCGACGAGGCCAGTCCCGACAGCGACGTGGACTTTTTGGTGAGATTGGCGCAGCCCACCTTTGAGCGCTACATCGGCCTCAAGCACGCCCTGGAAGACCTGCTGGGCTGCAAGGTGGATCTGGTCAGCGCCAAGAAAGTACCGGCCGAGCTGCGCGCCCACCTCGAGGCCGATGCACTTCGGTTGATTTGAAAAGGGGCCCATGCGCCACCCCACCCCCCCCAACCCCCACCTACAAAAGCGGGTCTACCTCGAGCAGATGCAGGAGGCCGCCCGGCGAGTCCTGCGCTATACCGCTGGGATGAAGTTGGCCGATTTTGCCGCCGATCTGCGCACCCAGGACGCCGTGCGCCACAACCTCCACCGCCTGGGCACGATGGCTGCTGCCATGCACCCCAGCCTGCGCGAGGAACTGCCCGAGCTGGACTGGAGAAGCATCCTGGACTTACCCGACCTGGTCAGCCACCTCCACTTTGGCATTCAGGACGAGATTCTCTGGGATCTAATCCGGCGCACCCTGCCCTACTGGCTGGTGGTGCTGGAGGAGGCCCTGGAGCAGTCGGTGTGACATCTTAGACTGAGACCATGCACATTCGTCTGCTCGTACTCCCAGCCCTGGCCTCTTTTGCCCTGGCCCAGACCACCCACACCGTCCAGCCCGGCGAGACCCTCTACCGCATCGCCCAGCAGTACAACACCAGCGTGGAAGCCCTGCAGGTGCTGAATAACATCGCAGACCCCACCCAGCTTCGGGTGGGGCAGGTGCTGCGGGTGACGGGGCAGCCCAGCCCAGCCCTTCGCCGCCTCACCCAGGCCCCGGCCCCCATCGAGGCCATCGAGTGGCCCGGCGAGACCATCCAGGGCCACCTGGCGGTGATCCGCATCACGGCCCCGGCACCGGTACAGGGCGAGGTGCGCTTCCTGAACAACACCTACCCCATCCAGCAAAACCGCGTGCTGCTGCCCATACCGGCCCTGCAAGCCCCTGGGGTCTACCCCGCCCGGCTGCGGGTGGGGGGGGCGGAGGTGGGGCTCGAGGTGCGGGTGGTGGCCGGAAGCTTTGGGCGCTTTGTGCTGCAACTGCCCCCCGACCGCCAGGCCCTGCTGGTGCCCGAGCGGCTGCGGGCCGAACGGCTCAAGGTGGTGGGCTCCTGCGACTTCGACCGGCCCCAGCAGTGGCGGGGCCCCTTCCAGAAGCCCGTCCAGACCAACCGCATCACCGACCCCTTCGGCACCCGCCGCAGCTACGACGGCGGGCGCAGCTACTCCTACCACGAGGGGCTCGACTACGGCGTGCCCGAAGGCACCCCGGTCTATGCCCCGGCCCCGGGTGTGGTGGGCCTGGCCGAGCGGCTCTTTGTGCGGGGGAACGCCGTCACCCTCAACCACGGGCTGGGGGTGTGCAGCGGCTACTGGCACCTCTCGCGCATTGCTGTAAAACCGGGCCAGACTGTGCAGGCCGGCGACCTGCTCGGCTACTCGGGCAACACCGGCCTGTCCAACGGGCCTCACCTGCACTTCGAGATCCGGGTGCGGGGCATCCCCACCAACCCCGCCCCCTGGTTCCTGAGCGTTCCCTGACCCAGCAGCCTATGGGGCGAAACCGCGCGCGGGGCGAACCCCCTGCTCGGTGGCTAGAAAGCGCACCGGCACGTCCCAGGGGTCGTGCGGCAGCTCGGGCAGCACCAGCGCCTCGGCCACCAGGCCCACCGTGAGGGTGCGTGGGGGTAGCTGGGCCAAAAAGCGGTCGTAGAAGCCCTGCCCATACCCCAGCCGGTGGCCCCAGGGGTCGAAGGCCAGGCCCGGCACCAGCACAGCGTCCAGCACCTCGAGCGCCACCTTGGGGGTCTCGGGGGCCGGCTCCCAGAAACCATACCTGTGCTTGACCAGCCGGCAGGGCAGGGGGTGCACCTCGAGCTGGTGGGTGCGGGCCCTGGGCAGGTAGTAGGCAGCGGGGTACAGGCGCTGCAGTGCGGCGGGATCGAGTTCGGAGCCAAAAGCGCTGTAAAGCAGAATGTGCCGGGCCCGGTGTTCTTGCAAAAAACCGGTCAGGTGTTGGGTCACTTCTTGCGAGAGTGTTCCGGTGGGAAGGTTTTTGCGTACCTCCTTGGCCCAGCGCCGGAGTTCGGCCTTGTCCATACCCGTCAGTATTTCATCCCAAAGCGAGACCGCAAGTTATCAGAGATATAACTGGAAGGCTGGTTGACAGTCTAGGGTGTCGTTTGTCAAAATCCTCTAGGTGAGGGAGGTGACCCCTCGAGACACCTTTGTCCCACAGGAGTCCACTATGCCCAGATACGTTTACCAGAACCTTGAGACCGGCGAACAATATGAGTTCGAGCAGGGTTTTCACGATCCCGCCTACACCCATCACCCCGAGACCGGCGCTCCCATCAAGCGTCTGATTTTTGCTCCGGCGGTGGTGTTCAAGGGCTCGGGCTGGTACATCAAAGACTCCAAGGCCGGCTCCAACGGCAAGTCCGAGTCCGGCAACAAGGAAGCCGGGAGCGCGGCGGCCGATTAAGGGGACAACCTCAAAAATAAACCCATAAAACACGCAGCCTTGGCTTATTAATAGCCGGGCTTCTTTGTTTTTGTCTTACCTCTATCCTAATCTGCTGCCCATCCACCATACTGGGGTCGTATGACCATGGAAACGAGGTGTGTATGTTCCTGCTCTTAGGCATCGTGGTGGCTGTCCTGGGCATCGTCCTGCTGGCACAGCCCGGTGGGCGGCGGGCGCTGGGCGCGCCGCTGCTGCTCGTTGGGTTAGCTATAGCGACCATATCACAAAGCTTTGTGGTGGTTCCGGCAGGCCACGTGGGGGTGGTGTTCAACGTGTTTGGCGGCGTGCAGCCCGCCCCCCTGGGGGAGGGCTTCCGCATCGTGATACCGGGTATTCAAAGCGTTGTTCTTTACGATGCTCGCCTGAAGGAAGTAACCCTGGCCAAGGGGCCGGCCCCCTCGAATACCAGCACCCCCGGCGAGGACGCCATTACCGCCCGCAGCAAGGAGGGGCTGGACATTGGGGTAGACGTCACCGTGCAGTACCGCATCAAGCGCGAGGAGGCCCCCCAGCTTCACCGCAACCTGGGGCCGAACTACCTCGAGACCCTGATCGTGCCCCAGATTCGCAGCAAGGTGCGCGACGCCGTAGGTTTGTTCAACGCCGCCGAGCTCATCAGCACCCAGCGAACCCAGCTCGAGGCCGCCGTAACCAGGGAGCTGCGCGAAGACCTGGGGGCGCAGCATATCGAACTCATCTCGGTGCTGTTGCGCCGGATTGATATTCCACCCTCGGTGGCTAAGGTAATCGAGGAAAAGCAGACCGCCGAGCAGCAGGTGCAGGTGGAGATCAACCGCCGGCAGCAGGCCGAGATCGCCGCCCAGCGGGCCGTGGTACAGGCCAAGGGCGAACGCGACGCCGCCATTCTGCGGGCCGAGGGCGAGGCCCAGGCCATCCGCCTGCGCGGCGAGGCCCTGCGGCAAAGCCCCCAGGTCATCCAGCTCACGGTGGCCGAAAAACTGGCCCCCAACATCCAGACCATCCTGGTGCCCACCACCGGCAACTTCCTGCTCGACCTGCGCAGCCTGCAGCAGGCCCAGCCGGCGCGGTAGCCCTACTGGGTGTTGGGGGCGGCCTCGAGCGGCCGCACCCGCACCGCAGCGCCGGGCTTAATCTGGTACCTCGCAAACCAGCCCTGCCCCACCTCGAGCACCTGCCGGTAAACCACCCCCGGCACATAGCTGCGACAGCCTTTGCCCTGGGGGGGAGCGGGGCAGGGCTCGATGTCCAGAATGGCTAGAATGGTGCCGCGGCTATCCAGAAAAGCCACCGAGACGGGCTTCTCGAGGCCCATCCCCGTCCAAGCCTGGTCGCGGGGTTCCAAAAAGCTATACAAAAGGCCCTGGTGGGCTTTTCGGGTGAAGAGGTCGAGCACCCTGGGGTTGGAGAGCCTGTACACCGGCAGCTCCACCGTTCCCTTGGGGCTCGAGATGCTCACCACTGCGTTGGGCACGGGAGGGGTACGCTGTGGCGGGCGGTTCAGAATCTGGCCCGCCCAAAAATAGCCCGTGGTGGAGAGCGCCACCGCCAGGGCAATGAGCCCCAGACCATAGCCACGCAGACCTCCGGAGCGGCTCATGGGTTGCTTACCACCGCAATTTCGAACAGGTAGGGCCAGAGCTTACCGGTAACAAAGATGCGCCGGGTCTGGCTGTCGTAAGCGATGCCGTTGAGCACCGCGTCGGGGTTGGGGTTACGGGCCTGGGCCAGAAGCACCAGCCCGCTCAGGTCGAGCCAGGCCTCCACATTGCCGCTCTGGGGGTTGATGATGGCGATGCGGCTGGTCTGCCAGACATTGGCCCAGATGCGGCCCTGGATGTACTCGAGCTCGTTCAGCCGGGTTACCGGCTGCCCCCCGGCCCGCACCGTAAGGGTGCGCTCGGGCCGGAGGGTGCGGGGGTTGAGGAAAAATAGCTGGGCCGAGCCGTCCGACATAATCAGGCGCTGGCCGTCGTGGGTCAGGCCCCAGCCCTCGGTCTGGTAGGTGAAGCGCCCCACCGGGTTGAAGTTGAGGTCGTAGATAAAGCCCTCCTGGTTCTGCCAGGTGAGCTGATAGAAGCGGTTCTGGAAGAGGGTGATGCCCTCGCCAAAGTACTTCTGCGGCAAAGACCGGCTTTGCAGCACCCGCCCGGTCTGGAGTTCCACCTTGCGCAGGCTGGACTGGCCGTAGAGACCGGTGCCCTCGTACAGAAAACCGTCGTGGTAGATGAGCCCCTGGGTAAAGGCCTGGGGGTCGTGGGGGTAGGTGTTGACAATGCGAAAACCCCAGACCGGAACCGAGGGCTGGGCCAGGGCCAGGCCCAGCAGGGCCAAGAGGGCAAGGAACGCTCGAATCACGCCCTTTACCTTACCGCAAGGCCCCAAAGATGAATGAGACCGGGGTCAAGGGTTGGCCTCCAAGAGGAGGCTTTCCAGATAGCCCCGCAACTGGGTATGCAGGGCCTCGAGGGGCTGGGTTGCATCCAGTAGCACAAAGCGTTCGGGCTCGGCCTGGGCTAGCTCGAGGTAGCCCTGCCGCACCCGCCGGTGAAACTCGAGCGGCTCGCGCTCGAGGCGGTCGCGTCCTTCGAACCGCTCCAGACCCACCTCCGGCGGTAAGTCGAACAAAAAAGTCTTGTGGGGCCGGATACCCTGCGTCGCCCCCTGGGCCACAGCCCGCAGCCAGCCCAGATCCAGCCCCCGCCCGTAGCCCTGGTAGGCCAGGGAGGAGTCCAGCCAGCGGTCGCACAGCACGATATGCCCCAACCCCAACGCCGGTTGAATGACCCGCTGCATGTGCTCGGCGCGGTCGGCGGAGTAGAGCAGGTACTCGGCCTCGGCGCACATGGGATCCTGATGTAACAAAAGCCCGCGGATGGCCTGCCCCAGCCGGGTGCCGCCCGGCTCGCGGGTGAGCACCACCTCACGCCCTTTTGCCCGAAGCCACTCCGCCAGAAGCCGGGCCTGGGTCGACTTGCCCGCCCCCTCGGGGCCTTCAAAAGTTATAAAAAGACCTTTCATGCTACAGCCCGGTCGGATGCTCAATAAACACCCAGGGCAGGCCAAACTCGCGCTCCAGCCGGGCGGCCAGGGCCTTGACCCCGAAGGTTTCGCTGTCGTAGTGGCCGGCGTAAATCACGTTCAGGCCCAGCTCGAAGGGCTCGTGGTAGTGGGCGTGGGCGGGCTCGCCGGTGATGAAAAGGTCGCAGCCCAGGGCTTTGGCCAGCCCCACATCCCCGGCCCCGCCCCCCGAAACAATGCCCACCCGGCGCACCTCGTCCAGCCCCGCCCGCACCACCAGGGGCTGCATGCCGGTCAGCTCGCCGATGCGGTCTTCCACCAGGGCCAGCGGCGTTGGCTCGGCAAACTGGCCGATGTAGCCGATGTTGCCGTACTTGGGGTGCGGGAAGGGCTCCAGGCTTTGCAGCCCCAGCTCGCGGGCCAGCACGGCGTTGTTGCCCACCTCGGGGTGGGCGTCGAGGGGAAGGTGGGCCGTGTAGAGGCTGATACCCGCCGAAAAAAGCCGCTCGAGGCGCTTCTTCTGATACCCCACAATGGCGAAGGGCTGCCCCCAGAAGAGGCCGTGGTGGGTAATCAGGAAATCCACCCCGGCCTCGGCGGCCTTGTCGAAGGTGGCCTGGGCTGCGTCCACCGCGGCCCCCACCCGGCGCACCTCTTCCCGGCCTTCCACCTGCAAACCGTTGAGCGAGGGGTCTTTGAACTCCCGTATTTTTAAGTAATCATCCAGCCAGCGAACCAGATCATCGCGCCGCATGGCTTCAGTCTACCGGTTGCGCCGCCAGGGCCCTGCGCACCTCGTCCACCTCGTTCCAGGGAATGGCCTCGGTGCCCCGCTCGAGCGTCCGCTCGTGGCCTTTGCCGCTAAAGAGCAGGGTATCGCCCGGCTGGGCTTCCTGGATGGCGTAGCGGATGGCCTCGCGCCGGTCGGGGATGAGCACGTAGCGGCGGGGGTCGCCGTGGGCCTGGGCCATGGCCTCCAAAATGGCCTCCAACGGCTCGGTGCGGTGGTCTTCCTCGGTAAAGATGGCGAGATCGGCCAGCCGCGCCGCCACCTGGCCGATGCCCACGCGCCGGCTGGGATCCTGATTCCCGGCGGCCCCGATCACCACCAGCAGGCGGCCCTGGGTGGTGGGGCGCAGGGTCTGCAGGGCGGCCTCGAGGCTGGCCCCGGTGTGGGCGAAGTCCACCACCACCCGAAAGGGCGCGGCCTGCACGAGCTGCATCCGGCCCGGCACGCCGGGAAAACCAGCCAGGCCTTCCTGGATTTGCTCCACCGAGAGGCCCACCTGCGCAGCAGCGGCCATGGCGGCCAGGGCGTTCTCGGCATTGAAGCGGCCCACCATGGGAAGCCGTACGGCAAACCGGCCCATGGGCGAGACCACCTCAAACTCGAGGCCCGTACTGCTTTCCACCAGGTTGTGGGCCTGCCAGTCCCCTTGCTGGCCGTAGCTCCAGGTCTGGGGGCGGCCCCGCAGGGTCTGGGTCCAGGGGTTGTCGCTGTTCACAACGGCGAACCTCGAGCGCTCCAGGAGCTTCTTTTTCTCGGCAAAGTAGTTCTCCATGCTCCCGTGCAGGTCGAGGTGGTCTTGGTAGAGGTTGGTGAACACCCCCACCCGATACTCCAGCCCCCGCACCCGCTCCAGCGCCAGCGCGTGGCTGCTGACCTCGAGCACCGCCTGCCGGCAGCCCGCCTGCACGAAGCGGTGCAGCATCTCCTGTACCTGCGGGGCCTCGGGGGTGGTGAAGTGGCCGGGCAAAAAAAGCTCTTCTTCGCCAATTTTGATGCCCACCGTGGAGAGCCTGCCCACCGGTGGACGGGCCCTTTGCAGCAGGTGATGGAGCAGCACCGCAACGGTGGTTTTGCCCTTGGAGCCGGTCACCCCCAGCAGCTCCAGCCGTTGCGCCGGATACCCCCAGAAGGCCGCCGATAGATCGGCCAGGGCCGCGCGCGCATCCGCCACCCGCAGGTAGGGCACGCTCAGGTGCAGCTCGCGCATCCCCACCACCGCCACCGCCCCGTTCTGGATGGCCTGGGGGATGTAGTCGTGCCCATCGAAAGGCTTGCGGCTCGGCAGGGGCACGCCGGGGATCGCCACGAAGACAAAACCCGGCTGCACCAGGCGCGAGTCGTGGGTCACACCCCGCACCTCCAGGGCCGGGGCGGTCTGGCCGAATAGTCCAAAAAGCTCTTGCAGGGTTGGCATCCAGGCCGCTCCGTTAGACTTGATTTTTGGGCCCCTCGAGCCGCTCGACCGGCCCCCCGGCCTCGGCCCAGGCTTTGAAGCCGCCCTCGATGTGGCAGACCGGCTCCAATCCCATCCGCTGGGCGGTCTGGGCTGCCAGGGCCGAGCGCCAGCCCCCCGCACAGTAAAACACGAACTTTTTACCCGAGGCGAAGATGGGCTTGTGGTAGGGGCTTTCGGGGTCTATCCAGAACTCCAGCATGCCCCTGGGGGCGTGAAAAGCGCCGGGGATCTTGCCCTCGCGCTGGAGCTCGCGGATGTCCCGCAAGTCCACAAACACGTAGTCGGGGTGGCCCAGGTAGCCTTTGGCCTCCTCTGCCGAGATGGTCTCGATCTCGGCCAGGGCCTGCTCGAGCAGCTTTTTATAGCCGACCTTCATTGCCATGCCTCAATTTACTCATCCGAGCGGTTTAAGCTAGCTAAGGTATGCGTGGTTGGCTTTGGCTCTTACCCTTGCTGCTTTCGGCCTGTGTGGTGGGCGTGCGGCCCGAGCCCGACCCTCCCCCGCCGGTGCGGCCCGTACCCCAGACCTCCAGTTTCGTGCTGAATGCCCGGCTGGGCCTGCCGCCCTATCCCGGCAGCGTGGCTATCAAGCGCGAGGAGCGGGGCGGCTCGAGCGAGGCCGAGTTCGAGACCCGCGACCCCCTCGAGCAGGTCTACACCTTCTTCCACAACTGGCTCACCAGCCGGGGCTGGGTGCGCACCCGCCTCGAGTACAAAGGCCCGGCCAGCAAACTCGAGGCCGAGTACCGCCGCGGGGCCGAGCGCTTCAAGCTCGAGCTCGACCAGCAAGGCCGCAGTGGGCGCTACAAGCTCGAGATAGATTTCTGAAAGCCCAGGCCACACAAGGCCCTGCAGATCTGTGGCATTCTGAAGCCGATGCGCCGGGCCTACTCCACCGCACACTGCACCCTCGAGCTTCCCGATTACCACCCTTTCCCCAAGTACAAGTACGCTGGGGTCGCCGAGGCGCTACGGGGCGAGCTGGACATACAACCCGCCCCGGCCATCGCCTGGGAGACCCTGGCCCTGGCCCACACCCCGGACTACCTGCAAAAGCTTCGCTCAGAAGGGCTCAGCCGGCAGGAGTCGCACAAGGTAGGGCTGCCCTGGAGCCAGAGCCTGCTCACCCGGGCCTTGCATGCAGCAGGCGGAACCCTGGCCGCCACCCTGGACGCCCTTCAGACTGGGCTGGGCCTCAACCTGGCCGGGGGCACCCACCACGCCTATCCGGGGCGGGCCGAGGGCTACTGCCTGTTCAACGATGTGGCCGTGGCAATTGCTTACTTGCGGGCCCAGGGCTGGAATGGCCGGGTGCTGGTCGTGGATCTCGATGCCCACCAGGGTAACGGTACAGCAGCTTTTTTTCGGAACGACCCCACCGTCTTTACCCTTTCGGTGCACGCCGAGCGCAACTACCCCCTCAAAAAAGAGCCGGGCGACCTGAACGTAGGGTTGGCGGACGCCACCAACGATGCGGCGTATCTGGAGGCATTGGAGGCTGCGCTGGAACAGGCCTTCACCCACCGGCCGGATCTGGTTTTCTACAACGCCGGGGTGGATGTGCTGCAAAACGACCGCTTCGGACGTTTGGGCCTGAGCCTGCAAGGGCTGGCCGAGCGGGATCGAATGGTATTTGAGAAGATCCGGCAGGCCGGCCAGCCCCTGGTGGTGGTGATGGGCGGCGGCTACAACCGCGACCCACAGACGACTGTGGCCGGCCATGCCCAGACCTACCGCCTGGCCCTCGAGACCCTCGCGAACCGCTAAACACCTTGCTACGCAGCAGAGGCTGGCCTGCGATACACTGCCCCCATGCAACCACCCCGCAATATCCTCTCCATCCAAAGCTGGGTTTCCTACGGCCACGTCGGCAACGCCGCCGCGGTGTTTCCGCTGCAACGCATGGGCTTCGAGGTATGGGCCATTCACACCGTGCAGTTCTCCAATCACACCGGCTACGGGCAGTGGAAGGGCATGATCCTGCCGCCCGAGCACCTTGTAGCGGTGGTGGAAGGGATCGCCGAGCGCGATGTACTGGGCCAGTGCGACGCGGTGTTGTCAGGTTATATGGGCAGCGGCGGCACCGCCGGGGCGATTCTATCGGCCCTGCACAAGGTGCGCCAGCTCAACCCCAGCGCGCTGTTCTGCTGCGACCCGGTGATGGGCGACGAGGGCCGGGGCCTGTTTGTACGCCCGGAAATCCCCGAGATCATCAAAAACCAGGTGCTGCCCCAGGCCGATATCCTCACCCCCAACCAGTTCGAGCTCGAGCTCCTCACCGAGCATCCCAGCAAAACCCTACCAGAGGCGCTCGAGGCCGCCCGCATCGTCCGGGCCCGGATGCACCCGGGCGGCCCCCGCATCGTGGTGGTAACCAGCCTGCTGCGCCAGGGAGCCCCTGAAAATACCATCGAAACCCTTGCCGTAGCCGAGGAGGGGGCCTGGCTGGTGCGCACCCCCCGCATCCCCCTCGAGCCCCCCCGCAACGGAACCGGCGACGCCATTGCGGCCCTGTTCTTGGGGCGCTACCTCCAGACCCACCAGGTAGCCCAGAGCCTCGAGCACGCGGTCTCGGCCATGTACAACCTGCTGCTGCTCACCCACCAGATGAATACCCGTGAAATTCAGCTCATCGCCGCCCAGGACGAATACATCAACCCCAGCCGTCGCTTTGCCGCCGAGCAGGTGGCATGAGGGCTAGTCGTAAAAGTAAGCCCAGCCAGCCGAACGCACCGCCAGGTAGTAGGCATAGGCCGCCGAGTAGCAAGCCGACCGGCTCAAGAAGCTTCTGGGGCGGCAGATCTGGTTCATGTTGACCAAAAAGTTGTCGTCGGAAAGCTTGCGCCCGGTCTCGTTGTAGAGGCTGGGAAAACGTGGAAAGTTGGCATAGCCAAAGTCGTGCACATTGCAGGCCGGCCGGAAGGTCTCGCGGTAGCCCAGCCCCAGGCCCTCCGGGGCCGAACACCCATTGCGGCTCCAGTCAAACTGCGGATAGCTGGCCCGCGCGTTGTAGTAGGCGTCGTAGTTGGCCACGCTGCCCAGGGCAATGCTCTGCACCAGCAGCAGGTCGCCCGCACCCAGGCTTTGCAGGGCCAGCCGGGCCTGCTCGAGGTTCTGCAACGCCTCTGTATAGGCCGCAATGGCCTCGGGCTCGACCCCTAGCTGGCGCATGTCCTCCACAATGGATGCACTGGTCGACTCGGTAGCCGGCTGGCTGCAGGCCGCCAGCAACAAGGCCAGTATTCCCACCGCAAAACGCATCGGTTTACCCATACTCAACCCTCCTTCAAGGATTCCTTAACCCTGCGGGGATAGCCTACCACAGCAATTTCAGCTCCTCCACAGGGTAAGTCGCCCCACACACCCAAGCCCCTTTCTAAACGATCATAAGAAAGTCGTCCCTAGCAACGTCCCCTAGCCAACAAGGAGGCCTTATGCGAAAATTCTGGCTTGCAGGAGGGTTGCTGCTGGGCCTGGCCCTGGCCCATCACGGCTGGAGCAGCTACGACGCCAGCCGGGTGATTACCGCCACCGGCACCATCACCGAGGTCACCTTCGAGTTTCCCCATGCCACCATCTGGATAGAGGTTCCCCCCTCCGGCCTGACCCTGCAGCGCAGGTGGTACGTGGTGCTGGCCCCACCCTCGAGGATGACGGCCCGGGGACTGCCCAACGGCAGCCTCAAGGTGGGGGCGCGGGTCACGGTGGTGGGCTACCCACACCGCACCGAGCCTGAGGAAATGCGGGCCGAACGCATCATCGTAGATGGCAAAACGGTGGAACTGCGCTGATGGGTGAAGCCTGGGTCGCCTGGCTGGACTGGCTGCATACCACCCCGCTCGCGCAGACCATGCGCCAGTCGGAGTGGCTCTACCCTGCGGTGGAGATCCTGCACATTCTGGGATTCTGCGCGCTGGTGGGAGCGGCGGCCCTGTTCGATCTACGGCTGTTGGGGGTCTCCAGACAGATTCCCGTACAGCAGATGGCCGCTCACCTGCTGCCGGTGGCCTGGGTGGGCTTTGCCCTGGCCGCGCCCAGCGGTTTTTTGCTGCTTCTGTCCGACGCCCCCAGCATTGGGGTCAGCCCGATCTTCCTGAGCAAGCTGGCCCTGATCGGGCTGGCGGGGATCAACGCGTGGATCTTTCATTTCCGCACCGCACGAAGCCTGCCAGCCTGGAATCAGCACACCCACCCCCCGCCGGCGGCCAAGCTGGGGGCGCTGGTTTCGCTAGGGGTTTGGATAAGCGTTATTGCCCTGGGCCGATTAATCGCCTATTACGGATAAAAAGACGGCTCCCCTCGAGCCGCCCAGATTGCCCCGGAAGGTGTGCTTTGAACGGTGCGGTTCGGAAACACCTCCCCTCGAGGCTACCCGACCCAAACACCTCCGAAGGATGCCTCCAGCCTAGCAAGAGAAACACCTGGGGATTGGTAATTTGACACTTTACCCACCTCCTAGCTGTGTCCTCGCGGATTTGTCACCGCATAGCAACAAGACAACCCGGCATACCAGGCCATCTGTTCCCACCTACTCCCAACAAACGCGTTCCATAGGTGGTTTGCGCAGGGGCTATTGCATTTCAGAACCGAATGTGCTAGAACTATGGTCACAATAATTGCAAACGATTGCAAAAAAGTGCGCCCGCAACCCTTCTTGTAATCGCTTGTTCCTGGCATGGAGCGGCTTTTTTGTAAATCCTGCACTGCAAACGATTGCATATGGTCAACCTTGATGACGTCGCCAAACTCGCGCAGGTCTCCCCCGCCACTGTGTCGCGGGCGCTATCCCGCCCAGAGATGGTGGCCGAAGCCACCCGCAAACGCATCCTGCAGGCGGCCCAGGAGCTGGGCTACCAGCCCAATCAGCTCGCCCGCAGTTTGCGCCAGCGCAGCAGCCAGACCCTGGGGCTGATCATCACCGATATCCTCAACCCCTTCCACGCCACGCTAGCCAAGGGCGTACAGGACGCCGCCGAAAAACACAACTACACGGTCTTCCTCTTCAATACCGACGAAGATCCAGAAAAAGAGCGACGCGCCCTTAACGTGCTGCGCGGGCACCAACCTCGAGGCCTCCTAATTGTGCCCAGCCCCCAGGCCAAAGAGAACCTCAAGCTCGTAACCAAGCTACCCATCGTAGAGCTGGATCGCACCAGCGGAACCCCTGGCATCCGCACGGTCATGGTCGATAACGTGGGTGGGGCCCGTAAAGCCGTGCAGCACCTGATCGATCTGGGCCATCGGCGCATCGGCATGATCGTAGGGCGCCTGGACATCTCCACCGCGGTCGAGCGCCTGCAAGGTTACCGTGAGGCCTTGCAGGCCGCCGGCATCCCCTACGACGAGACCCTGGTGCGGCTTGGCAATCACCGCGAAGCCGATGGCCGCGCGGCAGCCCAGGCCCTGCTGTCCATGCCCCCCGACAAACGGCCCACAGCCTTATTCGTGGGCAACAACGAGATGACCGTGGGCGCGGTGCTGGCCTTGCGCGAGATGGGCATCCGCATCCCCCAGGAGCTATCGGTGGTCGGATTTGACGATTCCCGCTGGGCTGCAACCATCGAACCAGCCCTCACCGTGGTGGCCCAGCCCACCTACGAGCTGGGGTTCTTGGCCTGCGAAACCCTGCTGAGTTCGCTTAGTCGCGGCCAGGACACCCTGCCCACCAGCATCCGGCTGGACACCAGCTTCATTCTTCGGGAGTCCACCGCCCCTCCGGGCGGTCGCAAAAATGGGCTCAAAAAAAGGAGGCAGAGCTAGAAAAAAACAAGTCGGGTTGAGGTTGCGTTTTAGTCAAGGAGGAGAAGCTATGCGTAGAGTGCTCGTTATTACAGGTTTGTTGGCAGCAGGCATCGCCGCGCTTGGACTGGTAACCGCCCAGGACAAGACCCCTTACATCGGACTCATCACCAAAACCGAGTCCAACCCCTTCTTCGTCAAGATGAAGGAAGGGGCCCAGAAGGAAGCCCAGCGGCTGGGCGCCAAGTTCATCAGCGCCGCAGGAAAAACCGACGGTGACAACGCCGGACAGGTGGCTGCCATCGAAAACATGGTGGCCGCCGGGGTCAACACCATCCTGATTACCCCCAGCGATGCCAAAGCCATCGTGCCCGCCATTCAAAAGGCTCGAGCCGCCGGGGTGCAGGTCATCGCCCTGGATAGCCCCACCGATCCCGAAGATGCGGTAGACGCCCTCTTCGCCACCAACAACTACCAGGCCGGGGTGCTGATCGGTGAGTATGCCGCCGCGGTCATGAAGGGCAAAAAGCCGGTCATCGCCACCCTCGACCTCTTCCCCGGGCACCCCGTGGGCGCACAGCGTCACAACGGCTTCCTGGCCGGCTTTGGGCTGCCAAGCCTGCCGCAGGAAAGCAACGAGCTGGCCAAGCCCGCCGAGGTGGTCTGCATGGCCGATACCTATGGCGACCGGGCCAAGGCCCAGACCGCCATGGAAAACTGCCTGCAGAAAAACCCCAACATCAACCTGGTCTACACCATCAACGAACCGGCCGCCGCAGGGGCCTATCAGGCGCTCAGGGCAGCCGGTAAAGAGAAGAACGTCATCATCGTCTCGGTGGACGGCGGGTGCGAGGGGGTGCGCAACGTCGAGCGGGGCATTATTGCAGCCACCTCGCAGCAGTACCCCTTGAAGATGGCCGCGCTGGGTGTGGCGGCTGGGGTCAAGTACGCCAAAACCGGCCAGAAGGCCCGCGGCTATGTGGACACCGGCGTCACCCTGATCGCCAAGAACCCCGTGCCGGGCGTCGGCAGCAAGGATGTGAAGTTCGGTCTGGCCAATTGCTGGGGCCAGTAAGCGGAGCCGGGGAGGGGGTGCTGGCCTCCTCCCCATCTCCTACAAGCTCGAGCGGGCGTGCACACCAGACCGCTTTTCAAAAAAACCCTACCCAATAACACCAAACCAAGCCGGACTTTGAGACCAGGCGCTTGATACAATAAACCAGAGCAAACAATCAAAGCGAGGAGAGCATGTCGGAGCAGTCAGGTACCACCCAAAAGCCTCGCAGCCTTCTGGACAGGCTGCCCAGCCTGACCATCATGGGGCCGCTGGTGGCGCTTTTGCTGGCGGTGGTGTTTTTTAGCTTCCAGTCCGAGCGGTTCTTAACCGGTCAGAACTTTTCCCTGATTTTGCAGCAAATTTCGGTGGTCGCGGTGCTGGCCATCGGCCAGACCCTGATCATCCTCACCGCGGGCATTGACCTATCGGTTGGGTTTGTGATGGCCCTGGGCACCATGGTCATGGCCAAGTTTGCTGTTGAGCTGGGCATGCCACCCCTGCTAGCCATCCTGTGCGGTATGGCCGTGACCACTGCTTTCGGCTTTTTGAACGGCTTTTTGATTACCCGTTTTAAGCTGCCCCCTTTCATCGTCACCCTGGGCACCATGAACATCGCCTTCGCCCTGACCCAGATCTACTCCAGGGCCCAGACCGTGAGCGGTCTGCCGGAGGCCCATCTCTTCTGGGGCAATACCTTCAAAATCGGCGAGACGGTCTTCACCTATGGCGTTGTGCTGATGATTGTGCTGTACCTGCTGGTCTGGTTTTTCCTGAGCGAGACCGCCCCCGGCCGCCATCTATACGCGGTCGGCAACAACCCCGAAGCCGCTCGTCTGATGGGGATTCCCACCCAGCGGGTGCTGCTGCTTACCTACACCATCGCCGGCTTCTTCTATGGCATCGCCGGATGGCTGCTGATCTCCCGCACCAGCGTGGCCGACCCCAACGCTGGGCAGACCGAGAACCTCGAGACCATCACCGCAGTGGTGCTGGGCGGCACCAGCCTGTTCGGCGGGCGGGGGATGATCCTGGGCACCCTCCTGGGGGCCATCATCGTGGGGGTCTTCCGCAACGGCCTGACCCTGACCGGGGTCTCCTCGGTTTACCAGGTTTTGATCACTGGCATTCTGGTAATTCTGGCCGTGACCGCCGATCAACTTTCCAAACGCAGGAGCTAGGTCTATGGAAACCAATGTCAACCCCACCCCAGTTCAGCCAGCGCCGGGCTTCCATCCCGGCCCCAACACCACAAAGCCCCGCATCGTGCTGGAGGCCCGCAACCTGGTCAAGCGCTACGGCCATGTGACCGCCCTGGACGGCACCGACTTCGAGCTGCGCGCAGGCGAGATTCTGGCCGTCATCGGCGACAACGGCGCGGGCAAATCCACCCTGATCAAAGCCCTCTCGGGCGCGATCATCCCCGACTCGGGCGAGATCTACCTGGACGGCCAGCGGGTGCATTTCCGCAGCCCCATTGACGCCCGCCGGAACGGCATCGAGACCGTTTACCAGGATCTGGCCGTGGCCCCGGCCATGACCATCGCCGAGAACCTTTTCCTGGGGCGGGAGATCCTGCGCCCCGGCTGGTTTGCCCGGCTGATCCGCTGGATTGACAAGAAAAAGATGCTCGAGGAAGCCATCGCCGACATGAAAGACCTTAAGATCGGCATCCGCTCCATGACCCAGGCCGTGGAGACCCTTTCCGGTGGGCAGCGCCAGGGGGTCGCAGTAGCCCGCAGCGCGGCCTTTGCCCGGCACGTGGTCATCATGGACGAGCCCACCGCCGCGCTGGGAGTAAAGGAAGGCAATATGGTGCTCGAGCTCATCCGTAGGGTGCGCGATAATGGTCTGCCGGTGATTATCATCAGCCACAACATGCCCCACGTCTTCGAGATCGCCGACCGCATCCACATCCAGCGGCTGGGTAAGCGAGCTGCGGTGGTCAACCCCAAAACCATCAGCATGTCCGATGCGGTGGCGGTGATGACCGGGGCCAAAAGCGCAGCCGAGCTGAGCCCCGAGGCGCTGGCCCTGTAGGGCCTGGCGTCTTGTGGGGTGGATCGGTATGCTGCTGGGCCTCGACCTGGGCACCGGATCGCTCAAAGCCCTCCTGCTGGATTTCAACGGACAGGTGCGCGGGGAAGCCAGCCGCCCCTACCCGGTAGCGGCCCCCCATCCCGGCTGGGCCGAGTCCGACCCCGAGGACTGGTGGCGGGCTGCCGCCGAGGCCACCCAAGCCGCTGTCGGGCCGCTGGCCTCACAGGTGGTGGCGGTTGGCCTGTCCGGTCAGATGCATGGGGTGGTGCTATCGGATCCAGCGGGCCAGCCCCTACGCCCGGCCATCCTCTGGGCCGACGGCCGGGCGGTGCGGGAACTCAGTGCGCTCAAGGCCCTCCCCGAATCGCTGCAGCACAGGCTGGCCAACCCGCTGGTGGTGGGCATGGCGGCTCCCAGCCTGCTCTGGCTCGAGCGCAACGAACCCCGGCCCTACGCCGAGGCCCGCTGGGCCTTGCAGCCCAAGGACTGGCTGCGCCTGCGCCTTACCGGCCAGGCCGCCAGCGAGCCCTCCGATGCCTCCGGTACCCTGCTGTACGACCTACTGGCCGATACCTGGGCCTGGGAGGCGCTCGAGCGGCTGGGCCTGCGCGCAGAACTCCTCCCCCCGCTCCTGCCCTCCGGCACCGTTGCCGGACACCTTACCCGCGCCGCCGCCCGCTGGCTGGGCCTGCCGGAAGGCCTGCCGGTGGCCGCCGGAGCCGCTGACACCGCCGCAGCGCTCCTGGGCAGCGGCCTGGCAGTCGGCCAGGTGCAGCTTACGGTGGGTTCCGGCGCGCAAATTGCGGTTCTGCTGGACACCCTTCAGATAGACCCCACGCTGCGCACCCACCGCTACCGAGCCACCCGGCCTCAGCAGTGGTACGCCCTGGCGGCTATGCAGAATGCCGGACTGGCGCTGGAATGGGTGCGCAACATGCTGCACCTGAGCTGGGAGGAAGCCTACCGGGAGGCTCAGCAAGCACCCGCAGGCTGCGAGGGGCTTTGTTTCCTCCCCTATCTGACCGGCGAGCGCACCCCCCACCTGAACCCCCAGGCCCGCGGGGTCTGGGCCGGACTCAGGCTAAACCACCAGCGCGGCCACTTAATGCGCGCGGCTCTGGAAGGAGTCGCCTACAGCCTCCGTGAAGGCCTCGAGGCCTTAGGTGCGGTGATCCCCCCCCAGGCTCCGCTGCGCCTGTCGGGGGGTGGCAGCCAGGAACCCTTCTGGCAACAGATGCTCTCCGACGTGCTGGGCCGCCCCCTGGTGAGCACCCCCACCCCCTCGGCCTCGGCCAGAGGAGCGGCCCTGTTGGCCGGCATGGCGGTGGGTATAACCCTCGAGGTCGCCAGAAGCGAAACTCCTGTCGCCGAACCACAAAGCTCCGTCTACGAGGAGGGCTACCAGCGGTATAAGCAGTTGTACCGCCAGCTCTCGAGCTGGTTTTGAACTGGGATAAAATCCTACCGATGGAGCTACTGAGCGAGGCCGAGGTGCGGGTGCTGGGCACCCTGATTGAGAAGCAATACGCCACCCCCGACCACTACCCCCTGACCGAGAACGCCGTCCGGCTGGGAGCCAACCAGAAAAACAACCGTCAGCCCGTTACCAACCTGAGCGAAGCTGAGGTGCGCGAGGCCCTGGACGCCCTCCAGCGCAAACGGCTGTGCGGCATGTTCCGCGAGTACAACGCCCGGGCTCCCAAGTACCGGCAGTTTCTGGATCGGGAGTTTAAGCTCGAGCCCCCCGCCACCATCCTGATGGCCCTGCTGATGCTGCGCGGCCCTCAGACCTTAGGCGAGCTGCGGGCCCGGGCCGAGAGCATGAACCACAAGTTCGCCTCGCTGCAAGAAGTGGAGGCGGTGCTAAAGGAGCTTATCAACCTGGCCCCCCACCCCCTGGTGGCCCCGCTCGAGCGCCAGCCCGGTGAACGCGAGGTACGCTATGCCCATCTGCTGGCCGGAAAGCCAGCCCCCTTTGTGCGCACAGAGGCCAGAAGCGAACTCGAGCAGCGTTTAGAGGCCCTAGAAGCCGAAGTACACGACCTGCGAACCCAGTTAGAAGAGCTCAAAAGGATGCTGAGCTGATACCAACGCCTGTTCAGGGAAGATCCTGTGGGCGGTTGGCGTTTAGGAATAAATAAGAACCAAAGCGGGCCTCGAGCGCACGTTTATCCAGGGCCATCAGGGGAATGTCATGTAGCAGCGCCTGCATCTTGAGGTTCCCCGTCTCAAGGCGACGCAGAACCTCACCCTCCAGCGATTTGTGATACAGCGCCCCCAACGGTTCATATAAATCGTTCAATACCGCTACCACCGCCTGGATATCGGCCCGGGTGTGCTCGAGCATAAAGCACCAGAAATCCCGGCTCAGGAAAGGTTGATCGCAGCCTGCCACCGCCACCCAGTCCTGCTGGGCGTGCGCGAGCGCTGCGTGCAACCCCGACAGGGTATCCCCCCCGCGCCAGAGGTCGGGATAGACCTCGAGGCCTGGGTAGGGGCGGTTGGCAATCACCAGGCGCTCAGAGGCCCCGGCCATCGAGTCCAGCACCCAGGCAATAAGGGGCTTGCCTTTGTATATGTAGAGCGCCTTGTCCTGACCAAACCGGCTGGATGACCCGCCGGCCAAAACCGCTCCACTCCATTGCATAACCACCAGCATAGCTGGCAGTAGAAACTCCCGCAGCACATACCAAAATTCCGCTCATCATCAGTTTTTTATGGTTCTTCTGACAATACCCTGACATAAGGCTGACAAGCTATTCGGCGGAGCGCGGCACCAGGCTTGTGCCGCAGAGTCCAACACCAAGGAGGCCCTTGATGAAGAAATTCCTGATTGCAACTACCGCCCTGCTAGGCTTGGCCGGCCACGGTCTAGCCCAGGTTAGCCTTACGGGGGCTGGAGCCACTTTTCCCTTCCCAGTCCTGTCGAAGTACTTCGACGAATACCTGAAAGTGACCAACAACCAGGTTCGCGTTAACTACCAGTCCATCGGCTCGGGTGGGGGTCAGCGCCAGTTCATCGAGCAAACCGTACACTTTGGCGCCTCCGATAACCCCTTCAACGACCAGCAAATGGCCGAGATTCGCAGGAACACCGGCTCCCCTGCGCTCAACATTCCCTTTGTGCTGGGTGCGGTCGTACCCACCTACAACCTGCCCGGCGTAACCCAACGCCTGAACTTTACCGGTGAGGTGCTGGCCGATATCTTCCTGGGGAACATCAAAACCTGGAACGACCCCGCCATCGCCAGGCTGAACGAGGGGGTTCGCCTGCCCCCGCTGCCGATCACCGTGGTGCACCGCTCTGACGGCTCGGGTACCACCTATGTCTGGACCGACTACCTGACCAAAGTATCGCCCGAATGGGCACAGAAGGTGGGCCGGGGCAACAGCGTCAACTGGCTGGCTCCTAACAAAGTGGGCGGCCGTGGCAACGAAGGTGTTGCCGGCGTGGTGCGCAATACCCCTGGCGCCATTGGTTACAACGAAGTAACCTACGCGGTGCAGAACCGCATCCTCTTTGGGGCCGTACAAAACCGCGCAGGCCGCTTTATGGTGGCCGATCTGCCCGCCATCGCTGCGGCTGCCAATGTGGTGCTGCCAGGGGACGCCCGGGTTTCGCTGACCAATACCCAAGCGCCCGACGGGTATCCGATTGCCAGCTTCTCCTACCTGCTGGTCTACGAACAACTTGACAAAAACAAGGCTTTCAAGAGCGAAGCCGAGGCCAGGGCTTTCGTACAACTGCTCAAGTGGATCGTAACCGAAGGGCAGAAGTACAACGAGCCGCTCACCTATGGCCGCCTGACCGAAACCGCGCAGGCCCGTGCCCTGGCCCTGATCTCGCGCATCACCTATCAAGGAAAACCCATCGGCCGGGAGATTGTTGGCCGCTAAGCTTATTTAGAGGCGGGGGCCTCGAGGCTCCCGCCTCTTTTGTAAACTAGAGGCGTGCGCATGCAACAAGCCCCCGTACAACCCTCCATTATCAAACATCAGCCCTCCGCGATTTACCGTGTGTTGGGCGATCGCATTTTCCTAGGCGTAGTTTTGCTGCTGGCGCTCAGCATCATCGCCCTGACCGTGGGGCTGGGTTACTACCTGTACCTGGGCGGCTCGCAGGCTATTAACAAAGAAGGTTTTTTTGGCTTTCTGACCGGAACTACCTGGGATCCGGCCTTGAAGCTCGAGTTTGGCATCTGGCCATACGTTCTTGGAACCATCATCACCAGTCTGGCCGCCCTGGTTTTATCGGTTCCGGTGGCCCTGGCAGCGGCTATTTTTACCGCTGAGTACGCCCCTCGCTGGCTGGCCGGGTTCATCAACTACCTGGTAGACTTGATGGCCGCGGTGCCAAGCGTGGTCTACGGCATCTGGGGCATTTTTGTGCTGGCTCCGTTTTTGCGAGAGGTCTTTTATATGCCCTTCTTTTTGTGGGCCGCAGAAAACGCGCCCTGGTTGTCTCGCTATCTGGGAAACCCAGCCGGATACGGTATGTTCACGGCCATTGTGATTCTCTCCAGTATGGTGATCCCCTTCACGGCTGCACTTTCGCGCGATGCCATTGCGCTGGTTCCGGTCGCCCAGCGCGAGGGGGCCTATGCGCTGGGAGCAACCCGCTGGGAAGTCATGCAAACGGTCATTCTGCCCTACGCCAGAGGCGGCATATTTGCCGGGGCTATGCTGGCGCTGGGCCGCGCACTGGGTGAAACCATGGCGGTAGCGATGGTTATCGGCAACGGCAACATTCTGCCTTACACCCTCTTTGGCCCTGCTTCCACAATGCCCGCAGTGATTGCGCTCGAGCTCAAAGAGGCCGTGGAAGACCTGCACTACTCAGCCATTATCGGGGTGGGCTTTTACCTGTTCTTGATTGCCTTCATCGTCAACGCGGCGGCCAGCTACCTGCTCAACAAACTCAAGGTAGGAGGCCAACGGGCTTAGAGGAGAAACCATGCGCAATCTTCGAGCACGTTACACCCGCGATCGTCTAATCCTCATCGTGGTAATTATCGGCACCATCCTGGCAGCCCTGCCGCTTACGCTGGTGCTTGGTTACGCTTTGGTCAACGGCTTCTCTTCACTTAACTGGGACTTCCTTACCCAGGGCCCCAAGCCTCCGGGCGAACTGGGCGGGGGCATGGCTCCGGCCATTGTGGGCACACTCATCATCACCGGGGCTGGCTTGCTAATGGCAACCCCCTTCGGAATCGGAGCCGGTATTTTGCTGGCCGAGTACCCCGATAACAAACTAAACCCTACCCTGCGCCTGCTCTCCGACACCCTCAACGGAATGCCCGCTATCCTAAAGGGACTGCTGGCCTACGTGCTGGTTGTGAAGGCCCAGGGTTCTTTCTCAGGCTTGTCGGGGGCGCTGGCCATGGCTTTTATCATGATTCCCATCATCGCCAAGACCACCGAGAGCGTGCTCAAGCTGGTGCCCTGGAACATTCGTGAAGCCGGACTGGCCCTGGGCCTACCACGCTGGCGGGTCATCATGTCGCTGGTTTTGCCGGCGGCTAGGGCAGGGGTGGTCACTGGGCTGCTACTGGCAACGGCCAGGGCCGCCGGCGAAGCAGCGCCGCTCATCTTTACTGCCTTTGGGAACTCCTTGCTCACCTACAACCTTTTGCAGCCCATGGATGCCCTGCCGCTGCGCCTGTATGCCTATGCAATCAGCCCGTACGAAGACTGGCACCGGCAGGCTTGGGCCGCAGCGCTGGTGCTGCTGGCTTTAATTGTGCTAACCAGCCTGGTGGCCCGCTGGGTAACCCGTGGGCGTTAAGGGAGTTGATGATGAGCGAACTGAGACCTACAGCCAATTCCGCACAGAGCGAGGTCATGACCCTCGATCCCAGCCTTAAAACCCGCATTGAAGCCCGGCGCGTGACCGTAATGTACGGTCAAAAAGCAGGTGTTAAAGACGTAGATATGCCGATCTACGCCAACAAGGTAACCGCGCTGATTGGCCCCTCCGGTTGCGGGAAAACCACTTTTCTACGCGCCTTAAACCGGATGCACGACCTAACCCCCAGCGCCCGCGTAACCGGTGAGGTTTTGCTGGACGGCATTAACGTCTATGCCCCTGGGGTAGACCCGGTGGAGGTGCGGCGTAAGATCGGGATGGTTTTTCAAAAGCCCAACCCCTTTCCGACCCTCTCCATCTACGGCAACGTGGTAGCAGGCCTGCGCCTGGTGGGAATTCGCAAAAAGTCCATTTTGGACGAGGCGGTTGAGCGGGCCTTGAGTCAGGCTGCTCTATGGGATGAGGTCAAAGACCGTCTCAATGCGCCCAGCATGAGCCTTTCAGGGGGGCAGCAGCAACGTCTGTGCATTGCCAGGGCGCTTGCAGTGGAGCCCGAGGTCTTGTTGATGGACGAGCCCACCAGCGCACTGGATCCCATCTCAACCCAGTCCATAGAAGACTTGCTGAACGAGCTGAAAAACCACGTCACTATCGTTATTGTCACCCATAACATGCAGCAAGCTGGCCGGGTATCGGACTTCACTGGCTACTTCCTGAACGGCGAGATGGTGGAATTTGGCCCCACCAGCCTTTTGTTCACCACCCCCAAAGACAAGCGCACCGAGGCCTATATTACAGGGCGCTTCGGTTAGGCCAGGTCGAGCTTCAGGCCGTTGTACTTTTTCTGGGCGGCCTCGAGGCCCTCGGTCGCCCAGAGCTTTGCCGCTTCGGCAGCGGTAGAAATCACCTTGTCCATAATCGGCACCACCTCGGGATGAAACCCCGAGAGCACCCAGCCCGCCCCCGCCTCGGGCGAAGGGGGCTTGCCGATACCAATGCGCAAGCGGTGGAAATCCCGTGTACCCAGGTGGGCGGTAATGGATTCCAGGCCGTAGTTGCCCGCGTTGCTCCCACCGGCTTTGAAGCGCAGCCGGCCAGGGGGCAGATCCAGCTCGTCGTGAACCACCAGGATGCGCTCAGGGGGCACCCTGTAGTAGCGGGCCAGCGGGGCTACTGCCTCGCCGGTGGCGTTGTAGAAGGTGGTGGGTTTGACCAGCAAACCCGAAACCCACTCACCCGACGGCCCCTGAAGCTTTATTTCGGTTACCAGGGCATGGCCTTTGGGGCGGAAATCTGAGCCAAGCCGATCCAGCACCCAGAAGCCCACGTTGTGTTTGGTGCGGGCGTATTGCAGGCCGGGGTTTCCCTGTCCCACAATCAAAAACATATCAATGCCTGGAATTCAGCCTCTGAAACCTCAAAAACTAAAGGCCGAGAGACCCCCTTGGCTCCCGGCCCATTAGCCCACCACCGGAGGGGGCTACTTCTCTTCCTCGGTCTTGCCCTTCTTGATGACCTCAACCTCAGCCGGGGCTTCTGCAGCCTGGGCTTCCAGCTTCTCAACGTCCTCCGGTGGCACAATGGCCACGATGGTATCGCTGGGGTTCATGGCCAGGGTTACGCCCGGCGGAAGCCTGAGCTCATTGGCATGGATGCTATCACCAATGCGCAGATGACTTACGTCAACCTCGATGTGTGGGGGAATGGCCTTGGGTGAGACCTTGACCTGAACATCGTTGTTAACGAGTTGCAGCACACCCCCCTCGCGCACGCCCTGCGCGGTGCCCTCAATCTTGATTGGAATCCACATCAGCACGGGCTCATCAGAAAGAGCGTAAAAGTCGACGTGGTCAGGGCGGCGGCGGCGCTTATCGAGGTTGACCTGGCGCACCAGGGTATCTACGGTCTTTCCGTTCTCGAGCTCGAGGGTAATCACGTGGTGAATCCCCGCCGCCAAAAAGACCTTGTTGAACTCTTTAAGATCCACCACAACCTTATAGTTCTCCTGGCGGTTGTAGACCACGCCAGGCAGCTTGCCAGCGTCGCGCAAGGCCGCGGGCTTTTCGTTCCCGCGGGTTTGGGCTTTGATGCGGTATTCCATTCCCTTCCTCCGAAACTTTTCCTTTGCCAGATGCTCATTGGCGCCGGATTTTTACTGACTCACACCACCCCAGCCGTGCGGGGTTTAAAACACAAGCCTTCAAAGTCTACCATAACCATGGCCCACCCGAAAAGCCTATCCTCCCAGCATTTGCCAAAAACCACCCCATACGCCGCAGACATAATCCAGGCGCTGTCGAGGGAAGCGAGCCAGCACCTGATAAAGTCCTGGTTTACAAAAAGCTTCGTTTGAATTGGGCTTTACTTGATTGTTTGTGAGCACTGGACAAAACCCGCATTATGTTGTAGCCTTAACCTATCCGATTTGGTACAACCAAACGGGGGAAGGAACAAAACGTAAAAGAACCGAAGAACTGACCGCAACGCACCCAAGACGAGCCGACCGAAACCCCAAGCCCCTACCCAGCGCGCCCCTGTGGCGCAGACCGTAACGGACGTGAAAGATGAATACGCTCGAGAATCCCCCACCCCCCTGCCAGGCCTAACCCCCCTAGGTTCTTATGACCTGGCAACAAGTCTGCATCTCAAACCCCAAACCCCCAGCATCTGACCGTAACGTACAAGGAGAAGCAACCATGTCCACCAACCGAGTCTTTATCAGCGGTGTTCTGAACAAACACGAGCTGCGCTATACCCCCAAAGGCACCCCGGTGCTCGAGGTCACCCTCGTCGGCAAGCGGGCCGTGGGCGACAACCACCTCTTCTTCCGCGGTGATCTGAGCTTCTATGGCAAGCAGGCCGAAAACTGGGCTCAGCAACTGGTAGACGGGCAGGCTTACCAAGCCATGGGCCGCCTGGTCTACGAGGCCTGGGAGGCCAACGGGCAGAAGGCCTCGCGCTTGCGCATCGTGGGCGAGGAGCTGTTCAGGCTGGAAAAAGCCGATGTGCGTGAGGAGGAACAAGGCCCCATCCTCTATGGTGCGGAGAACCGGGTGATCCTGTCTGGCGGCCTGACCGCCGACCCCGAGATCCGCCAGACCCCACGCAAGACCCCGGTAGCCAGGGCCAGACTGGGCTTCTCGAGCTGGGACGCTTCGACCAAGCAAGCCAAGAATCACTACATCGAGCTGGAAGCCTGGCGCGAGCAGGCCGCACCGTTCGCCAGCCTTAAGAAGGGCTCAGCGGTGCTGCTAGAAGGTGCGCTCAAAACCGAGGTTTGGGAAGACAGGGAAACCAAAACCAGGCGCTACAAGCGGGTGCTGGAAGTCCAGCGCGTGACCCCGCTGGCCCGCCTTTGCCCTGCCGAGCGGGATCAAGAGGCCCCCACACAGGCTGAGCCCCGCACCAAGTCCAAGCAAAAGACCAGGGCTGCATAACGCAAGGGGATGGCGAATCCCCCACGCCTGTTTGGTGGCCTCATACGCATTTCGTCACTGTGGTAAGCCTAAACGATACTACTCCCTTCGGTCGGCTTGAATCCTTCACCTCTGACTACACAGGGCGGTGAAGGATTCAAGCAAAAATGGTATCAGGGCCCAGTTTTCAAGGGTAGTGTTGGTCGGGGTGGCCACCCCCATTTTCAAGCAGCGCAGCGTTGTGCCCAGGGCCGTCATCAGGGTGGCAGGGCTGGGTTGAACGCCATGAAGGGGCGCTCATCGAGATATCGCCTTACAGCACAGCTCACCCGCCTCGAGCGGCCCTGGGCGGGTGGCTATGCGGGTGCTGAATTTTAGGCCAGCCGCTCGTAGGCCGGCAGGGTCAGGAACTCCTTGAACTCCGGCTGCAACACCAGCTCGTCCAGGAGCTGGGCGGCCTCTTCCAGGTTCCTCAGGCCGGCCAGCTTGGCCATTTCTTCTTGCTTGAGCTGGGCGTATAGCTCCCTAGTAAAGGTGCGGCCATCGTCCAGCCGGGCCCCTTTACGCAGCCACTGCCACAGTTGCGAGCGGGAAATCTCGGCGGTGGCGGCGTCCTCCATCAGGTTGAAAATAGCCACCGCCCCGCTTCCACCCAGCCAGGCCGCCATGTACTGCAGCTCCACGCTGATGTTGTTGCGAATCCCCGCCTCGGTAATCTTGCCACCCGGCACCTCGAAGTTAATCAGATCTTCGGCCTTAATCTTGCCGTCCACATCCTCGCGCAGGCGGTCTTTCTGGTTGGGTTTATCACCCAGCACCTTATCGAAGACCGCCATGGCCACCGGCACCAGGTCGGGGTGGGCCACCCAGGTGCCGTCGAAGCCGTCGCCCGATTCCCGCTCCTTATCTTTGGTAACCTGCTCGATGGCCTTGGCGTTCACCTCGGGGTCTTTGCGGCTGGGGATGAAGGCCGACATCCCCCCAATGGCGTGGGCCCCACGCTTGTGGCAGGTGCGCACCAGCAGCTCGGTGTAGGCCCGCATGAAGGGTACAGTCATGGTGACCTGGGCCCGGTCGGGGAAGAGCACCTCGTGGGTGGCGAACTTTTTGATGCAGCTAAAGATGTAGTCCCAGCGCCCGGCGTTGAGGCCGGCGGCGTGTTCGCGCAATTCGTAGAGGATTTCCTCCATCTCGAAAGCGGCCAGGATGGTCTCGATGAGCACCGTGGCCCGGATGGTGCCCTGGGGAATGCCCATATAGCTCTGGGCAAACTTGAAGACGTCGTTCCAGAGGCGGGCCTCGAGGTGGTTCTCCAGCTTGGGCAGGTAGAAGTAGGGGCCGCTACCGCGCTTTAGTAGCTCGTGGGCGTTGTGGAAAAAATAAAGCCCGAAGTCGAAGAGGCTTCCGGACATGGGTTCGCCATCCACCAACACGTGCCGCTCATTCAGATGCCAGCCCCTAGGGCGCACCACCAACGTGGCAATTTTCTCGTTCAGCCGGTACTCCTTCTCGGGGGTGCTCAGGTGAATGGTACGGCGTACCGCATCCATCAGGTTTTGCTGACCCTGCACCACGTTTTCCCAGGTGGGTGAGAGCGCGTCCTCGCAGTCAGCCATGAAAACCTTGGCCCCGGAGTTGAGGGCATTGATCATCATTTTGCGTTCGGTGGGGCCGGTAATCTCGACCCGGCGGTCGTTGAGGTCGGGGGGGGCGGGGGCCACCTTCCAGTCCCCTTCCCGAATAAACCGGGTGTGCTCGAGGAAAGCCGGCTTCTCACCAGCCTGAATGCGCTGGGCCACCTCGGCGCGGCGCTGCAACAAACCCTTGCGCACCGCGTTGAACTCGCGCTGAAGCCCAGCCAGAAAAGCCAGGGCCTCAGGGGTCAGCACCGTATCGGAAGCGGGGAGTTTGGGGCCTATAATTTGCACGCCTTTGGGCATTTCGCTCATAGCAGTCTCCTGTAAAACCACCGGGTGCACGGCTTGCTCAAAGCCTAGCCGCAGTCGAATCATTTTGTCAATCTACGAGATTATTTTCCATTTATTGAAAAAATACCCCGGCTCCCCTATGCTGAGGCCATGAACACCAAACGCCGCCCAGGACGCAGCCGTTCCACCGAGGTGGGCGAGGTGCGGACGCTCGAGCGCGGTCTGCACCTGCTGGAAGTTCTCTCTGAGGCCGAGACCCTCTCCCTTTCAGAACTAGCCCGCAGAACCGACCTCTCACCCAGCACCGCCTACCGGCTCCTAGAGACCCTGCGCCGCCGGGGTTTTGCCGACTGGGATGAGTCCAAGGGCCTATGGAAGGTGGGGCTGCGGGCTTATCAGGTGGGTTCGGCCTTCCTGACGCGGGGTGGACTGATTGATGCTGCCATGCCCGAGATGGAAAAGTTGGTGGACGAGCTGAACGAAACCGTCAATCTGGCTGTGCTAGACGGCAACGAGGTTATCTATATCGCGCAGGTCGAGGGGCGACAGCTCATTCGCATGTTCACCCGCATCGGCGCCAGAGCCCCCATCTACTGCACCGGGGTGGGCAAAGCTCTACTCATGGAACACAGTGAGCCGGAGATCCGCCGGATTGTGGGCACGGGGCCCTTCAAACCCTACACCGCCAAGACCATCACCACCCTGGAAGGCTTCTTGCAAACCCTCCAGGAAGCCCGCCAACAACGTTATGTGCTGGATGACGAAGAGCGCGAAGACGGGGTGCGTTGCATCGCGGCCCCCATCCACGACAACCGGGGCAAGGTGGTCGCCTCCATGTCGCTTTCGGCCCCCACCACCCGCGTTCCCAACGAACGCCTACCCGAGCTCGGCGCGCGGGTGCGCCAGGCCGCCGATGCCGTCTCAGCCCGGCTGGGCTGGTCGGGTTAATTCCGCCAGCTAGCCGATGCGGGCCTCTATATACTCCCGCTCCCCGGCCGCAATCTGCCGGGCCAGCTCGAGGTCCTTGGGGTACTCCTTACCCCGGTTAATCAGGTAGGTCTCGTAGCGTCCAATCTCGAAGTACTCCACCACCCGCCTGAGGGCTTTGCCGAGATCGAATTCCTTACAGGAAAAAATGTCCACGCTAATAAAACGCTCGCTGGGGAAGGTGTGGATGGCAATGTGGCTCTCGGCGATGATCACCACCCCCGTAATCCCCTCCGCATGACCGGGAAGCGCCGGGTAGCGCTGTACCACCGGCGGCAACACCTTGGTCATCTCCATCTCTTCAGGAAGCTGATCCAGAACCTGCCGAACAAGTTCAAAATCAGCCAGTTTTTCAGGGTTTGCATGGTAGCCGTCAATCATTAGGTGCGGGCCAAAACCAAACAGTTCCAACCTCGTATCCTCCATAAGCTTGCGGCTTTCAAACACACCGCAGCGCTTTGTCAGACGGCCACCCAAGGGGCGTCTTAACAGCCCACAATTATGGGCTCGAGGGCCCAGAATGTCAATCCAGCGCCCCAAAGCCCGCCCTGGTGCTATCCAGCAAAGGGTGCTAGCGGCATAACTTGGAATGAGTGTTATTAATTACACCAGTGCAGCTCCACGACCAATGTGGCCTACCGAGGTTTCCATACCTGCTCATAAACCGTTATAGTTTAGTAGAAATGAGTACGAAACCTGTTACAGGTATAGAATCTCGGAAAACGGATCGGCAGGACGCCTGGTGGATCGAGCCCCTCTTCACGGTGTTGAGCCTGGGCTTGTTTGGCCTCTACGCCTTTTGGGTCGCTTTAAACCGGCAACACTATGAGTATGGGCCTTACCTATCACCGTTCTACTCCATACCCATCCCTGGCGTGCACGCCAAAGACCTGGACTGGCTGGCCATTTCACCAGCCTTCTTAGTGCTCTGGATTCCGCTGGGCTTCCGCGCGACCTGCTACTACTACCGCAAAGCCTACTACCGGGCTTTCTTCTGGGATCCCCCGGCCTGCGCCGTGCCGGAGCTGCGCAAAGCCTATACCGGCGAGCGGGCTTTCCCCTTTGTGCTAAACAACCTGCACCGCTACTTCTGGTATCTCTCGGTGCCGGTGGTGGCCTTCCTCTGGTACGACGCCATCAAGGCCTTTTTCTTCGAGGATGGCTTTGGGATTGGCGTCGGGAGCCTGATCATGCTGGGCAACGTGATTCTGCTCTCGTACTACACCTTCTCCTGCCACGCCTGGCGGCACCTGGCGGGCGGCTGCCTCAACTGCATGTCCAAACACAAGACCCGCTACACCCTGTGGCAGCGCATCAGCCGCATCAACGAGAGCCACGGCTTCTGGGGCGTGGTTAGCATGCTCTCGGTGTGGTTCACCGACGTCTACATCCGCCTGTGCTCCATGGGCACCATCACCGACATTCGCCTGTTCTAAAGGGAGCCAAGTATGGAATCCTATACAATCCACGATTATGACGTACTGGTAATTGGCGCCGGCGGCGCCGGTCTGCGGGCTGCCATCGCAGCCATCGAGCAAGGGGCCAAGGTAGGGGTGGTTACCAAGAGCCTGCTGGGCAAGGCCCACACTGTGATGGCCGAAGGGGGCATGGCCGCTGCCATGGGCAACGTGCGCCCCGAAGACAACTGGAAAGTGCATTTCCGCGACACCCTCAAGGGTGGGGGCATGCTCAACAACTGGAAGATGGTGGAGAACTACACCAAAGAAGCCCCCGACCGGGTACGTGAGCTCGAGCAGTGGGGCGCCGTCTTCGACCGTACCCCCGATGGCCGGATTAACCAGCGCAACTTCGGGGGGCACTCCTACCCCCGGCTGGCCCACGTCGGCGACCGCACCGGCCTCGAGCTCATCCGCACCCTACAGGATCACGCGGTAAAAATGGGCATCCACGCCCACATGGAAACCACCATCTACCGCCTCCTGACCGATGCCGGTCGGGTGGTGGGGGCCCTGGGCTTTAACCGCCAGACCGGGGACTTCCTGGTCTTCCGGGCCAAGGCGGTGGTGCTGGCTACGGGCGGGCTGGGCCGCATCTACCAGGTCACCTCCAACTCCTGGGAGTGCACCGGCGACGGCTTCTCGCTGGCCAGCATGGTGGGCGCCGACCTGATCGATATGGAGTTCATCCAGTTCCACCCCACCGGAATGGTCTGGCCGCCCAGCGTGATGGGCATCCTGGTCACCGAAGGCGTGCGGGGTGAGGGAGGTGTTCTCAAGAACAGCGAGGGCCGGCGCTTCATGTTCGACAACGTGCCCGAGCGCTACAAAGGCGAGTTTGCCGAAACCGAGGAGGAGGCCGAGCGCTGGCTCCAGGGTGACCGCAACGCCCGCCGCCCGCCGGAGCTGCTGACCCGCGACGTGGTGGCCAGGGCCATCCGCAAAGAGGTCAACGAAGGCCGGGGCAGTCCCCACGGCGGCGTTTTCCTGGATATCGCCAGCCGCCGCCCCGCCGACTACATCAAAAAGAAACTGCCCAGCATGTACCACCAGTTCATGAAGCTGGGCAACCTGGACATCACCAAAGAACCCATGGAGGTGGGCCCCACCTGCCACTACGTGATGGGCGGGGTGCGGGTCGACCCGGACACCCAGGCCACCAACGTACCGGGGCTGTACGCCGCAGGCGAGGTGGCGGGCGGTCTCCACGGGGCCAACCGCCTGGGGGGCAACTCCCTGTCCGACCTGGTGGTGTTTGGGCGGCGGGCCGGCCTGGCTGCCGCCGAGTACGCCGCCAAACAGACCGGCTCCTACCAGGTGGATGAGGCCCAGGTGCGGGCCTACATCGCCGAGGCCCTGCAACCCTTCAACAACCCCCAGGGCGAAAACCCCTTTGCCCTCATGAAAGAGCTTCGCGCCACCATGCAGAAAAACGCTGGCATCATGCGCGAAGAAAGCGAACTCAAAGCCCAGCTCGAGATTCTAGCCAACCTCAAAAAGCGGGCCTGGAACACCTCGGTCTCAGGCAGCCGGGCCTACAACCCCGGCTGGCACACGGCTTTGGATATGCGCCTGATGGTGGAGATTTCCGAGGCCGTGGTGCTGGCCGCCCTGGCCCGCAAGGAAAGCCGGGGGGGCCACGCGCGCCTCGACTACCCCGACCCCGACCCCACCTTTGCTAAAATCAACCACATCATCCGGCGCAAAAGCGATGGAACCCTTACAGTGGTGGCCGAGCCGCTACCCGAGATGCCCGAGGAGCTGCGCAAGATAGCCGAGGCCAAAGACCTCAAAGAGCTCAGTGACAAGGTAGGTGCCTGAGATGTCGACCGTCACCTTCAGAATTTTCCGGGGGGATCGCAACGGTGGTGAGTTGAAAGACTACACCATCGAGGTGCAAGAAGGCATGGTGGTGCTGGACGCCATCCACCAGATCCAGGCCGAGCAGGCCCCTGACCTGGCCTGCCGCTGGAACTGCAAGGCCGGCAAGTGCGGCTCCTGCGGGGCCGAGGTCAACGGCAAGCCCACCCTAATGTGCATGACCCGGCTGGACACCATCGACACCAGCAAGCCGGTCACGGTGCGGCCCATGAAAACCTTCCCGGTGATCCGTGACCTGGCCACCGATGTGAAGTGGAACTACGAAGCCAACAAAAAAATCAAGCCCTTCACCCCAGCGCCCAACACCGACTGGATTATGTTCCAGGAGGACGTGGATCGGGTGCAGGAATTCAGGAAGTGCATCGAGTGCTTCCTGTGCCAGAACGTTTGCCACGTGCTGCGCGAGCACGACGAAAAAACCGGCTTTATTGGGCCGCGCTTGCTGGTACGCACCGCCAGCCTCGAGATGCACCCCCTGGACGTGGAAAACCGCCTGGATATGCTCAAAAACGAAGGCGGCATCGGCTACTGCAACATCACCAAGTGCTGCACCGAGGTCTGCCCCGAGCACATCCACATCACCGACAACGCCATCATCCCGCTTAAAGAACGGGTGGTGGACGAGTATTACGACCCAATCCTGGGCTTCTTCCGGCGGTTGTTCGGTAGCAAAAAGCAGGCACAGACCCCTTCCTCCGGCCAGGCAGCCGACGACTAAATTCATACCAGGTCACACCAAAACACCAGCCGCCAGCGGCTGGTGTTTCTGGTATCCAGCCGATGAACCCTTCCAGGCCGGCCGCCCGCTCCCCTCACAAATCCTGTCCTGGTAGACTTACGCCGTGCAAATGCTTCGTGGGTCTGCGCTCAAAAACTCACTCGGCCATCGCCCCACCCTGGTGCTCGGCCTGGCGGTGCTGCTGGCCCTGGTTCGGCTGGCGGTGGCGCTCGAGCTGCTCCCCCCCGGGGCCTATGGGATGGGAGCCATCCTGCTCTTTGGGGTGACCCTCGAGGCCATGCTTAGAAGCTTCCGACCGGCCCTGCTACCAGGCCTGGGGCTCCTGCTGGCGGGGCTCGGACTGGGGTACAGCACCGCCCCCGCTGTGCTGCTAGCCCTGCTTGGGGTGGGCGCTCTTTACTGGGCCTGGGCGCCCCGGATGAGCGAGCGCGAACAGGCCAGCTTCTGGGGCTGGGTGCTGGTCTGGCCTGCAGTGGGGCTGCTCTTGGTCTGGCAGATCATCCCCAGCCTGTACGCCCTGTGGCTTTCGTTTTTGGATCGGTTTAACTTCATCGGCCAGAGCAGGTTCGCGGGGCTCCTTAACTACGAAATCCTGCTCACACGCGATCCTCTGTTCTGGAAAGCGATGGGCAACACTTTCTGGTTTGTGATTTTTACAGTTCCCCTGGGGATTCTGCTGGCGACGCTGGTGGCCATTTTACTCAACGAAAGGGTGCGCCTGCTGGGCTTCTTCCGCACGCTCTACTTCCTGCCCTACATTACGGCGCTCACCGCTGCCGCTGCGGTATGGGACTGGATCTATCACCCCGAGTTTGGCTTTCTCAACTGGGTGCTGGGCACGCCGGGCCTGGACTGGCTCTCTACCCCGCAGGGCATCTTTGCCCTGGCCTTGGCGCCCCTGGGCCTCGAGCTCAAGGGCTTCTGGGCCGGGCCCAGCGTGGCTTTTGTGGCGATTATGGTGATGAGCCTGTGGCACCTGCTGGGCTATCAGGTGGTGGTCATTCTGGCCGGGCTGCAAAACATCCCCAAAGAGTACTACGAGGCAGCCCAGCTCGATGGCGCAAGCTGGTGGCAGCAGCAGCGCTATATCACCTGGCCCCTGCTCTCCCCTACCACCTTCTTCCTCTCGACGCTGGGGCTGATCGGTGGCTTTCAGGTCTTCACCCAGGTGCTGATCATGACCCCCACCGGCGGGGTCTTGCAAGACACCCTGACCATCACCCTATACCTGTACAACAAGGGCTTCCGCGACTCGGATTTCTCCTATGCCAGCGCCATCGCGGTGGTGGTGTTCGCCGTTATTTTGGTGCTCACGCTGGTGCAGCAGCGGGTGCTCGAGCGCAAGGTGACCTATGAAGCTTAGAACTGGTTCTGCAGCAGATCTTATGCCCCCAGGTGGGCTGGTAGCCCGAAGGCCTGGGTTTGTGCGGGTTGTCAGAAAGCTGAAGGCCCAAGACGTGGCCCTGAGTACCCCGGAGGGCGCCCGATGACCCTTGGCTCTATTCTGGGCCGCTTGCTCATCTACCTGGTTTTGAGTCTGGGGGCCGTTGCGATGGCCTTTCCCTTTTACTGGATGCTGGCCACCAGCCTGAAAAGCCCCCAGGAAGCCCAGCAGGCCCAGCCTGTCTGGATTCCCGAGCGGCTCAAGCCCGTCAACTGGATGGCCGCGGCCCGGCTGGGCGCCCAGGGCGGAAGCCCCCTGTGGGGCGGCTACGAGGATGGCCGCACCATCACCCTGCGAATCCATACGGGCGAGATGGGGCCGGAGCCCCAGGTCTTTATTCCTACGGCCGTGGGCGCTTTCAGCGACCCCGGGCCGAGGGCACCCAGATTCGCACCCGTTACCAGGAGGATCACTGGGAGATCACTTTCACCAACGCCTCGGGCGAGTCTTTCCGGCTGCTCCCAGTGGTGGTGCTGCTCTCCAAAAGCTACCCAAGCCACCAGCCCGAGCTGCCACCCGATGCGGTGCGCTCGAGCGGCGATGACTGGCGGCTGGAGTGGGTCAACCTGGCCCCCGGCGTGCTGGGGTATGTGTTCCACAACTACCGCGAGGCCTGGCTGGCCGCCCCCTTTGGGCGGTATTTCTTCAACAGCTTCTTTACCGCGGGAACCCAGGTGCTGGTGGGCCTGCTGCTGGCTGCCATGGCCGCCTTTGCCCTGGCCCGCATCGAGTTCCCCGGTAAGAACCTGGTCTGGCTCGTGATCCTGGCGACTCTGATGATTCCCGGCGAGGTGCTGCTGATTCCCAGCTACATCCTGCTCTCGAGGCTCGAGTGGATCAACACCTACTACGCCCTGGTGGTGCCCTGGCTGGCCTCGGTGTTCGGGATTTTCCTGCTGCGGCAGTTTTACCTCTCGCTGCCCAGGGATCTGTTCGATGCAGCCCGGATTGACGGGGCCAGCTACTGGACGCAGCTCGTGCGCATTGCCCTGCCGCTCTCGATACCAGGGCTGGTCACCTATGGCATCTTTACTTTTTTAGGCGCCTACAACGCCCTGCTGTGGCCCTTGATCGTGACCGACCGGCCCGAGATGTACACCATCCAGCGGGGCCTGCAGGTGTTCATCGGAGAGGCCGGCAGCGACTACGGGGCTCTGATGGCCGCCTCAACGCTGGCTATTTTGCCCATTGTGCTGGGATATTTTTTGGCTCAGCGGCAGTTTATCCAGGGGGTGGCCCGCAGCGGAATCAAGTAGGCCTACCATAAGGTAATGTAGTAGGTGACCTGACCCTTAGCTGACGTTGTTGTGGGTATAAACAAACGAGAAGGAGACGTGAGATGAGATATCTAACCATCGCTTTTTTTGCTTTCCTGAGCCTGTCCCTAGCGCAGCAGCGGCCCGAGGAGATCATCAAGAGCCAGTGTGAGAAGGCCGGCGTGGTGGCCGAGCTGTGGCACGGCTTTACCGGTGGTGCCCCCAAGACCGCCCTGGAAAACCTGGTGGTGGAGTTCAACCGAACCCAGAACGGCCAGGTGTGCGTGCGCCCCATTGCACAGGGCAACTACCGCGATCTCTCCACCAAGATCAAAGCTGCCTTCGCCAGCGGCAAGGTGCCGGTGATGGCCCAGGCCTTCGAGAACAACATGGCGCTGTACCTCGAGTCCGACGCCCTGACGCCCATGTCCGCGCTGGGTATAGACCTGAAGGGGGTCAACCCCCTTTTTGTCAACGCAGTGACCTTTAACAAGCAGATCTACGGGGTTCCCTTCAACAAGAGCATCCAAATTCTGTACTACAACCGCGACCTGCTCAAGAAATACAACGCCAAGGTACCCACCACCATCAGCGCGTTCATAGCCACCGCCAAGCAAATTTCCCAGGGGGAAAAAGCCCCGGTCTACTTCTTCCAGCCCGACACCTCGACCTTCTCGTACTGGTTCTTCACCCTGGGCGGAAGCTACCTGCAAAACGGCAAGCTGGTGCTTAACTCGCCTAAGGCTGTCGAGGCGCTCGAGCTCTTGGTGCAGGGGGTCAAGGAGGGCTGGGCCCGGCCCATTACCAGCGGCTTCATCAACGCCAACTTCGGTGTGGGGCCCTACGCCTTCTCCACCGACACTTCGGCGGGTTACAGCTTCTATCTGCAGGCTGCTAAGTTCGACCTGGGTGTGGCCCCGCTGCCGGGCCGCACCGACAAGCAGCCCGGTTTTGGACTGGTGCAGGGCACCAACCTGGTGGTCTTTAAGCGGGCCGACGAAAAAGAGAAAAAGGTCGCCGCCGACTTCCTAAAGTTCGTGATCTCGCCCAGGGTGCAGGCGGTTTTCGGGGTCGCCACCAACTACGTGCCGGTCAACCTGGGCTCGGGTGCCGATCCCGTGGTAACCCGCTACATCAAGCAGAACCCGGGCTTTGGCGTGGCCATCACCCAGGCCCGCTACGCCAAGTTCGAGCCGGCCCTTTCCGACTGGGAGCAGATCCGCTTCGACATCCTGGGGCAGGCCATCAAAGAGGCCGTGCTGGGCCAGGCCACCCCCAAAGCTGCATTGGACAAGGCCCAGAAAGCCGCTGAGGACTTGCTGGCCGGTCGCACCCGCTAAACCTTCCGCGGCTGGGCTCAACCAGGGGTTTTATGCTGCGCCTCACAGCAGTGAGGCGCGCTTTTTATACGCATTTCGGTAGCATCGTTCACTTTAACAAGCCTAAACGATACGACCGAAATGCTTTTCTGCTCCCGGTGAAGGATTCAAACGGAAACGGTATTATTGCATTTCGCAAGCAGTGTCCATCCAGCCTCACAGCCATATACCTCTATACCTCTGTGAAACCAGATCGCGCTAAAAACTAAGCTTAGCCAAAACACCCGGTGCTACAACCTCGAGGATCGCGTTTAGTCTGGTTGAGGTATAACCAGGCTGAAGCTGCGAAAAGACCACCAGCGCGGTGTGAGCGTAATGCTGGGCCATGCACGCAATGGTTCGCTCTACATCGCGGCCTACAGCAGCATCCAGCATCGCTCGGTGTTCAGCTTGGCGCAGATAGCCTCGCTCAGGACGTGCGCGGAAAAAAGCAACCCGGTAGCGTTCAGCGTGATCGAAGAGCTGCCCGATCTCCTCGAGCCAGCGGGGCCCTGCGGCGCGAACCAGACCCAGGTGGAAGGCCCGGTGCGGCACATCCATGCGCTCAAAGTCCTGGGTGCGCATGTAATGCTCCATCTGGGCGTAGAGGCCCTCGAGTTCGGCCAGGTCTTCTGGGGTCAGGGTAGGTACGGTCATGCGGATGGCGGCAGCCTCGAGGGCAATGCGCATGGTATAGATCTGCTCGGCATCCGATATTGATAGCTCGGCAATCCGCACCCGCCGGTTGGGTTCCTGTACCACCAAGCCCTCCCGCTGCAGCAGCCGCAGCGCCTCGCGCAAGGGGGTGCGGCCCACCCCAAGGTCGCGGGCCAGCTCGAGCTGGCTGGTGACCTGACCCGGAGCCAGACTTCCTCGCAGAATCGAGTGCCGCAGCAGGTCATGGATCAGTAGCACGTTTTGTCCATCGCGGCTGGCTTCTTCCTTCATCATATCGCCTCAAACTGTGGACAATATACCTCTATTGACATTAAAAGACAAAAGTGTATATAGTTTGCTCATCTGTAGACATAAGTGCGGCTGGGCTCGAGGCTCAGGAGTCGAGTTGGGTCGCCCGCAAGGAGGAGGTATGAGGAGAATCGGCTTGTTTGGCGCTTTTGTTCTGGGGGTTGTGGTGCTGGGATCGGCCCTGGCCCAGAGTCCCATCAAGGTGGGGTTCATCGGGGGGATGAGTGGGGGGTTCATCCAGCCCGAGCCGGCCAAAATACTCAAGGCCTACTTCGATAGGCTGAATGCCCAAGGGGGCATTGGGGGGCGGAAAATTGAGTTCTACGCCGAGGACGATAGAACCAACCCGGCTGCCGCCAGCCAGGCCGCCCGTCGGCTGGTAGACGACATCGGCGTGGTGGCCCTTGTGGGCAGCGCCAGCGCTCTGGAGTGCAGCGTCAATGCCGCTTATTACGTACAAAAGGGCGTGGTCTCGATCCAGGGAACCGGGGTGGATCCGGTCTGCTTTAACAGCCCCAACATCTCACCGGTGAACACCGGGCCGTTTACCGCCAGCACCCTGGTCTTACAGTACGCGGCGCTCAACCTGAAGAAGGAGAAAATCTGCGCCTTTTTCGCCCAGCTACCCGGCCTCGAGCCCGCCTACCGTCAAGCCGTGGCCGACTTTGAGCAGATCACCGGGAAAAAAATACTGATACAAGACTACAGCTACAAGCCCGGCGACGACCCTACACCGTTGGTTTTGCGGGCCCGTCAGGCTGGTTGTGAAGCCACGTTGTTTGCTGGCAGCGATGCTTTTGCCATCTCCTGGATGAACGCGGTCAAGACCCAGGGGCTTCTGAAGGCCAGCCAGTGGCTGTTCCTCCCTTCAACCTACACCGAAGCCTTTGCCAAGGCCATGGGCTCGAGCGCCAATGGGGTGCTGGTATCCTCTGAACTAGAACCCTACTTAGGCAACAACCCCATCCTCAACGACTGGCGCGAACTTTCTCGCCAGAACAACATCCCCCTCACCGCCTTCAGCCTGGCCAGCTACCTGGCTGCTCAGATCTTTGTGGATACCGTCAAAACCATCAGGGGTGAGATCACCCGTGAAAGCGTGACCGCAGCGTTCAAAAGCATGCGTCCCTATCGCACCCCGCTGATGGGCAATGCCTATACCTTTGGCAACGCCCAGGCCCACCGCTCCAACCAGAGCATCAAAGTGCTCGAGCTGCGGGACGGGCAGTACTTCCTGGCCTATCCGGGCTGGATCCGGCTGCAAGCACCCCAGCGCTAACCCGCCCAGGAGCCCGCGATGATCCAAGCCGCGATCGCCGGTCTGGTCTCTGGTGGTGTATACGCGCTGCTAGGGGTCTGCGTGGTGCTGCTATACCGCATGGTGGGGGTGCTCAACCTGGCCCAGGCGGCCATTGGGGTGTTCGGAATGTTTGTGGTGCTGGTCTGCTACGAAAACCACTGGCCGCTGGGGCTTGCGGTGGCCAGCGGGCTGCTAACCTCAACAGCCCTGGGGGGTTTGTTGGGCGGGGTGATGGCCCACTGGTTCTCCGAGGCCTCTTTACAGGTGCGTTCGTCGGTGACCATTGCTTTTCTGATCGGCATCCTTACGGTGGGCCTGTGGATTTTTGGTAGCGATCCCAGGCCGGTGCCAAATCTGGTGGGCACCGGCAGCCTGTGGGTGGGCGGTCTGGTGATTCCTCACCTGGCGCTGGTCATCCTTGGCACAGCACTGCTGCTGGCTGGGGGCATCTCACTTCTCTTGCAGCGCACCTTGCTGGGGGTCTGGCTGCGGGCCCTGGCCGAGCGGCCCACCGCTGCTGAGCTGCTGGGGGTTCCAGCCCAGGCCCTTACCGTGGGAGTCTGGGCAGTGGCCGGGGCGATCTCCTGCCTGGCAATTCTGCTCATCGCCCCCAGCCGTTCACCGGAGTTTCCAGTGTTATCGCTGCTGGTGCTTCCGGGAATGGCCGCGGCTTTGCTGGGACTTTTCAAAAGCTTCCCCCTTACCATTCTGGGCGGCTTGGGTATCGGGCTCATCGAGGGACTGGCCTCGAGCCTCCCCGCCGTGGCCCCTTACCGACAGGCCCTGTGGTTCCTGGTAATGCTGGCCGCGTTGCTGTGGATACAGCGCAAGGAGGTCTGGGATGCTGCGCGCTAGCCCCTGGTTCCTTCTGGCGTTGGTTGCGCTGGCCCTTCTGCCCCTGCTGCTGCCCAACTACTGGCTTTTTTTGCTAACCAGCATGCTGATCTCAAGCATGGTCACCCTGAGTGTGGGGCTGGTAAGCGGTATGGCCGGGATGATCTCGCTGGGGCAGCTTTCTTTTGCCGGGGTGGGGGGGTGGATGGTGGCCTACTTTAACGCCAACAATCTACCCATTCCCTTTGTCCTACAGGTTTTGATTGGTGCGCTGGTAGCCGTGCCGCTGGGCATCGTCATCGGCTTACCGGCTCTGCGGGTGCGGGGGGTGCATCTGGCAGTGGTCACTTTTGGCTTTGCAGCGGTGGCCGATCTGTTCTTTACCATCCTGAACTTTCCCGGTGGGGTGATGGGAAAGCCGGTGCTGCGGCCCGATTTTTTGTCCCACGACCGCAGTTATTACTGGTTTTGCCTGTTCCTTTTTGTACTTCTGGTGCTGGGGGTAAACGCCCTGTACCGCAGCCGCCTCGGCAGCGCCTGGCTGGCGGTCAAGCACAGTGAGCGCGCCGCAGCAGCTATGGGTCTGAACGTGGCCGCTACCAAGCTGTGGGCCTTCGCCATGAGCGCTTTTATAGCCGGTCTGAGCGGAGGGCTTCTGGCCGGGCAGGTGGGCTTGCTGAGCGCCACCAACTTTTCACCCACCGCTTCACTGATTCTGTTCGCCAGCGCGATTATGGTGGGGGCGCGCTACCCCGCCGGGGCCGTGCTGGCCGGGGTGATGGCCTGGCTGGTGCCCGAGGTGCTGGGCCGCTTGCATCTTTCGCAGAACCTGGGCAACCTCATTTTTGCCCTGGGCACGATTGCTGCTCTAAAAGCCGGAGGGGGCATTTTCGAGGTGGCAGCCCGGCAAAAAAAGCCCGCTGCGACACCACCGCTTCCACCGCCAGCGGCCCCGGCACCCGCCGCCCACACCCCCAGCGACCAGGTGGTGCTCGAGGTTCAAAACCTTTGCGTAGCCTACGGGCAGGTGCTGGCCCTCAACAAGGTGAGCTTCAGCCTTAAGGAAGGCCAGGTGCTGGGGCTAATAGGGCCCAATGGTGCAGGCAAATCGAGTCTGGTAGATGCCCTTAGCGGCTTCACGCCCTACCAGGGACGCGTGCAGCTCGAGGGGCGAAGCCTGGAAGGGTGGAGCGCCGCACAGCGGGCCCGCGCCGGGCTGCGCCGTAGCTTCCAGCAGGATCGCACCATCCCCGAGCTGAGTGTGCAGGCCTACCTGGAGCTCTCTGCCGGGCGTGCCCTGCCGAAGGAAGAGCTGGCCTGGGCCCTGGAATTTGCCGGGTTGACCGAGTTGGGCCTGGAGTTGCACAGCCTAAACATGGGTACCCGGCGCAGGCTCGAGGTGGCCGGCATCCTGCTGTCTCGACCCAAGGTGGTACTGCTGGACGAACCAGCCGCGGGGCTCTCGAGCGAAGAAAGCCTACAACTGGCCCGGCAAATTGCCGGTATACCAGCCCGCTACGGCTGTTCGGTGATTCTCATCGAACACGACATGGAAGTGGTACGGGCCGCTTGCAGCGAGGTGGTGGTGCTGGACTTCGGTTGCTTGATCGAAGCAGGCCCCACCACCAGGGTGCTATCGAGCCCGCGGGTGGCCGCGGCCTATCTGGGCGAGGAGGTGCTGGCATGAGCTTGCGGGTTGAGGGGCTCTGTGTAGCCCGTGGGGAAGCAGTGGTGGTGCGCGGGGTGAGTTTTAGCGTGCCACTGGGTGAGGTAACCGTGCTACTGGGCCCCAACGGAGCCGGCAAGACCAGCCTGCTCGAGGCCCTTTCTGGCATTCTTCCCATCCAAGCAGGCCGCTTAGAGCTCTGCGGTCGGGAGATGAGCCGGGCCTCCAGGGTGGTTCGCGCACGAGCCGGGCTATCCCATGTGCAGCAAGGTCGGGTGGTCTTCCCTACCTTGAGCGTGGAGGAGAACCTGCGGGTGGGCGCGCGGGATGGCCTCGAGGAGGCCTTTCGCCTCTTCCCTGAGCTAGAAAAACGCCGCCATACCCCCGCCGGTCAGCTTTCTGGAGGTGAGCAGCAGATGGTGGTGCTGGCCCGGGCCATTCTGAGCAGGCCGCAGGTGCTCTTGGTAGACGAGATGTCGCTGGGACTGGCACCGCTGGTGGTCAAGCGACTGCTGCCGGTGCTCAAGGGTCTGGCCGAAGGGGGGGTGGGGGTCTTGCTGGTGGAACAGTTTGCCAGGCTGGCCCTCTCCCTGGGCCACCAGGCCCTGGTGATGAACCAGGGGCGGCTGGTGTACAGCGGCCCGGCCTCGGCTTTGCTACGCCAGCCAGAGCTGCTGCAATGGGCCTATCTAGGAAGGAGTGCTTGATGACCCGCGACCGCTACGACGAGTACATCCGCCGTTTCAACGCGCAAGACCCAACGGTTTTCGAGGAATTTCTAACCCCCAACGTCTACGTGCTCAACGGCACCCTCGAGCTCCGCGGCATCGAGAGCATGCAGAAACACTACGCCCGCATCTGGCGCACCTTTCGCGAGACGCTGCACATCAGGCGCTTTGTGGCCAACTCGACTGGGCTGGCTGTGCAGATGTGGGCCCAGTTCATGGCCCTCCAGGAAGATCCTGTTTCACCCTTCGGCGCGGTGCGCGCAGGTGAGCGCTTCGATTTCCACGGCCTGATTTTGTACACCCTGGAACAGGGCCGCTTCCGCGAGATCTGGGTAGCCTACAACCGCTTCGTGCGCACCGACCTGGAGGGCCAGCAGACCGAGCTGGGCATACCCCATTAAAGGAGGACTGAGATTGAACGAGGTTCTGCACAAAAGTCGTTCTCAACGTCTGGCCGGTAAAGTGGCCCTGGTCAGCGGGATTGGCAGCGGCATTGGTCAGGCCTGCGCCTTGATGTTTGCCCGGCATGGGGCCTGGGTGGTGGGTTGCGATCTGGATGCCTCCGCAACCCAGGCCACCCTCGAGGCAGCCCGCTCCGAAGGCCTCGAGCTGGCCAGCCTCCACCCCTGCGACCTAACCCGCCCGGCCGAGGTACAGCGTTGGGTCGCGTATGCCCTGGGTCTGCACCAGCGCCTCGATGTGCTGGTAAACGCCGCCGCTGCCGCTGTTTTCAAACCCATCGAGGCGCTGAGCTTTGCCGAGTGGAAGCGCACCCTGGAGGCCGAGCTGGACACAGTCTTCCTGGTCTGCCAGGCAGCCTGGCCCTACCTCAAGCAAAACGGCGGCTCTATCATCAATTTTGCTTCAGCCAACGCTTACGGCGTGCTCGAGCGGAGTCCGGCCCTGGCCCACTGCGCAGGCAAAGGGGGGGTGCTGGCCATGACCCGGCAGCTAGCCCTCGAGGGAGCACCCTATGGCATCCGGGCCAATACCATCTCGCCGGGCCTGGTGGTAACGGGGGCTACCGCTCCGGTCATCGCTGACCCAGAGATCCGTGCACTGTGGCTCAAGAAGCACATGCTGGGCCGCTTCGGCCAGCCAGAGGACGTGGCCTGGATGGCGGTGTTTTTGGCGTCGGACGAGTCCAACTGGATCACCGCCTCCGATTTTGCGGTGGATGGAGGAACTCGAGCTTTATGAAATTCAAAGGTGAGATCTTCTGGCAAGGGGATGCAGGCTACGAAGAAGCCCGTGTGGGGCGCATCTTCAACGGACGCAGACCCGCGCGCTACCCAAAAGCAGTCCTCTTTGCCGAGGACGAGCAGGATGTGGTGGCCGCGGTGCGGCTGGCCAAGGAACAAGGGCTTAAGGTGGCGGTGCGCTCCGGAGGACATAGCTGGGCGGCCTGGGGCCTGCGTGATCAGGCAATCTTGCTTGATTTATCGCGGATGCAGACGATGGCCTACGACGAGGCCACAGGCATTGTGCAGGTGAGTCCAGCGGTTAAGGGGGGCCAGACCCTAGCCCCTTACCTCGAAGCCCGGGGCCGCATGTTCCACGGGGGGCACTGTCCAACGGTAGGCCTGGGCGGCTTTCTCTTACAGGGCGGGATGGGCTGGAACTGCCGGGGCTGGGGCTGGGCCGCTGAAGCCATTGTAGCGATGGATGTGGTGACCGCCCAGGGTGAGCTGGTGCGGGCCGATGCCCAGCACAACCCCGACCTCTTCTGGGCCGCTCGCGGGGCAGGGCCGGGGTTTTTTGGGGTGGTGACCCGGTTTTACCTGCAAACCCGGCCTCTGCCCAAAGCCCTCACCCAGAGCACCCAGATCTACCCGCTGGACTGCTGGCAAGAGGTGCTCACCTGGCTTCAGGAAACCCACGCAGCGGTGGACACCCGGGTGGAGCTGGTAGCGCTCAGCCTGGTACCCCCGGGCATGGATCGCCATGCCCTGGTGGTGCACGGCCTGGCCATGGTGGACACCCCGGAGGAAGGGCGCGAAGCCCTGGCCCTGCTCGAAACCTGTCCGGTGCTGGAGCGGGCCCTGGTGCACCAGGTGGCCCAGCCCACCAGCTTTGCCCAGGAGCGCCAGGAGCAGCTACGACAAAACCCCGAGGGCTGCCGTTATGCGGTGGACAACGCCTGGCTGCAAGGAAGCCCAGCGGAGGTGGTGCCCCGCTTGCACGAGGCTTTCACCCAACCACCGACCGCCAAAACCTTCACCCTCTGGTTTAGCATGGCCCCCTTGCGACCCCTGCCCGATATGGCCCTTTCGCTCCAAAGCGAGATTTATCTGGCCATCTACACCATCTGGGAGGATGAGGCCGATGATGCGCGCTGCCGTAGCTGGCTGGCTCGGCAGATGGCCACCCTCGAGCCCGTCACGTTGGGGCAGTACCTGGGCGACTCCGACTTCACCACCCGCTCGCTCAAGTTTATGAGCGATGCGAACTGGGCCCGGTTACAGGCCATCCGAGCCCAGCGCGACCCCGAAGGGCTGTTCGTCTCCTACCTAACAAGCAACCCCCTCACCCTCAACCAAAACCCCTGGGAGGTGCACCGTGTTTGAGCTGCGCCCGCACCATGTGGGCCTGAGCGTGCCCGACCTCGAGGCCAGCCGCCGCTGGTACAGCGAGATGCTGGGCTTCGAGCCAGAAAAAGAGCTGTTCATTGAACAGATTCCAGCCCGGGTGGCCTTTTTGCGGCGGGGGGCTTTCCGCCTCGAGCTTTTCGAGGTCGTGGGGGCCCAGGCCCTGCCTGAGGAGCGGCGGCAGCCCCATACCGATTTGCGCACCCACGGTACCAAGCACCTGGCCTTTGCCGTGCCCGATGTGGATCAGGCCGTGGAGGCCCTGCGCGCACGGGGGGTGCGGGTGCTGCTGCACCAGCGCATCGGAGGCGAACCCATGGCCTTTATCTGCGACAACGCAGGCATCCTGCTCGAGCTCGTACAGGCTGCATCTTTTGGCGAATAGGAGGTTGTATGGCAAAAATCATCAAATCGGGTTTATCCCAGCAAGCACGCTTCCAGGCCGATCTGGAGATACAGCGCACCGTCGAGCAGATACTGCGCGAGGTGGAAGCCCAGGGCGATGCTGCGGTGCGGGCCTACTCCGAGCAGTTCGACCATTGGTCACCCCCTTCCTTCCAGCTCTCTGCTGAGGAAATTGAAAGGGCCATGGCCAGTCTGCCCCCGCAAGTGCTGGAGGATATCGCCTTCGCCCAGGAGCAGATTCGCAACTTTGCCCGCCACCAGCGCCAGACCTTGCAAGACCTCGAGGTCGAGACCCTGCCGGGGGTGGTGCTGGGGCACAAGCATATACCGGTAGATAGCGTGGGCTGCTATGTGCCCGGCGGGCGCTACGCCATGGTGGCCTCGGCCCATATGAGCATCGTGACCGCCCGAGAGGCTGGGGTGCGGCGCATCGTGGCCTGCACACCTCCTCTCAAAGGTCAGCTCCCCGCGGCCACCGTCGCGGCCATGGCCATGGCCGGGGCCGACGAGATCTACTTGCTGGGCGGGGTGCAGGCCGTGGCCGCCATGGCCCTGGGCACACAGAGCATGGCCCCGGTGGACATGCTCTGTGGCCCCGGCAACGCTTATATCGCCGAGGCCAAACGCCAGCTTTTTGGTCGGGTAGGCATTGACCTCCTGGCCGGCCCCACCGAGGTACTGGTCATAGCCGACGACAGCGCCGATGCCGAGATGGTGGCCACCGACCTGCTGGGCCAGGCCGAGCACGGCCCCACCTCCCCGGCGGTGCTCATCACCACCAGCAAGGCCTTGGCCCAGGAAACCCTCCAGGAGATCGAGCGGCAGCTACAAACCCTCCCCACCGCCGACGTGGCCGGGGCAGCCTGGCGCGACTACGGCGAAATTATCTTGGTCGAAAACGAGGAAGAGGCGGTGCTTGAGGCCGACCGCATCGCCAGCGAGCACGTGGAGGTACTGACGCGCAACCCCGAATACTTTTTGCAGCGCTTGCGCAACTACGGGGCTTTGTTCTTAGGGCCGCAAACCAACGTGGCCTATGGCGATAAGGTAATTGGCACCAACCATACCTTACCCACCCGCAAAGCCGCGCGCTACAGCGGTGGCCTCTGGGTGGGTAAGTTCCTCAAAACCGTAACCTATCAGAAAGTAAGCCCCGAAGCCAGCGCCCTTATTGGCACCTATGGCTCCCGCCTGTGCGCGCTGGAGGGCTTCTGGGGGCACAAGGCCCAGTGCGACCTGCGGGTACGCCGCTACGGAAAGGAGGTGGCCATCCACTAATGCAGGGGCAGGTGGTGGTGATCACCGGGGGCACTGGCGGCATTGGCAGCGCCATCTGCCACCGCCTGGCCCAAGCCGGGGCCCAGGTGGTGGTGCTCTATCGCAGCGACCCCCAAAAAGCAGCCCGCCTGCTCGAAAGCCTGCCCGGCGGAGGCCACCTCAGCCTGCAGGCCGATGTGACCCAGAGCCCGACCCTTGAGCAGGCGGCTCGGCGCGTGGCCGAGCAGTACGGCCGCCTCGACCTGCTGGTCAACAACGCCGGTATCACCCGGCCTGTCCCCCACGACGACCTCGAGGCCCTGGATGACGAGCTGATCGACCAAATTTTTCGCACCAACTGGCGGGGGGCCTTTGCCACAGTACGGGCCTTCCGAGGCCTGCTCGAACAAAGCCCCGCGCCGCTGATCGTCAACATCTCCTCGGTAGCGGCCCAGACCGGCCTGGGCAGCAACATCGCCTACTGTGCCAGCAAGGCCGCCCTCGACTCCCTGACCCGCTCGCTGGCCCGTGCCCTGGCCCCCCGCATCCGGGTGGTCTCGGTCTCACCGGGCTGGGTGCTGGGGGAGTACGCCAGCCGGATGGATCCGGCCTTGCTCGAGGCCCAGCGTACCCGCACCCCCCTGGGCCGCCTGGCCACTGCCGAGGACGTAGCGCAAGCGGTGTACGCCGCTGCAGTCCACCTGCCCCACACCACCGGGGCTGTTCTACCGGTGGACGGGGGCCGGCCCTTAGGATAGCGCACCTGCGCGGAAAGGAAGCACCATGCCCAAGTGTTTGTTAGCCCAACTCATCCACGTGGAACTCATCACCCCTAGGCTCGAGGAGTCCCTGCGCTTTTTCACCGGTATCGGTGGGTTGTACCTGGTGCATCGAGAAGAGCAGCGCGCGTACCTGCGCTGCTGGGGGGACTACTACACCTACAGCGTCATTCTGAGCGAGGGCCCCCATGCCGCCCTGGGCCATGCGGCCTGGCGTACCTGGAGCGCCGAAGACCTCGAGCAGGCTGTACAAAACATCGAACGAAGCGGTATCCAGGGCGAGTGGATCCCGCACAGCTTCGGCCATGGGCCGGCCTACCGCTTCCGCTCGCCCGGCGGGCACCTCATCGAGCTGGTCTGGGAGGTTGAGCGCTACAAAGCCCCGCCCCATCTGGCCTCCACCTTTCCCGAACGGCCCCAGCGCTTTGCCGGAGGGGGTTTGGAGCCGCGCCAACTTGACCATGTGACCGTAGCCACCGCCGACGTGATGCGCGATGCCCAGTGGTTCCGTGAGGTGCTGGGCTTCCGCTTTATGTGCTACAACGGCCTGGAGGAAAACCCCGATTTCGTAGTCTTCGCCATGGTCACCACCAACGAGAAAAACCACGACCTGGCCTTTGCTAAAGATATGTCCCCCATCCCGGGCCGGCTCCACCACCTGGCCTTCTGGGTAGACACCCGCGAGGCACACCAGCGGGCCGCCGACCTGCTTCTAGAGGCCGGGATTCCCCTCGAGTACGGCCCAGGCATTCACGGCATGGGCGAGCAGACCTACCTCTACTTCCGCGAACCCGGCAGCGGCCTGCGCCTCGAGGTCAATACCGGCGGGGTGCGCAACTACGTGCCCGACTGGGAACCGGTGCGCTGGCGGCCTTCCCAGGGCTCCAACACCTTCTTCCGCAACACCGCCATGCCCGACTCGATGCTGGAGTCCTTCCCCCTCATCGGGCCGGAGCTGGCCGCGGCCGCCGACATCGACCTGGTGCCCGACACCCAGCAGCACAACCCCTGGGGCAAGCGGGGGCAGGGTTAGGAGGCACGGGTGGCACGCTTCATTGACCTATCGGCCCCGATCCAAAACAGCCACCCCGAGGTTCCGGAGTTTCAGCGTATCCGTATCGAGTTCTCCGATCATACCCAGGGGTTAGAGGAGGTGAAGCGGCTTTTTGGAATTGGCCCCGAGCTGCTGCGTAACGGCGAAGCCTGGGCGGTGGAAACCATCGCCCAGCTCGGCACCCACAGCTCCACCCACCTCGACGCCCCCTACCACTACAACTCCCAGATTGGCGGGCGGCCTGCCCAGCGGATCGACGAGCTTCCCCTGGAGTGGTGCTTTGCGCCAGGGGTGGTGCTGGAGTTCCGCCACAAGGCCGACGGCGACGCAGTGCGGCTTGAAGAGGTTCAGTCCGAACTGGCGCGCATCGGCCACTCTCTGAGACCGCTGGACATTGTACTTATCCGCACCGGACGGGATGCCTTCTACGGCCAGCCCGACTACTGGAAACGGGGGCCGGGGGTGACGGTGGAGGCCACCCGCTGGCTCTTTGAGCAGGGGGTGCGGGTGATGGGAATTGACGCCTGGGGCTGGGATCGCCCGCTGTACCTGCAGGCCCAGGAAGCCCTGGAGCAGCAGCGTCCCGGCATTTTCTGGGCCGCCCATCAGGCCGATCTGCCCTACGCGCAGATCGAACGACTGTGCAACCTGGGAGCCCTGCCTCAGACCGGCTTCAAGCTTTGTTGCTTTCCCTTGCGCATCGTGGGAGCCAGCGCCGCCCCAGCCCGGGTAGTAGCCATCTTGGAGTGAACATGCCTCGACTGGATCTCCATGGACACCTCGAGCCGCCTGCCTACAGCACCCAGGTGGCTCAGGCTCTTGGCCCGGCCCCTGTGCCCCCCTGGACAGTGGAGGCGCAGCTCGAGATGATGGCGCAGTACCAAATTGCAGCCACAGTGGTTTCGCTGCCCCCGCCGGGGGTATTTCTGGGTGATCAGGCCCAGGCCAACGAGCTGGCCCACCAGGTCAACGAGTTCTACGCTGCTTTGGTACGGGAGCACCCAAAGCGGTATGCCGCGCTGGCTGCCCTACCACTGCCCGATGTGGAGGCTGCCCTTGCCGAGCTGGCCCATGCCCTGGATGTGCTCCGGCTGGACGGGGTGGCGCTTTTCACCCAGACCGCTGGCCTTTACCTGGGCGATCCCCGGTGGGAACCCCTAATGGCTGAACTCGATCGGCGGGGGGCTTACGTTTTTGTGCACCCCACCCTTCCCCCTTATACCAACCCGTTAGCGCAAACCCCGGTCTGGGTACTGGAGTTTCCCTTCGAAACCACCCGGGCCATCACCCACCTGCTCTACTCGGGTGTCTTCCATCGCTACCCCCGGATCCGCTTCCAGTTTGCCCATCTGGGGGGGGCTGTTCCCTTTTTAGCCCACCGGCTGGCCTCCCTGGTCGAGCGGGCCCCAGGGCTCAAGCTCACGGGGCAGGTGCCCGAGGGGCCGCTGGCCTATCTGCGCCGGCTATACTACGACACCGGCCTTTCTAACCACGCCCCGGCCCTGGCCGCCACCCTCGAGGTAGCCGACTGCAGACAGGTGGTTTTTGGCACGGACTGGCCCTACGCCCTGCTACCCCCCGGCCACGACCCGGCCCCTGGTCTGACCTATCTGGGCGACCGGCGCCACCAGGTGGAGTTTGAGAACGCTCGAGCCCTTGTCCCACGTTTGTTTGCAAAGGAGATCGCATGAAAATTGCCCGACTTCGCTACCCCAGTCCAGATGGCCCCGAGGTTCGCATTGTGGTCGAGGCCCTGGGCCATCCGGGCCGTTGGGTGGACGTGCGCACCACAGCCCGCCGGGCCTTCGAGCGACGGGGGGCCACCGCCGGTGCTGCCCTGCAACTGGCCTGCACCCTGGTTCCCGGCAGCCTGAGCCGGGCCCTCGAGAACGGCGAGGCCTTCCTGGAGGCCCTGGCCCAGGCTGCCGCCGATACCAGCGGGGAAACCCTGGCAGCGGAAGGAGGCCAGTTCGTCGCTCCCATTGACCCCAGTCTCTACCGTGACTTTCTTTCCTTTGAGGTGCACTTCACCAACGCCGCCCGCCTGAATAACCACGGGGTGAGTCCGGTGCTCTACGAGATCCCCATCGGTTATATGGGCAACGCGCTGTCATTCATCGGCCCCGATGAGGAGGTGCCCTGGCCCTTTTATGCCCAGGAGCGCATGGACTACGAGCTCGAGCTGGGTATCGTCATTGCCCGTGGAGGACGGGACATCCAGCCCGAACGGGCCCGGGAGCACATCCTAGGCCTGACCATCCTCAACGACTTCAGCGCCCGCGACATCCAGCTCCGCGAGATGCAGGGTCGGCTGGGCCCCTCCAAAGGCAAGCACTTCTGCAATGCGGTGGGGCCGGTGATCGTAACCCTGGACGAACTGCCCGCCGGAGGATTACAGATGAGCGCACGGGTCAACGGCGAGGTCTGGTCGAGCGGCAACAGCGGCAGCATGTTGTGGTCGCTGGAAGAGTTGGTGGCCTGGGCCTCGGCCGGTGAGCCCTTACCGGCGGGCGCCCTGTTGGGCTCGGGCACGGTGGGTTTCGGCTGCGGGATGGAGTTGCAAAAGTACCCTCAGCCCGGTGACTTGATCGAACTCGAGGTCGAAGGCATCGGGGTGCTGCGCAACCGTCTGGGTCAGCGACCTGCCCAGGGCTGGCTACCCAGCCCCAAGACCCCCACCATTCAGGTTTGAAGGAGGCAGTGCATGAAGCCTTTTCATCTGGGAACCTTTAGCGCCGGGGGCGGCCCTGCCTTTGCAGGGGTGGTGATCGAAGGGCAGGTGATCGCTGCTGCGGCCCTGGCCCCGCTGTGCGCCCGGCTGGGGTATGAGCTGCGTCAGCCCGAGCAGGTGCTGGGCTTGCTGGAAGACTGGCCGCGCAACTTTGCCGCCTTGGCCGCAGCAGTAGAGGCCATCCGCAACGGACAGGCAACCGGCCTGCCCTTCATCGCAGAGTCGCAGCTCCAGGTGTTACCCCCGGTGCTACCCCGGCAGATCTTCTGCTCCGGTGCCAACTACAAAAAGCATGTGGTGGACTTGATTGTGGCCCAGGGAGGGCCCCACCTCGAGGGCAAAACCCCAGAGGAACGGCGGGTTTGGGGCGTACAGCGCATGGACGAGCGGGCCCAGCGAGGCAAACCCTTCGTCTTCACCAAGCTGCCCTCCAGCATCATTGGCCCCTTCGACCCCATCACGCTGCCCCCAGAGATCCAGCAGGCCGACTGGGAGCTGGAACTAGGGGTCATTATGGGCCGACCAGCCCGCCGCGTACCGCGCGCCGCTGCTCTCGAGTACGTGGCCGGCTATGTGGTGGTCAACGACATTACCGCCCGCGAACTGGTCTACCGGCCCGATATCCCCGAGATGGGCATGGACTGGCTCATCTCAAAAAGCGCCCCAGGGTTTTTGCCGGTGGGCCCCTACCTGACCCCAGCCGCTTTCGTCCCCGATCCACAAAGCCTCACCGTCACCCTCAAGCTCAACGGCCAGGTGATGCAGCATGAGTCCACTGCCGACATGATCTTTGGGGTGGCCCATCTGATCGAGTACATCTCGGCGTATGTGCAGCTCTGGCCCGGCGATCTGATCTGCACCGGCTCGCCCGCAGGCAATGGGATGCACTACAACCGCTTCTTGCGGGAAGGGGATGTGCTCGAGGGCAGCATCGACGGGCTGGGCACCCAGCGCAATCGTTGTCAGTTAGAGACCCTGAGCCCTGCGGCCTTCGGAAGGGGGGTCAGGGTCTAGGTTGGGGGGAACCATGCCAAGCGTAGAAAAGATACTGATTGTAGGGGGCGGCATCGCAGGCTTATGCACCGCCGTGGGTCTCAAGAATAGCGGCATCAAGGCCGAGATCGTCGAGCTCAACCCCAAGTGGGATGTCTACGGGGTGGGCATCATTCAGTTAGCCAACGCGCTGCGGGCCCTGGCTGCTCTGGGCTTAGCCAAAGAAGCCATCGCGGAGGGGTTCCCCATGTCCTCGCTGGTAATGTGGCGGCCGGATGGCGAGCCAATCGCCACCCTTCCCCAGCCGCAGATTGCGGGGCCGGATTTTCCTCCTCAGAACGGCATTGCTCGGCCAAAGCTGCACAGTATTCTACAGAAAGCGGCGCAGGCTGCTGGGGCCAGGGTGCGCCTGGGGCTTACGGTAGCGCACCTCGAGCCCACCCCTCATTCGGTCAAGGTTAGCTTCACCGACGGCAGCCACGGCGAGTACGACCTGGTGGTAGGGGCCGACGGCCTGCGCTCCAGGGTACGCCGATTGGCTTTCCCCGGCGCACCCGAGCCCCAGTACGAGGGTCAGGTGGTCTGGCGCTACAACCTGCCCCGCCCAGCGGAGGTGGACAATATCTGGATGTGGATGGGAGATCCCAAGGTGGGCATCGTGCCGCTGGGCCCCAACCTGATGTACATGTTCATCACCGACGCCGCACCCGGCTCTCCTCCGCGCTTCCCGGAAGCAGCCCTGGCCCAGGAGATGCAAAAGCGCCTGGACGGCTACCGCCATATCCCTTTGCTGGCCCAGCTACGCGCACAAATTACCGACCCCAGCAAGGTGGTTCTGCGTCCCTTCGAAACGATTTTGGTTCCCGCTCCCTGGAACCAGGGCCGGGTGGTGCTGATAGGTGATGCCGCCCACGCCATGACTGCCCACATCGCCCAGGGAGCCGCTATGGCCATCGAGGATGCAGTGGTGCTCACCGAAGAGCTGCGCCGCCAGACCAGCCTGGAAGCAGCCCTGCAGGCGTACAACCACCGGCGTTTTGACCGGGTACGCCAGATGGTCGAGATGTCACGTCAACTTTGCATCTGGGAACGCACCCACGACCCTAAAGCCGACCCCGTGGGGGTGACCATGGCCTCCGTGCAGCTAGCTGCCCAACCAATATGAGCAGGAATCCCCTTCATGGCTTTCGGGTCGAACGCACCCAGATCGGTTTTATCGGCCACGACCTGCAGCGCCCTGAGTGCATCCTGGCCGAACCCGACGGCACCCTGTGGGTGGCCGATGCCCGGGGGGGCGTGGTGCGGATTGCCCCCGACGGAAGCCAGCAGATCATCACCCCGCTGACCCAGGAAAAGGCCCTGGATGCCTCCTTTGAAGCGCGCTATGTGGAGGCCAAAGGTTCGTTGCCCAACGGGCTTTGCTTTGCCGAGAACGGCGACTTTATCATCGCCAACTGGGGCACCAACGCCCTGGAGCGCATGACCCGCGCAGGCCACCTGCGTACCCTTTATACCGAAATCGAGGGCCGGCCGCTGGGCAAGGTCAACTTCCCTTTACGCGACTCTAAGGGGCGTATCTGGTTTAGCGTGACAACCCGTGAGGAGCCCTGGACCAAGCAGGTCAACAGCAAGGTTAGCGATGGCTACATTGGGTTGATAGACCAGAAAGGCATCCGCATTGTGGCTGAGGGTTTTTGTGGCACCAACGAGATTCGCTTCGATGCGCGTGAAGAGTGGCTTTATGTGGTGGAGAGCACTGCCCGCCGCATCACCCGCCTGCGCCATCGCAACGGCGAGCTGTACGAGCGCGAGATTTACGGGCCCAGCGAACTCGAGGGTCACCCCGACGGCTTCGCCTTCGATGCGTTTGGCAACCTCTGGATCACGCTGATTTTCCTGGACAAGCTGATCGCCATCACCCCCGAGGGTGAGGTGCTCGAGCTGCTCGACGACAGCAACCCTGTTGCCAACACCGTCTACGAGCAACACTTCCGGGCCGGAACCCTCACCCCAGAGATCATGGCCGCCAACCACGGCACCCTCTGCCCCTGGATGGCCAGCCTGACCTTCGGGGGGCCGGATCTGCGCACGGTCTATCTGGGCAGCCTACGCGGCAACCGTATTCCCTACTTTCGCAGCCCGGTGCCGGGCCAGCCCATGATCCACTGGAGGCGTTGATGCACCCCCTGTTCGACCTGAGCGGCACGGTGGCGCTGGTGACCGGCGGCAGCCGGGGCATCGGGCTGGCCAGCGCCCGACTGTTGGCCGAGCTGGGAGCTCAGGTAGTGCTCTCGAGCGAAGACCCCAAAGCCTGCGCCGCTGCCGAGGCCGAGTTGCGCGCGCGCGGGATGGCAGCCTGGGGTCTTCCTTGTGACGTGGGGGAAAAACCACAGATTGAGCGGCTGGTGGAGCAGACCCTGGAACGCTTCGGACGGATTGATGCCCTGGTGGCCGCCGCAGGGGTGGCTCCGCATTTCGGCCCCGTGCTGAGCGCTTCCGAGGCCGACTGGGCAACTACCATGCGGATTAACTTGCAAAGCAACCTCTGGTTAGCTGGTCTGGTGATCCCCCAGATGCTGGGCCGCGGGGGTAGCCTGGTGTTTATCACCAGCTTATCGGGTTTGCGAGGCAACCAGGAGATAGGTTTGTATGCTATTTCTAAAGCCGGATTGGCCCAACTGGTGCGTGATCTGGCTGTGCAGTATGGCCCCCAGGGGGTGCGGGCCAACGCGGTGGCACCGGGGCTAATTCGCACTGCGTTTGCCCGACGCTTATTAGAAAACCCGACCTTCATGGAGCGCCGGATCGCCCATACCCCTCTACGCCGGGTGGGCGAGCCCGAGGATGTTGCCGGGGCCGTGGCTTTTCTGGTGAGCCGAGCCGGAGCCTTCGTAACCGGCCAGACCCTGGTGGTGGATGGGGGCACCCTGATCTCCGATGGGAGCGGAGCATGAGAGTTCTAGTTACCGGAGCCAACGGCTTTGTGGGGCGCTGGCTGGTACGCCTGCTGCTGACCAACAATTCCCTCGAGCCCACCCAGCTCCTCCTGCTTGACCGAAAGTTCAACATCGCCCATACAGATCCTCGGATCCAGACCCTAGAGGGCGACTTCTTCCAGCCACAGGTGCTCGAGGCAGCCTTAGCCAAGCCAGTGGGGGTGGTGTTTCACCTAGCCAGCATCCCTGGCGGCCTGGCCGAGCAGGCCCTCGAGCTGGGCCTGGAGGTTAACCTGAAGGGCACCCTGGCCCTCTTCGAAGCCCTGCGTAAGCAGCCCAGAGCACCGGTGGTGGTCTTTGCCAGCAGCATCGCCGTGTACGGCTCGCCCCTACCGGAGCGGGTGGATGCCCAGACCCCTCCCAACCCCAGCAGCAGCTACGGTACCCAGAAGCTCCTCGGAGAGTATCTCCTGCTGGACTATTCGCGGCGGGGCGAGCTCGATGGCCGGGCCCTGCGCCTGCCGGGCATCGTGGCCCGCCCAGCCGAGCCTTCGGGGCTGGTCTCAGCCTTTATGAGCGAGGTCATGCACCGCCTCAAAGCAGGCCAGCCCTGCACCGCACCGGTTTCCCCCCAGGCCACCATGTGGTGGATGTCGGCTCACTGCTGCGCAATAAACCTGATTCACGCAGCCACTTTGCCCAGCCAAGCGGTCTATCCGCGGGTCACCCTGCTACCTGCATTGCGGGCCAGCCTGCAAGAGGTGGTGGATGGGCTGGCAGCGTGCTATGGCTCCAACCGGCGCCACCTGATCCGCTATCAGCCCGATGAGGCCATTGAGAGCCGGTTTGGCCGCTTTCCCAGCCTTGATGCCAGCGTGGCCGAAGCAATGGGATTCCGCCACGATGGCGATGTAAACTCGCTCATCTTCAACGCCCTGGAAAGGGCATAAAGACCTCTACTACACGCGTGCACACGCCTCAAGCCAGGCCGCTGACCTCGAGCACAAACAACCCGTACATCACCAAAAACAGCATCCCCTCCCAACTCGAGATGCGCCGATCCTGCACCAGCAAATAGAACAAAAGCGAAGCCCCCACCGCAAAGGGCAGGGCGAATCCGGTTAGTTCGGGCGTCGCTTTGACGGTGCCGTAGATCGCGCTGACCCCCACCACCACCAGCGCATTGAAAACGCACGAGCCCAGGATGTTGCCCACCGCCATGGAAGCCTTCCCCTGGCGCGCGGCGGTGAGGCTCACCACCAGCTCGGGCAGGGTTGTGCCCAAAGCCAGCAGCGTAACCGCCACGATGGCATTTGGCACACCCAGGCTGGCTGCCAGTCCTTGCAGACTGCGCACCGTCCAGTCGGCCCCAACGTAGACACCCACCGCGCCCAGTCCCACAATCAGGAGGTCGCGCAGGGCCAGGGGGGCTCGAGCCTGCCCGGTCGCTTTACTGCTGCCTTCCCTGAGAAGATAAACCACATACACCCCATACACCGCCAGCAGGCACAGGCCCTCCACCCGGCCCACCTGCCCGTCGAACATCACCACCCCCAGCACAAACGCCGAGCCCACCAGAAAGTGCAGGTCAATGGCGATATACGCCTCGCCCAGATACACCGGGCGCAGCACCGAAAACACCGCGCTCACCCCCAAAATGAGCAGCAGGTTGGATACGTTGGCCCCCAGCACATTGCCGCCCACAATCTCCGAAACCCCCTGGTGCACCGAAAAAAGCCCGGTCACCAGCTCGGGCAGTGAGGTGCCCACCCCCACGATGACCACGCCCACCATAAAGCTGGACAGCCCCAGGGCGAGGCCTATGCGCTCCGATGACTGGGTGAGTAAGCGGGCTGCCCCCAGCAACACAGCCAAGCTGGCAAGCAGGGTCAGAAGCGGAACCGTCATTTTAGCTTAGCTTCCACGGATACCCAGCGCAGCGGTCGGGTAAGCTGAACGATTATGGGAAGCGTGAACAACGCAATTCCCGGACTTTACCCACTCATACCCGCTGCCACAAGCATACCAGACTCAAGGTAGGGGGGTTTTGGGTGGGGCGGTCGATCCCCGCACCACCAGCCGGCTGGGAAATTCCAGCAGTTGGTCTCGCACCGGGTTGCCCTCGATGGCCTCGAGCAACAAGCGCACCGAGGCCTCGGCGATATCGCCAATCGGATGGGCCACCGTGGTAAGCCCTGGTGGGATCAGGCTGGCCAGCGGGCTATCGTCGAAACCGGCAATGGAAAGATCCGCCGGTACCTGCAACCCGCGCTCCTGTGCAGCTTCCATCACCCCAAAGGCCATCAGGTCGCTACCGGCAAAAATGGCCGTGGGCGGTGAGGGCAGCCCAAGCAGCGCTCGAGCCCCCTCCAGGCCCTTTCTTCGGGTAAAGTCGCCCGGCTGTACCAGGGCCTCATCCCATAGACCCGCCGCCCGCATCACCTCCCGGTAGGCTCGGTAGCGCTCCTTCGCCTGCCCTGAGTGCTCCGCCCCACCAATAAAGCCAATCCGCCGGTGGCCCAGCGCAAGCAGGTGGTGCAGGAGCGCCACGGTGCCCTCGTAGTTCTCACCCCGCACCACCGGAAGGTGGGTGGCTCCGCCAAAGTAGTTGATCAGCACAATGGGCACCTGGCTTTGCTCGAGCGTACTTAGAAATTCACCAGCGCCAACCGGCACCACCAGCAACAACCCGTCGGCCATACCACCCAGCAAACTCTGAATGCGCTCACGCTCCCGCTGTGGGTCTCGAGATGTGGTGAACAAGCCCAGGTCGTAGCCGCACCGGCCCGCCGCATCGGCGGCGGCTCGAGCCAGTTCTGCAAAGTAGGGGCTGACCAGCTCTGGCACCACCATTCCCAAGATGCGGGTGGCCCCCCCCCTGAGCCGGCGCGCCGCGGTGTTGGCCACATACCCCAGCAAGGCCGCCGCCCGCTGCACCTTTTCCTGGGTCTCCGGGGAAATGTGCCCTTTGCCGTTCAAAACCTTCGAGACTGTAACGGCAGAAACCCCTGCCAGCCGGGCAACATCCACAAGGGTGGTTCGGGCGCGACGTCTCATAAACGCTAACTCAATATATTTTTACTTTTCTGTATTGACAAGTTTTTTATATTTAGGTTATCGTTTACCTAACTACATCAAACAGGAAGTCGGCATGGCTTGACTACCCGGTCATCTACGGCTCGAGCTGGTTCTTGCAAGCAAAGGAGGCACCATGAAGAAGCTGGCTTGGTTTTTCCTCGTGTTACTGGTCACAGGCGGTCTGGCCCAGGGAAGCAACCCCACCTACACCCTTCGCTACAACCACGTTCTGGCCCCCACCCATCCGTTCCACGCCGCGTTTCAAAAGTGGGCCCAGCGGGTGGCGGCCCGCACCAAAGGCGATCTGCAGATTTTGGTTTTCCACAGCGCCCAGCTAGGGGTTGAAGAAGACATCATCGAGCAGCTCCGGCGGGGCATTCCGGTCGGACAGAACACCGATGCTGCGCGGATGGGCAACTACATCCGGGAAATGGCGGTGATCAACGCCCCCTACTTTTTACAGGATCCTGCCCAGGTAGAACGCCTTAGCAAGACCCCGTCGGTTCAGCGCTGGATCGATCAGCTCGCCTCGCAGTACGGCATCCGGGTGCTCTGTATGAACTGGGTGCAGGGGGCGCGGCACTTTATGACCAACCGACCCATCCGAACCCCACAGGATCTAAGGGGCCTGCGCATCCGCACCCCTCCCGCCCCCATCTGGCAGGAATCGGTGCGGGCCCTGGGGGCCACCCCGGTTGCCCTGGCCTTTGGTGAGATTTACAGTGGGCTACAACAGCGGGCCATCGACGGCGTGGAGCTGGTCTACCAGAACATCCTGGACATGAGCCTGAACGAGGTGCTGCGTTATGTGAACGAGACGCAGCACATCCTGCTGGTCAACTTCCAGGTGGTGGGGGAAGCCTGGTTCCAGCGCCTGCCCAAAAACTATCAGCAAATCCTGGTAGAAGAATGCGAGAGCGCTGGCCGGGGCGTCACCCTGGACATCCAGGTGCAGACCGCTAAAGCCCAGCGGGAGGTGCAGCGCAGGGGTATGACCATCGTAACCAATACCAACCTCGAGGCCTTCCGGCAGGCCGGCCAGGCCGCCTACGAGCGCCTGGGCCTGCTGGATGCCCGCCGCAGACTCTACGAGGAGATGGGCTTGCGGTAAAGCCAATCGCCCGGGCCGGCAGCGGCCCGGGTAAGCTTTGGGGGCTGTTGTGAGCACAGTACATCGACTCGAAGAATCGCTGGCCCTGGTCTTCCTGACCATCGCCACCTCGATGGTCTTCCTCAGCGGCATCAGCCGCTTTCTGGGCCAGCCCCTCGGATGGAGTATCGACCTGGCGACCTTTTGTTTTGCCTGGGCGGTTTTTTTAGGGGCCGATGTGGCCTTCCGCCAGGATCGGCATGTGAGCGTGGAAATTTTTGTGCAGCGGCTCTCCAAACCCTGGCAGCGGGCCATCAAACTGTTCAACCTGTGCCTGATCGCTTTGTTCTTGTCGGCGCTGCTGGTCTACGGTAGCGAGATGGCCTATGCCACCCGCTTTCGCACCTTCCAGGGCATCCCAGAACTCAGCTACGCCTGGGTCACCCTGAGCGTACCGGTTGGCAGCCTGCTTTTACTGGCGACAACCGTAGGCAAAATTAGGCAGCTTCTCAAGGAGAATCCAGCGTGATCGTGTCGCTTCTTATTTTCCTTGGGCTGTTGCTGCTTGGCATGCCGGTGGTGTTTGCTATTGGCATTGCGGGCTTCGTTTTTTTCCTTCTCACGCCCGGCCTGCAGCCGGTTATGCCGGTTCAACTCGCGCTCTCGGAAACCCAGAATTTCGCCCTCCTGGCCATCCCCACCTTCATCCTGGCCGGCAATCTGATGAACGAAGCCGGGGTCACCCGACGACTGGTGCAGTTCGCCACCCTGCTCACCGGCCACCTGGCCGGCGGCCTGGGGCAGGTCAGCGTGCTGGCCAGCACCTTGATGGGAGGGGTCTCGGGGTCGGCCATCGCCGACGCCAGCATGCAGGCCCGGGTGCTGGGGCCCGAGATGCAAAAAAGAGGCTACACACCTGGCTTTATTGCCGCGTTGCAGGGGTTTACCGGCCTTTTAGCCGTAATGATTCCCCCCAGCATAGCCCTTATCTTGTACGGCAGCATTGGGCAGGTTTCCATTGGCCGCCTGTTTGCCGGCGGGATCGGCATAGGGCTTTTGTTGGCTTTGGTATTTATGCTGGTGGTGGCTTTTCTAGCCAAAAAACGCCGGTACCCCCGCGAACGGGCCAGCCCAGCCCCCACGCGCGAGATTGCCTCGGCTTTTCTGGCCAGCTTTTGGGCGCTGATCTTCCCCCTGATTCTGCTCATCACACTGCGGGGCGGGGTTTTCGTGCCGTCGGAGGTGGGCGCGGCTGCCTGCGTTTATGCGCTCATACTGGGCAGCGTGGTCTACAGGGAGCTGGGAAAAGCCGGCCTGGTACGCGCCCTGAAGCAATCGGTGGCCGATATTGGCATGGTCTCCTTCCTGATCGCCTGCTCGGCCTTGATCGGCTATGCCATGAAGTGGGAGATGTGGCCCCAAAAGCTGGGGCAGTTTCTGGCGGGGCTGCAGCTCGAGACCACCCTGGTCGTTCTGGCGGTATTACTGGCCCTGCTGGTGCTGGGAACCGTGCTGGACTCCACCGTGATGATTATTTTGACCACCCCCATACTGGTGCCGGCCATGAAGGCCCTGGGGGTCGATCTGGTGCACTTTGGGGTGCTGATGGCCCTAACCTGTGCCATCGGCCTGCTAACCCCGCCCGTGGGTCTTTCGATGTACGCCGTCTGCTCGATTATGCGCTGTTCGGTTGCCGAGTACCTGCGCGAGGGCTGGCCGCTGCTGGTTGCAGTACTGGCGACCATCCTCGTCGCCCTCTTGTTTCCCCCCTTGGTGACCACGTTACCCAACTTGCTTTTTCACAGGTGAGGTATGTCGCGTAGAATCGCCCTTGTCACCGGAGCCGCCAGAGGCATCGGGAAGGCCATCGCCGAAAGGCTCGCAGCCATGGGCCACCACGTAATTGTGGCCGACCTGAACCTCGAGGCCGCCCAACAAACCGCCCAGGCCATTGGCGGCAGCGCAGGCCGCCTGGATGTTTCTAACTACCTCGAGGTGGAAGCCTTTATGGCCCAGGCCCAGGCCCAGCACGGGCGGCTGGATATCCTGGTTAACAACGCCGGCATCATCCGCCGTGGCAATCTGCTCAGCGTCAGCGAGGATGACTGGGATAGGGTTATTGCCGTAAACCTCAAGGGCGCTTTCAACTGCGCCAAGCACGCCGCGCCGTACATGATCAAAGGGGGCTGGGGGCGCATCGTAAACATCGTTTCGATCGCGGCCAAAACGGGGGACATCACCTCCGCACCGGGCTATGGCTCCTCCAAGGCGGGGGTGGTCAACCTCACCAAAACCCTGGCCCGGGAGCTGGCCCCCTACGGCATTACCGCCAATGCCGTGGCCCCCCACGCCATCGAAACCGAGATGAGCGCCCAGTGGAGCGAAGAAACCCGCCAGCGGGTGCTATCCGGAATTCCGCTGGGAAGGCTGGGCAAACCCCAGGAGGTCGCGGCGGCCGTGGCCTTTTTAGTCTCCGAAGAAGCAGGTTTTATCACCGGAGCCACACTGGATATCAACGGTGGGGCGCTTATGGACTGAGGAAGCAACATGAAAGAACTGTTTGAACTCAACCAACGGGTGGCTCTGGTGACCGGCGGTACCGGGGGGTTGGGCCTGGAGATGGCTCGAGCCCTAAGGGAAGCCGGTGCCCAGGTCGCCCTTTTAGGCCGCAACCAAGAGAGCCTGCGCTGCTGCGCCCGCGAGCTCGGGGCGCTGCCCGTGGTGGCCGATGTCACCTCTGCCCAGGAGGCTCAGGGTGCGGTGAAGCAGGTTTTGCACGAGCTCGGGCGGGTGGACATCCTGGTTAACGCCGCGGGCACCCATGTGATTAAGCCCTCCCTCGAGCTAAGCCCTGCCGAATGGCAGCGGGTGCTCGAGGTCAACCTGAGCGGCAGTTTCTTCATGGCCCAGGCGGTGGCCGAGCCCATGCGCGCCCAGGGGTATGGCCGCATTATCAACATCGGCTCGGTAATGAGCGGACGTGGGCTACCCCGCAGGGCCGCCTATGCCGCCAGCAAGGGCGGGCTGGTTACCCTCACCTACACCCTGGCCCAGGAATGGGGGGCGTGGGGCATCCGGGTCAACGCAATTGCCCCCGGCTTCTTCCACACCCATATGACCGATGCACTTTTTCAAGATGCCCTCTGGGTCGAGCGCCTGGAACAGCGCGTCGCCGTAAGGCGGGCCGGACAGCCTCGAGACCTGGCTGGTGCGGTTGTGTTCCTGGCCTCTCCAGCCTCCGAATACGTTAACGGGCACGTGCTGTACGTGGACGGTGGCTTCACCACAGGAGAACCCTGGTAATGCAAGGCATTCCTGTGCAACAACTGCGCGAGCGGGTGGAGCAGATTCTAATAAACCGGGGCTTTACGCTGGAGAATGCTCTACCCATCGCAGAATCCCTGGTGCTGGCCGAGATGCGGGGGGTTGCCTCGCACGGCCTGATCCGACTGCCCATCTACCTCGAGCGCGCCCGACTGGGTTCGGTAAAACCCCAGGCCCGGCCCGTGCTGCTGGCGGATTATCCAGCCCTGGCCCTGCTGGATGCCCAGGATGGTCACGGCATCCCCTCCGGCTTGAAAGCGATGGAGCTGGCCATTGAAAAAGCCCAGAAGGTGGGCCTGGCCGCTGTGGGGGTGCGGCGCTCGAGCCACTTTGGCCTGGCCTGGTACTTCGTGCGCAGCGCAGTGGAAAAGGGGCTGGTCGGCGTGGCACTCTCCAACGCCGATGCGCTGGTGGCCCCCTGGGGCGCCCGCAGCCGCTTTCTGGGCACCAACCCCCTGGCTGTGGGCATCCCGGCCATGGAGGAACCCCCCATCGCCCTGGACATGGCCACCAGCGAGGCCGCCCACGGCAAAATTTTGCTGGCCAAGTCCAGCGGGAAAACCATCCCCCTCAACTGGGCCCTCGATGCGGAGGGGCGGCCCACCGACGACCCCGACCGGGCCCTGGCCGGCGCCCTGCTGCCTTTTGGGGGGCCCAAGGGATCGGCCATCAGCCTGCTCATTGATGTGCTGTGCGGCCCACTCGTGGGCGCTCTGATTGGCCCCGAGATCGCCCCGCTCTACACCGAGCCCGAACGGCCCCAGGGCCTGGGCCATTTTTTTATGGCCCTGAACCCGGGTGTTTTTGGCGACGCCGAACAGTTTAGAAAGCAGGTCGACGCGTACATTCGCAGGGTTCGCGCGCTGCCTCCCGCCGAAAACGTCGATCGGGTTCTACTGCCAGGCGAACGCGAGTGGCGCCTCGAGCAAAAAGCGCTACAGGAGGGGGTGTCTCTAAGCCCAGAGGCCGCTAAAGCGGTGGGCCTTTAAGGTAGGTTGCTGCCGAACCCAGGAGATTGGGAAAAGGGTGTGTCAAGGTCTCTAGCTGGCCGTGAGGGCTCGAGGCTGGAACTGATTGTAGAGGGCCCGGGTGATAAAACCCCCGCCCAAGAGCCGCTCCCCCTGGTAGAGGACCGCCGACTGGCCTGGAGTCACGGCGAACTGGGGCTCCGCGAGCCGGATGACCATCCGCCCAGCTTCCATGGCCTCCACCCGGGCCGGCACCGGCCTGGTGCGGTAGCGCACCTGCACCTCGAGGCGCTCGGGTAAGTCCTGCGCCTCAACCAGCAGGTTGACCTCACGAATCTCGAGGCCCCCCCACATACAGGCCTCCCTGGGCCCCACGATCACCTCGTTGGTGGTGGTGTTCACCTGCACCACGTAGCGCTCGAGGTGGCTCTTCCACAGGCCCAGGCCCTTTTTCTGGCCCACCGTGTAGAACTGCGCCCCGTTGTGTTCGCCAATCTGCTGGCCGGTCTCGAGGTCAATCAGCGGCCCCGGACGGGCCGAGAGGTGCTGGGCCAGGAAGTCCTTCAGGTCGCCCTGCACAAAACAGATGTTCTGGCTCTCGGGCTTTTTGGCGGTGGGCAGACCAAACTGCTCGGCCAGGGCCCGCACCTGGGGCTTTTCCAGGTGGCCCACCGGAAAGAGCATATGGGGAATGGCCTCCTTGGGCGTGCCCCACAAAAAGTAGGTCTGGTCTTTCTTGGGGTCGCCCCGGTACAGCCCCCCATCGCGGTTTATGACGTAGTGCCCGGTTGCCACATAATCACAGCCCAGCATCCGGGCCTTCTTTAAAAGCGAGTCAAACTTGACCCGGGTGTTGCAGTTCACGCAAGGGTTGGGGGTCTCCCCTTGCTGGTAGCCTGCAATAAATGGGTCAATGATCTTTTCCTGAAACTCCTCGCGGTAGTCGAGCAGGTAAAAAGGAATACCGATAATATCGGCGACCCGCCGGGCCTCGTAGGCTGCGTCAGGCGAGCAGCAGGTCTCGAAGCAGTCGTCCTTTTTGTTGTCGGGCCAGAAGCGCATCATGGCCCCGATGACCTCGTAGCCCTGCTGTTTAAGCAAAGCGGCGCTCACGGAGGAGTCCACCCCCCCGCTCATGGCCGCCAGTACACGCTTACCCATATCAAAGGAGCCTCGAGGCTCCTACACCAGTGTACCCCATGACTTTAGGAGTTAAAGCACACTTCCCCTGGCCTTGTTGACAGCTTGCAGCGCCTATGTTAACCTACAGGACGCATTTGGTGGTGTTCACCGGTGCACAGGGGCGCGTAGCTCAGTTGGATAGAGCGACTGACTACGGATCAGTAGGTCGTGGGTTCGAATCCTGCCGCGCCCGCCAATCCAGACACGGGGCTCGCCGCCCCGTGTTTTTATTTTCGCCACTCCTCCAGCCGCTCGCGCAGCTCGCGGGCGTAACGGGGGTTGCGCCCACCCCCCAGGGCCGCCAGTGCGCCAATTAGCACAAAGGCCAGGCTTACCGGGATGGGCTTGATCAGGAGCGCCGCCAGCACCGCACCCACCAGCAACCCCAGGCCCACACGGGTGCGCCCGGCCAGCAGGCTGCGCACCGACAGGAAGGCCAGCGCACCGGGGAGCAACCACAGCAATAGCCGTAGCAACAGCACCGCGCCTTCGGTCATGGGTCAATGGTAACAGGCTTTAGGAGCTAATGCCCCAGACCAGCAACGCCCCCAGATCTTCTGCGGGAACCGGCCAGCCCAGGATGTGACCCTGACCGTAGTCGGCCCCCAGTTCTTTCATGCGGGTAAGCTGGGACTGTTCCTCCAAACCTTTGGCCACCGCCTTGGCGCCTATGGCGTGCACCATATCGATGACCGCTTTAGCCAGCATGGCGTTTTCCGAAACCGATAGCACCGGGTTGAGCTTGATCCAGTCGATGGGCAGGTGCTTGAGCTGGGTGAGCGGGAGGGGGTTGGAGCCAAAGTTATCGAGGGCGATGAGAACACCCAGGTGCTTGAGGATCTCAAGGCCACGGCTGGTGGTCTCGAGGTCACTCAGAATGGCCTCCTCGCGCAACTCCACAATAAGGGCATCGGCTGGGAGGCGCTTGGCCGAGAGCATCTCTTGCAGCAGACTGGGGAAGTTTGGATCAATGAGGGTCTCGGTGGAGACGTTGATGCTGAAGCGGGCGTTCACCCCGGAAGGCCTCCACAAGGCGGCCTGCTCAAGCACCTTCTCCAGCGCCCAGCGGTCTTGCATGCTCATCAAGCCCACCTGCTCGGCCAGGGGTAAAAACTCCCCAGCCTGGTGTAGGCCTTTGGGTCTGGGCCAGCGGGCCAGCGCTTCCACCGCCACCAGCTCGAGGTCGCTCAGGTTGAACACCGGCTGAAAGTGTAGGGTTAGGCCGTCTTGCGAAATGGCTTCTTGCAATTCGGTGACCCCAGGGGTCAGCAGCCGAATGCCCCCCCCGGCCTCAACGGCCAGCTGGCAGGCCTGCTCAGCCTGATTCCAGAGCCCCTCCACGGTGGTGGCGTCTTGTGGGTACATGGCAATGCCAATGCCCACTTTTAGGCCCGATAGCGCGGCCCGTAGACGGCCCAGCAGGCGGTGCGCCACCCGGCTGGCCCCAGCCGTCCAACGCACCTCGGAAAGCAGCAAGGCAAAACCCTGCTCCCCCAGGTAGGCCAGCGAGTCGCTCTGGCGTAGGGTGTAGGCAATCTCCCGGGCCGCCCGTTCGGTCTGGGCTTTGTTCATGCCGTCGATCCGGATGCGCATCAAGGCCAGTGAACGCTCATACCGCTGGGCCATCAAGAGGGCCTGGGCCAGATTGAGCTCGAACTCGCTGCGCTTAACCGCCAGCGATTTGCGCTCGGGGATCTGGATTTTGACCTCGTCTTTAAGGGGGCGCAGAATACGCTCGAGCACCTGGGTTACAGCCAGGGCCAGGGTCTCGTCGGCATTGCTCCACTTGCGGGGCTGAAGGCTTTCGATCCACATCACCCCCCGCACCCCCCCTTCCCCATGCAAGACCGCCTGCAAAACCGCCCCCAGACCACGCCCGATCAGGATGTCGCGCAGCTCGTTCATGCGAGCATCCTGCCGAGCATCGTCGGCTGCGATCAGCAGGTTGCGCTCGAGCACCTGAAAATAAACCGGGTGGCGCTCGGGCTGCAGCTCTTCGGGCGGAGCGGCTTCGGGGTACTGCCCCGCCGGTTTGAGGGTTCGCTCATTCCCATCGCGCAACCACAGGCAGATACCCTTAAAGCCCAGCGAGATCAGCATATCACCCAGCTTGGGCAGGGCCTCCTCTACGCTGGCAAATCGCTGCTGGGTGATCTCGAGCAGCGAGCGCTGCCAGGTTTCCTTGGGCATGGGGTTGACGGCCACCCCCTGGGACTCCACCAGCAGCGACTGAAGGGCTTCAATTAAGGCCAGCTTGGCACGTTCGTTTAAGTTGTAGCCCTTTTGCCCAATGTGCAGGCGGGGCGCAGCCCAGACCAAACGGCTGCTCACCCAGGACTCCCCGGTGAGCAGGTTGAGCAAAAGCTCCTGGGCTTCCTGGGGTTTGAGCACCACGCCCCCCGCCCCCCCCAGGCGAATGGCCATACCGGAGGGCAAATCCTGGTGCTCAATCAGAAGCGTGGCCCCTTCGATTGAGAGCGGTGCGAATAGTTTCCAGCTAACCTCGTTCACCAATTCCAATCCTTTCTTTGGGGGCTCTGAGAAGCCGCAATTCTAATGTACCAAGGGGTGTGCGGGGGCGTATGGTTATTCGTCACCAAAACGGCCGTTAACAAGCCCGTGCAGATTACGCCCCAGACTGAACCACCCGGAGTCCGCCCGGAATCATCTGCACCCGGTACTCGTGGCTGGGCTCGAGCAATTCCCCGTCGGAGTGGGCCGGAACCGGTCGGTCGAAGCGAACCACGAACTCGGTGCCATGAAAGAAGTGCAGCCGGGGGTGGTGCACGTGCTTGCCCATCAGCAACTGGGGTAGAATCCCCACCACCCCCAGGCGGCTGAAAGAGCCGGCCACCGCTGCTGAAATCAGTCCATCGGTGGGCAGCGCATCCGGTACGATGGGTATACCCCCGCCGTAGGTCGAGCCGTTCATGAGCGCCACCAGCAGGCTGGGCCCCTGGTAGAGAACCTGGTTGCCCTGGATGAGCTCGAGGTTGGGGAGCTCGAGTTCCCTCAGCACGGCAAAAATCGAGTACAGGTAACGGGGCATTCCTCGCAAAAAGGTGGGCGCGGAAAGCGCTTTTCGGGCCACCGCCGCGTCGAAGCCGATACCCAGGCTGGCTCCGAAAGGCCGGTGATTGACCACCCCCAGATCCACGCTGCGAACCGCGCCATACAGGGCCGTGCGCAGGGCCGCCTCGAGGGGCAGTTTGTGTAGCCCCACCATGCGGGCAAAATCGTTGCCGCTGCCAATGGGCACCACCCCAATGGCCTTGTCCGATCCGGCGATGCCGCGCAGCACCTCGTGCACGGTGCCATCCCCTCCCACCGCAACCACCCGGCTGCCGGGCGCGGCGCGCTGGGCGATCTGGGTTGCATGGCCCGGGGCCTGCGTAACCACGATTTCTGCATCGGAGGACTGGGCGTGCCGGACAATAGCGGCCTCGAGCTGCCGCAACATCCGGCCCACCCGCCCCCGCCCTGCCGCTGGATTGATGACAAAGGTCGTATGGTTCTTCATTGTGTTTCCCCTGATTCTAGCAGAGGCCGGCGTTGTACAATACGGGTATTCGAAGGAGGTTTTCAGGCAGCGGCCCCCACGCTGCTCGCAAAGGAAGGTTCTATGAACCGGCCCGTGGCACAATCCCATCTATCGCAGCTCGCCGAGTTGCTCTGCTGGATGGACGAGGCGCCCGAGCGCCGTTCGCTGGCCCCCGAGGCCCGCACCCCCGAAGGCTTGTGGTGGGAGGTGCTGGCCGGTGAGGACGAAAAAGCCTGGGTCTGGCTTGAGGCCGGCCGGGTGCAGGGGTACGGTGCCCTGGTTCCCTTCTGGGAAGGGGCGGCCCTGGAAGGGCCCATCATCCGCGGGGGCGACGGCAGGGCACTGCTGGAGCATCTGGTCAAAAAAGCTCGTCAGGAAGGTTTTTCGACCCTCTACGCCTTTCCCGAGGCCTGCAACCGCCAGGCTCGAGCCCTGCTGGAACAGGTGGGATTTTCCGCCGAGCACACCACCTACTTCTACTGCATCCAACGCACCGATCTGGCCTATCCCGTTCCGGTCGGCTACAAAATCGAGCGGGCCGAGCCCTGTGACCCCCAGGTCTACCGCGACCTGTACAGCCGCGCCGAGGATGGTTGGAGCCTGCGGCTGCACTGGACCGATGAGGAGCTGCGGCAGCACTTTATTGGTTCGGAGGTCGAGCTGTTCATGGCCTACACCGACGCCACCGGAGAACCTGTGGGTATGGCCGAGCTCGAGCTCGACGATGCCCGGGCCGAGATCGCCTATATCGGGGTGGTGCCGGAGGCCCGGGGCAAGGGGCTCGGACGGGCCCTGCTGGGCGCAGCCGCCGAATGGGCCTTTGCCAATCCGCACATCGAGACCCTGCAGGTGCGCGCCCACGACCACGAAAAAGCCGCCCAGGCCCTTTACGAGCACTTGGGCTTCAAACAGACCAGCACCGTTGTCACCTATGCCCTCGAGCTCGATTGATCCGGATCCTCGCCCAGAGCTCTGAGCCGGGCCTCAACCAGGGCCGCCCGGCCCGGGCGCTGGAGCTGGTTGTACAGCGCCAGCAGAAACCCCAGCGAAACCACCGGGATGCTAAAGGCCCAGGTAATCAACCACGGTGCGCTGGTGCCGGAAATCGGGGGCAGGGCTCCAGCGCCCCTCCGGGCTCTGGAACTCCAGGCCGCCCATAACCTCAACCTCGAGGCCTTGAATTCTGAACTGGGCCAGGTACGAGCGCACCAGGCGCACCCCCAGGTGCAGGCCCGGCGGATGGGTGAGGTACTCGGACAGCAACAGGGCTATCTGCTCGGCCCCCAGGCGGTCGGTCTGGAGGTCTATATCCTTGGGCACCACTGGCAGGCCGTGCAGGGCCAGGGCCAGGCTGCCGCTCACTGCCCACTCCACGCCAGCATCGTTCAAAATGGGGCAGACCAGCCGCAGGGCCTGGACGATCCGTTCGGGAAGCAAAATGGTCGTCATCACCGTCGCGAGTTCAGAGCAAAGCGCTCAAAAGCCTGCGGGTCAAAGCGGCACTGGGCCAGGTCTTCCCAATATAACCAGCCTTCCTTGAGCGGGGGAAAGCTACAAAAACCCCCTTCGGCCTTGAGGTGGAAGGCCAGCTCACAAGGCTCGCTCACCCCTTCCTGAAAAGCCATCAGAGCGGTCTGGTAGGCCCCAAAGCTGGAAAGGGCCTGTGAGCCCACCATGGCCTTTTTACCTTCGGCGCGGTTCAGGGCCAGCATCTGCAGGGTCTGGGTGTAGCCGGTGCGGGCGGGTTTGAGGTTCAGGATATCGAAGGTATCGAGCTGAACCTCGCGCCACAGATCGCGCGGCGTGAAGGCCGAGTCGTCGGCGATCAGGGGCAGGATGGCCGCTCGGCGCAGGCGCTGACGGGCCTGCACCTCGGCAATGGGCAGGGGTTCCTCCACGTACAGAAGCCCGACCTCGGCCCACCTTTGCAGATAGGCCGGGGCCTCCTCAGGGGAGAGGGTCTCGTTGGCATCGGCGTACAGGGCCACATCGGGGAAACGTTCCTTGAGGGTCGCTATACGCAGCAGATCGCCTTGCAAATCGCGCCCCACCTTGACCTTAAGCACCCGAACCCCAGCCGCGTAGGCAGCGTGGGCATCGGCCAGCATCTCAGCCTCGTCGGCAATGCCCAGGATGTAGCTGACCCGCACCCTGGGGTGGTGCGGCTCGAAGACCTGCCACAGGGTCTGCCCCTCGCTATGAGCCCAGGCCTCCCACAACGCGATGTCCAGCCCCGCTTTGGCGGTGGGGTTGTTGGGGAAATTGCCCAACACCTGCTGGATGGCCTCGGTATCCTCGACCTCGAGGCCCACCAGCCGCGGCGACAGGTAGTCCAGCGCCGCCAGTACCGTGCCCAGGGTTTCGCCGTAAATGGTGGGCCGGGGTGGAATCTCCGCGCGGCCTATCGAGCCGTCGGAAAGCTCGACCTCGAGCAAAACGTGCTCCAAAGCCGCCAGCTCCGAGGCCCGGCCCCAGCGCAAAGCCCCCCTCAAGGGCAGGCGAAACGGACGGGGAAGTATTCGCCGTATGCTAGGCATGGATCTGCTCCACAAAGGCCCGGATGGCCGCTGCTTCTTCGGCCAGGCTAAGGGTTTCGGTGTTCAGAAACAGGGCCCTTGGCGAGCCCTGGAGTGCCCGGCGAACGCCGTCTGGGTTGTAGTTTTTGCGCTCCTCGACCACAATCTTGAGCTTGGCGGTCAATTCTGACACAGGCACGTTCCAGCTCAAAGCCTCTTCCAGCTCATCCTCGTTCAGCACCCCCCGGGCCAGCTCACGCAGGTTGGTCAGGTCATCCCGCTCAACCCGCACCCGGTCGAAGGCATCCCCCCTTGTCAGGAGGCGTGAAAGACGGGTCAGGTCGCGGGCCTCCAGCACCACAAAGCGGCTTTGGGGTAGGTGGCTCAAGGCAAAGCTGACCTCCGCTTCACCACGCAAGCCATCGAACAACAGGGGCCAGGCGGGCAAAGCACGGCTGCCCAACAGAATCTCCGCCACCCCGCCGGGGTGCTCCTGGCGAAAGCGCCGGGTAAGGGCAAAGCGTTCACTGCGGTCAAGCTGCTTTTCCGCATAGCCGTACAGAGGAAACACGTAGCGGTCAACCAGCTCTCTTCGGTCGGGCAGGGTGGGGTAACCCAGGTGCTCGAGCAGGCTGGTTTTGCCCACGCCGGTCAGACCCACCAGGATCAGCAGGGGCATCTCGGCCAGTCGGCGACTCTGTTCAGGCGCGTCCTGGCCCGGCAGGTATAGGTTGGCTCTGGGGATGCTCTTGCTCATGCTGTTCTAGTCTAAGCCGAGTCGGGTAGCATGGAGCGGTGGATGTTCTTAACCTTTACAAAGAAACCGGGGCTTTATTGGAAGGCCACTTTCTGTTACGTTCGGGCCGGCACTCCCCCAAATTCCTTCAATCCACCACCCTGCTCCAGCACCCCCTATACGCCGAGGCGGTGGGGCAGGCGATGGGTGAGCTTTTCGACACCCTCGAGCTCGACTTTGTAATAGGCCCCGCCATGGGGGGCGTCGTTCTGGCCTTTGTAACCGCCAAGGCCCTGGGCGTGCGGGCCCTTTTCGCCGAGAAGGACGGCCAGGGGGGTATGCGGGTGCGCGAAGGGCTGACCATCCACCCCGGTGAACGCTTCCTGGCTGTAGAGGACGTGGTCACCACCGGGGGCTCGGTACAGCAGGCCATCCGGGCTGCCGAGGCCAAAGGCGCACGCTGTGTGGCCGTAGGGGCCATCGTAGACCGCAGCGCGGGCCGGGCCGAGTTTAGTGCGCCCTACCGCTCCTTGGTACAGCTCGACTTTCCCACCTATGCCCCCGAAACCTGCCCGCTGTGCCAGCGGGGTGAGCCTTTACAGGAAGTCTAGGCAGACTTGGTAGGCTAAGGCATATGCTGCGACGCGTTGCTTTTCTTGTATCACCCCCCATTGGCAGATGGCTGCTGGCAGCCGGGCTGTTGTTGGGGCTAGCTATGGCTCAGTCCAATCTGGAGCTGGCCCGTCAGGCCGTGCAGGACTGGCAGGCGGGCAAATACCAGGTAGACCCCTCGCAAGCCCTGGGCAAACCCGCCGAGGAGGCCATCCGGTTGCTCGAGCGGAGCCTGGCCTTTCCTCCTGCCCCCCAAGAGCTATTGGTAAACCTCAACGAACCCATCGAGGAGCCCATTCCCAGCGGCAGCATCGTTAAGTTCCCCGCTACCGTGGCTGGGCGCGGCGGCGAGGTGCGGGTCACCATCCGCGAAGGGGTGGTAACCCGAATTGGGTTTGCCCCTGAAGGCGGGCTGCTGCCGGGCTGGCTCAAAAGCCCCCTGGCCTGGGTGCTGTTCGTAGCCCTCTCGCTGGGCTGGTTGGCGGCCCTGCGCGGCAACAGCGCCCTGGCCCGCTGGTGGGCCGAAGGCTGGGCCCTGGTACGCCAGTACCGGGGGCTGTACCTGGGCACCAACATCGGCCTGTATGGCCTGTTTGCCCTGGGCGGGCTGGTGGCCTATACCAACCCCCAGATGGTGCGACTGATGCAGGAGCTGGTGGGTGGGGCGCTCGAGCAGATCGGCCTCGGCAGTGCCCTGGCTGGGGGTGTTTTGGGTCTTGCCATCGTGATCTTTTACTGGAACTTTACCAACGGCCTGCTGCTGACCACGGCCGTACCGGGCTTGTTCCTGGGCATTCCGGCGCTGTTATTCAACGCGTTGCGCTATTTTGTACTGGGCTTTGCCCTGAGCCCGGTGGCCCTGCCCACGGTCAACTACCTGCTGCACCTGCCCACCATTGTGGTGGAGCTACAGGCCTATATTCTGGTCACTTTTGGTGGGCTGGTGTTGATGCTCAAAACCCTGCGGGGTGAGGGCTACCGGGCTGGGCTGCGGGCCCTGGGCCTCACGGTTTACCTGGGGGCCTTCTTCCTGCTGGTAGGGGCCTGGTACGAGGCCTTCTCGATCCTGGTTCTAATGCGCCCATAGAGCAATCACGGGCCCCACCCCCTACCTGGCCTAAAAGCAATTGGACAGATACAGAATTGGCGCAGTGTTATGTCCATCTCGTCTGGTGCATCACACCCGCAAAACCACCACACCCACCCAATCGCCGTGCTGGGTGCCGGGGCTTGGGGCACGGCCTTGGCTTTGCTGGCCTCGTCCAAAGGGGTTCCGGTTTATCTCTGGGCCCGCCGACCCGAGCACGCCCAGGCGATGCGGCTCGAGCGGCAAAACCGCGAGTACCTACCCGGCGCGGCCTTCCCTGAACGGCTTTACCCAACCGCCGACCCCGAGGAAGCCTTACACAAAGCCCAATTCGCGGTTGTGGCCGTCCCCTCCAAGGCCCTGCGGGAAACCCTGGCCCAGTTGCCCAGGGCCAGAGCCTATGTTTCGGTCATCAAGGGGTTGCAGTTTACTGACCAGCACCTGCTGCGTATGAGCCAGGTCATCGAGGAGGTGACCGGGGTTTCGCAGGTGGCTGTGTTGTCGGGGCCCAATCTGGCCGAGGAGATCGCCCAGTTTTTGCCCGCTGCCGCGGTGGTGGCGGCCCAGGAACCGGGGCTGGCCCAGCGGGTGCAGCAGGTCTTCTCGGGGAAGAGCTTCCGGGTCTACACCTCAACCGACCGGGTGGGGGTGGAGCTGGGTGGGGCGCTCAAAAACGTGATTGCGCTGGCTGCAGGCATGGTGGATGGTTTGAAGCTAGGCGACAACGCCAAAGCCGCCCTGATTACCAGGGGGCTGCGCGAAATCATCCGGTTTGGGGTGGCCCAGGGGGCTCAAGAAGCCACTTTCATGGGTCTTTCAGGCCTGGGCGATCTGATTGCCACCGCCAGCAGCCCTTATTCGCGCAACCGCACCGCCGGGGAGCAGATCGTTAAAGGCCTGAGCCTGGCCCAGCTCGAGGCCCAGAAAACCGTGGTAGAGGGCATCTACACGGTCAAAGCCCTGCATGCCTGGGATCAGGCCACCGGGGCCGACCTACCAATTACCGAAGCTGTGTACCGGGTCGTCTACCAGGGAGCCGATCCCATGCAGGAGCTTATCCGCCTGATGAGCCGCGAGGCCAAACCGGAGTAATCACAATTCGTGGTACCTGAAAAACACCCTCATCCGATGCACATTATGTGAAGTCAGATCAGTGGGAATAAATGAGGCGACCCTCCCGCTGAACATACCGCAGTGGAATTTTTGGGTTGTTGATGTCTTTGCCTCCTTGAGCCCGCCACTTCCGCTCCCAATCACTGAAAAAGCGCTCAAGCTGCTGGGGCTCTAGGCAATATATCTCTTGTAGCTCTATGTTACGGTAAACGGCAAATATCCATCTAACTCGCCGATATTTGTCTAAAATGCTTGGGTTCAGGTGATGGTGTGTCGAAAAACTGCGGGTAAGTTCCACATTTACTGACTTGATTTCGTACTCCTGACCTTGCTCATCCACTGCATCATTACCTTCACGCCCAGGCACAATCTTGAGCCCTGTACGTATGAGAATTTCCAGCAACTTACCCCCATTGTCCTGAAAAATATCAGCAATTCCATAACGGCTGGCAAGTATCTGATACCGTCGAATATAGGGAAACAGAGCCTCAAGAATTGCGATATCCGTTGTAGAAAAGCTGTTAGGCGAGACAAGCTTCGCTGCTTCAACTTGGAGAGCATTAGCCAGACGTTCCAAATTATCCAAGCTCAGATTGCGCTTGCCTCGCTCAACTTCGCTAACATAGGTACGGTGAAGACCTGCTAGGTCAGCTAAATCTTCTTGGGAGAGTCCTCGCTGATAGCGCAAAGTCCTGAGATTTTGCGCTAGTAGAGTGCGCAGTGTAGACATGGCACAAAAAGTTTGATAACAATGTAGATTAAACGTCTACAGACTATGAGTGACATCTGCTATACTTTTGACCGTGCTGACCTCTTCTATACCGGCCTACCATACTCGATTAGGCGCAATGTATTGCGGCGATGCGCTCGAGCTTCTACCTCAGCTTGAAGACCAGAGCGTACACCTGCTCCTAACCAGCCCTCCTTTTGCCCTGCAGCGGCCTAAGGTTTATGGGAATAAGCCACAAGTTGAGTATGTGGATTGGTTATTGGAATTCATGCGCATAGCCTATGATAAATTACATCCCTCAGGCAGCCTTGTGTTGGACTTAGGGGGTGCCTACGAGCAAGGTGTGCCGGTGCGTAGCCTATACAATTTCCGCCTACTGGTGCGCCTATGTGATGATATAGGTTATTTCCTGGCTCAAGACTTCTACTGGCATAACCCTTCAAAACTGCCAAGCCCTATCGAGTGGGTCAATAAACGCAAAATTCGTGCCAAAGATGCAGTTAATACAGTCTGGTGGTTGAGCAAAAATCCCTGGCCTCAGGCTGATTTAAGTCAGGTTCTAACGCCATATAGTGAGCGTATGAAGAAACTCCTGCGCAATCCAGAAAAGTATTACCAGCCTAAGGAACGTCCCTCAGGGCACCAAATAAGCCGCGCTTTCGCCAAAGATAACGGCGGTGCACTACCCTCCAATCTGCTCTCCATTCCCAACTCCGGGTCGAACGACCCCTACCAACGGCGCTGTAAAGCTCTAGGACTCAAACCTCATCCAGCCCGCTTTCCTGCACAGTTACCTGAGTTTTTCATTCGCTTACTAACTAAACCCAACGACTTAGTACTAGATATTTTTGCAGGTTCGAATACAACCGGATTTGTAGCCGAAGGGCTAGGCCGCCGCTGGATCGCTTTTGAGTTAGATGCTCACTTCACAGCCACCTCAGCGCTGCGCTTCCTACCGGAGGAAGCAAGCGGCGCTTGGCAAGAGGTATATAAGGACATTTACGCAGGAAAAACAAAGAACCTGTCCTATCTGCGAGAACCCTTATTTACGGCTGGTTAGGGCTGCAGCGCCACTGGGTTTTTCTCAGCCAGATACAGCCAGGTTTCCAGCACGCTGTCGGGGTTAAGCGAGATGCTCTCAATGCCCTGCTGCACGAGCCACAGGGCAAACTCGGGGTGGTCGGAGGGGCCCTGGCCGCAGATGCCGATGTATTTGCCCATGCGCTTGGCGGTGCCAATGGCCCGCTCGAGCAGGAACTTCACCGCCTCGTCCTGTTCGCTAAACAGATCGGCCACCAGCCCCGAGTCGCGATCCAGCGCGAGGGTGAGCTGGGTCAGGTCGTTGGAGCCAATCGAGAAGCCATCGAACAACTCCAGGAACTGCTCAGCCAGAATGGCGTTGGAAGGCACCTCGCACATCATGATCAGCTTGAGGCCCTCCCGGCCGCGCTCGAGGCCATTGGCTTTCAGAATTTCGATAACCGCCCTGGCCTCCCCTACCGTACGCACGAAGGGTATCATCACCCAGACGTTGGTAAGCCCTTTCTCTTCGCGCACCTCCCGGATGGCCCGGCACTCCAGCGCAAAGGCCTCGGCGAACTCCGGGCTGCGGTAGCGCGAGGCCCCGCGGAAGCCAATCATGGGGTTTTCTTCCTTGGGCTCATAGCGGCTGCCCCCCAGCAGATGGGCGTACTCGTTGGATTTGAAGTCCGACATCCGCACGATGACTGGATTGGGCGCAAAAGCTGCCGCAATCATGCTGATGCCCTCGGCCAGCTTTTCGCGGTAGAAGTCCACCGGGCTTTGGTAGCCCGCGCTGCGCCGAATGATTTCGGCTTTGAGGTCTTCGGGCTGCTGCTCGAGCTGCAAAAGGGCTTTGGGGTGGACGCCAATGGTGTTGTTGATGATGAACTCGAGCCGCGCCAGACCCACCCCAGCGTTGGGCAGGTTGGCAAAGCTGAAGGCCCGCTCGGGCGAGGCCACGTTCATCATGATCTTGGTGGGGATGGGCGGCATGTTGTCCAGCTCAACCCGCTTCACCGCGAAGCGCGGACTGCCGGCATACACCCGACCGGTATCCCCCTCGGCACAGGAGACCGTCACCGTATCCCCATCGCGCAATACCTCGGTGGCGTTGCCAGTCCCCACCACCGCCGGGATGTTCAGTTCACGGGCTACGATGGCCGCGTGGCAGGTACGCCCGCCCCGGTTGGTCACGATGGCCGCGGCTTTTTTCATCACCGGCTCCCAGTCGGGGTCGGTCATATCGGCCACCAGCACATCGCCGGGCTGCACCCGGTTCATCTCGCGGGGGTGGTTGATGATGCGCACCGGGCCCACCCCGATGCGCTGTCCCACCGCCCGTCCGGTCACCAGCACCGGTGCGCGCTCGAGCATCTCGAAGCGTTCCAGCACCCGTCCCGAACGGCTCTGCACGGTCTCGGGCCGGGCCTGCAGGATGTAAATCTGCCCGTCCAACCCGTCCTTGGCCCACTCGATGTCCATGGGCCGGCCATAGTGCTGCTCGATCAGGAGGGCTTGTTTGGCCAGTTCTAGCACCTCGGTATCAGACAGCGAGAAGCTGCGGCGCTCCTCTGCGGAAGTCTCCACAGCCTGCACCCCCCGGCCCTCCGGGGCGTACACCATCTTCTGTAGTTTGGTGCCCAGGGTGCGCTGCAGGATGGTGTTGCGCCCCTCGGCCAGGCCTTTCTTGTACACATAAAACTCGTCGGGATTGACCGCGCCCTGCACCAGCAACTCCCCCAGGCCATAGGTTGAGGTGATGAAGATGGCGTCACGAAAGCCTGACTCGGTATCCAGGGTAAAGGCCACCCCCGAGGCCCCCAGGTCGCTGCGCACCATGCGTTGCACGCCCGCCGAGAGGGCCACCTCCTCGTGGGCGAACCCGTGGTGGACGCGGTAGGCGATGGCCCGGTCGTTGTACAGTGAGGCAAAGACTTTCTTGATGTGCTGCAGCACGCTATCTATCCCACGCACATTCAAAAAGGTCTCCTGTTGACCGGCGAAGCTGGCCTCGGGCAGGTCTTCGGCGGTGGCGCTCGAGCGCACCGCAACAGAAAGCCCGCCCTTGGAGGCGGACTCGAGGCGGATATAGGCGTCTACGATGGCGACCTCTAGGGCCTTGGGTAGCTCGGCGTTCTCTACCCAGCCGCGAATCTCCGCCCCCACTCGAGCCAGCTCGTCTACGTCGTCAACGTCCAGGCCTTGCAGAGCCCCGGCAATGCGTTGATCTAGGTGATTATGATGCAAAAACTCACGGAAAGCCGCTGCGGTGGTGGCAAACCCACCCGGCACCCGCACCCCGGCCTGTGAGAGATTGGCCATCATCTCGCCAATGGAGGCATTTTTTCCTCCTACCACCTCGAGGTCTTTCATCCCCAGCGTCTCGAACCAACGAACGTATGTCATACGCGCACTCCGTTGAAGTCGATGGTAGTTTGTGCGGGGGTTGAAATGGAGTAGGCCGTTTCGGTGTAGGTATAGCCCGGATTTCGGTGTAGTAGATGCTACACACATAAACTACACTGTTATCTGAAGGATTCGCGGGAGCACACCATGCAACGAACGGTTTTTATCGTCTCAGACCATACCGGCCTCACGGCTGAATCGGTGGCCAGGAGTTTGCTGGCCCAGTTCGAATCGGTCTCGTTTCGTTATGTAACGCGGCCCTTCACCGACACCGAAGAAGAGGTACACAACCTTGTATACGAGATCAATTCGACATTTGAGCGCGAGCAGATACGGCCCATCGTGTTCTCCACCCTAGCCAATCGGGCGCTGTATAACCAGCTCAAAACAGCGCCCGCCCTGCACTTCGACCTTTTTAGCACCTACCTTGGGGCGCTCGAGCGCGAGCTCGGCCAGCCCCCCACCGGCCGGGTGGGCCGGCTGCACAGCATAAACGACAACGGCTATTTCACCCGCATCGATGCGGTCGACTTCGTGCTGGCCACCGACGATGGCATCGGTGAGCGGCATTACCAGATGGCCGACGTGATTCTGATTGGGGTCAGCCGGGCCGGCAAAACCCCTACCTGCTTGTTTTTGGGCCTGCAGTATGGCTTGCGGGCCGCCAACTACCCCCTGGCCGAGGGCGACTTCGAGCGCGACGCGCTGCCCGAGCCAGTCAGGGCCTATAAAGATAAGGTGTTTGGCCTGACCATTGCCCCAGGCCGGCTACACCAGATTCGCACCCAGCGCAGGCCCAACAGCCGGTATGCCTCGCTCGAGCAGTGCGAGTACGAGGTACGCCGGGCTGAGCAGCTATTCAGACGGGTGGGGGTGCCGTACTTCGACACCACCAGCGCCTCCATCGAGGAAATTGCCACCAACATCGTACAGAGCGCCGGCCTACAGCGCCGCATCGGCTGATAGGAGCCGTCCCCTCTACGCTTTGACCAGCTCGATGGCCCGCTCGAGCCTTTTCAGCACCCGTTCCTTGCCCAGCAGCTGCAGGATATCGAACATACCGGGGGTCTCGAGGCTCCCCGTAAGGGCCGCGCGCAAAGGCTGCATCACCGCGGCGGCCTTGACGCCCCTGGCCTCGGCAAAGGACTTGAGCAGGGGCTCGGTGCTATCTGGCAGCATATCCGGCAGCCTGGATAGCTGCTCGTAAAGCTCGGGTAGAAAAGCCGCCCCCTCGCGCAGCTTGGCCAGGGCTTTTTCCTGCATGGGGTAGGCCTCGGAGAAAAAGTACAGGGACTTGTCCACAAACTCCTGCAGGGTCTCGAAACGGGCCCGCATGGCCTCGAGCACCTGCTTGAGGTAGGTTTCGGAGGGGTAGGCAAGCCCGGCCCGCTCGAGGAAGGGCTTGACCCGCTCGGCCAGGTCGTCCAGGGTCAGAACCTCGCGAATGTACTTGCCGTTCATCCATTTGAGCTTGTTCAGGTCGAAGACCGGCCCGCCCAGGCTGATGCGCTCGAGGCTAAAGTGCTCGATCATGTCTTGCAGGCTGAAAATTTCCCGCCCGTCGGGCATGCTCCAGGCCATGGTGCCCAGGTAGTTGAGCAGAGCCTCGGGTAAATAGCCCTGGGCCCGGTAGCTGTCTACACTGGTGTCCATTTTGCGCTTGGAAAGCTTGGACTTATCGGGGTTGCGCAACAGGGGGGTATGGCACCAGACCGGCTCGGCCCAGCCAAAAGCCCGCAAAATCAGGATGTGAAAGGGGGTGCTGGTAATCCACTCCTCGGCCCGGATCACGTGGGTCACGCCCATCAGGTGGTCGTCTACCATGGCGGCCAGGTGGTAGGTAGGGTAGCCATCGGCCTTCAGAATCACCTTGTCGTCCAGGGCGGCGTTATCGAACTCGATGGGGCCGCGTAGTAAGTCGTGGACGATGGTCTTGCCCTCGAGGGGCACCTTGAGCCGCACCACATGGGGCTCCCCCGCCGCGGCCCGGCGCTCGGCCTCCTCGACCGGGTAGTCGCGGTAGCGCCGGTTGTAGCCCTGCTCTTTGTGGCCGGCTCTTTGCGCGGCCTCGCGGGCGGCGGCCAGCTCTTCTGGGGTGTCAAAAGCACGATAAGCAGCCCCTTTTTCCAGCAGTATCTGCACGTGCTGCCGGTAGATGTGCAGGCGCTGCGACTGCACATAAGGGCCGTTGGGGCCGCCTTTGATGGGCGACTCGTCGGGGGAAAGCCCCAGCCAGTCCAGCATCTCCAGGATGCGCCGCTCGGAGGTGGGGTTGTAGCGGGTGCGGTCGGTATCCTCGATGCGAACAATAAACTTGCCGCCGTGCTGTTTGGCGAAAACGTAGTTGAACAGGGCCTGGTAGGCCGTCCCCACATGGGGGTCGCCAGTTGGACTGGGTGCAATACGGGTCACAACCATAACCGATAGCTTATACCAACTCTGCGCGTGGGTGGCGCGCCAGGTTACCTCTCACAGCCGCCTAAGTGGGGGGTGCTACCCTAGAGTGGTAAATGGAAGCTGCATTGCAAACAGACCCCAGCCCTATCACCGGTTCCACCACCCGCCTCGAGGCCATCGGTTTGGTCAAGCGCTACGGCAGGCGGGAGGTGGTGCGGGGGGTGAGCCTCGAGCTCTCCCGCGGCGAGATTGTGGCCCTATTTGGCCCCAACGGGGCCGGCAAAACCACCACTTTTTACATGCTGGTCGGATTCATCGAACCCAACGCGGGGCAGATCCGCCTGGGTGGGCGGGACGTCTCCCGGCTGCCCATGTACAAGCGGGCCCGGCTGGGGCTGGGCTACCTGCCCCAGGAGCCCTCGGCCTTTCGCCGCATGACCGCCCTGGAGAACCTGCTGGCGGTGCTGGAGTTTCAGCCCCTTTCCAAAACCGAGCGAGCCCAGCGGGCGGCCGAGCTTCTGGAGGAGCTGGGCATTAGCCACCTGCGCGACAAGTACGCCTACACCCTTTCGGGCGGCGAGCGGCGGCGGCTGGAAATTGCCCGCGCCCTCTGCACCAACCCCGATTTCATCCTGCTGGACGAACCCTTCACCGGCGTAGACCCTAAAAACGTCCACGACATCCAGAAGCTCATCTCCGAACTGCGCGAACGGCGCGGGGTGGGCATCTTCATCACCGACCACTCGGTGCGGGAGACCCTGGCTATTGCCGACCGCATCTACCTGATGTACGACGGCCAGGTGGCCTTCCAGGGTTCACCTGAGGAATTCGCTCGAGACGCAGGGGTGCGAACCCACTACCTGGGCGACGCGTACGAGCTTTGACTTTTTCGCCGCCTCCATCCATTCCCTATGACATTCTGGGCCATTCTCATCCTCCTGGTGCTGGTGGCCGGTCTGGTCGCCTACGTGGGCGATCTGGTCGCCAAACGGGTGGGCAAGCGCCACTGGCGTTTTCTGGGCCTGCGTCCCAGAACCACCGCCGCCCTGGTGGCGATTGGAACCGGGGTGCTGATTGCCCTGGGGGCCTTTGGAACCTTCTTCCTGTTGGTGCGGGACGCCCGCGAAACCATACTGCAGGCCGAGGCGGTGCGGCAGGAGCGCGACCGCCTGCGCACCGAAGTGGAACGACTGGAAAACCGCGCAGCCAGCATTTTTAGCCAGTACGAGCAGCTCAAGCTCGAGCGCGACGAATTTGAGAAAAACAACACCCTGCTGGCCCGGCAGCTTGCACAAAACGCCGAACTCCAGCGTCAAACCCGCCAGGATCTCGAGGATGCCCTGGTCGAGCGGGAAAAGCTGCGCCAGGAAGTTGAAGAACTCCAGGCCGCCAGCGCCGCTCAGCGCGAAGCCCTCGAGCAGCTCAAGCAGATTCGCCTCAGCCTGTTGCAAGAGAAAGAGCAGCTCCAGAAGGAAAAAACGCAACTGCTGGCCGACCGCGCGACGCTGGTGGCCCAGGCCCACAAGGCCGAGCAGCAGCTACAAGCCTTTGAAAGGGCAAGCCGCGAGGCCAGAACCCGCTTGAAAGCCCTGCAGACCCGCACTGCAGAGCTCGAGGCCCGCCTGCGCCAGCTCGAGGCCGACAAGCGCAACCTCGAGGGGGATATCGCCGTGCTGGTAAGCCCTCAAGCCTCAGCCAGTGATAACAGCCACCAGCTCGAGGCCCTCCAGCGCGAAAACAGCGAACTTAAAAGCAGCCTCGCCGAGGCCCAGCGCGAACTCCAGTTGCTGCGTGAGCGCAATCAGATGCTTGCCGCTAGCCTGGATAAAAGCCTGCGCATGAGCCTCCTGACCGAGGAACCGGTAGAGCCGGGCAACGAACAGCCCGCCCTGAGCGAGATCACCCGACGGGTTGATAACCGCATCCGCCTGCTTGGATTGCGGGGGGTGGATGTGCTGATCAAACCCATCCCCACCAGCCCCAAACCAGGCCTGTTACTGGCCCGCATCCAGGGCATTGGCGCCGATGGGCGGGTGCGGGTGGTGATCGAGTACCGGGCCCGTGAACAGGCCTTTTCTCAGGGCGATGTCCTGGCCTCCACCTACCTGATTCTGCCGGCCAGCCAGGCCGAGCTGCGCCGGCGCCTCGATACCCTTAGCCAGAGCGCCGAAAATCGGCTTAGCGAGGCGGGCTGGGTGCCCGAAAAGCTGGCCAAGGGGGGGATCGCCCTCGAGGAGTTCGTCACCCTGGCTACCCAGCTTTCGGGTAGGCGGGGCGGGGCGCGGATCGTGGTGGTGGCGCTGGATAACCTCTACCCCACCGAGCCGCCCCGGCTGGGCCTCAGGCTGCTGCCGTGACACCGCGCCTGGCAGAATTGCTCCAGGCCCTGGGGCATATTAAGGTTTCTTGAATGCTCCCCCAAAACCTCTCTTGCACGGTTTCCTCCGCCTGCTTGGGCAAAAGCGTTTTTTGTACTGGCCAGGGATAGCTATTGATAACTCCACACCGGCATATGAGAATGGAGAAGGTTTGTTGACGATGCGCATGGTCATTCTATTGGTTCTGCTTACCCTCTCACAGGCCCTGGCCCAGGCCCCCCGCCTCACCACCCCCGAGGAGGTGGCCCGGGTAGAAGTCATCCGCCGGGCTTTGCCCGCGGTGGTCAAAATTTCCGGCATTTTGCGCGACCCCCAGACTGGCAACGAAGGCCCCACCAACGGCTCCGGCTTTTTTTACGCCCCCAGCCGTATCATCACCAACTACCACGTGGTGCAGGATCTGCGCGATATCAGCGTGGAGTTGTTCGACGGGCGCTCGTTCCCGGCCCAGGTATTTGCAGTGGATAAAGGCATTGATATCGCCATCCTGACCGTGCAGGGCGTGACCGCCCCGGCCCAGCTTTCCTTTGGCAGTTCGCAGAACCTACCGGTGGGCATGGGGTTGGTGGTGATCGGAAGTCCTTTCGGGCAGCGCAACCTGGCCTCGTATGGCATCCTGGCCGGCGTTGGCCCCACCTCGGCCGAGAAAAACGACCTCGACCCCGAGATTGGCGCGGAAATTGGCGACCTGCTCTTTACCGATGCTCGAATCGTGCAGGGCAACTCCGGTGGCCCGGTGCTCGATTTGCAGGGCCGGGTGGTGGGGGTGGCCAACGCCACCCTGGGCGACCTGAGCGGCGTGGGCGGGGTGGGGGTGGCCATTCCGGGCGACCTGGTGCGGCAGAGCGTGAGCGACCTCGAGCGCTTCGGTGTCCCGCAGCGCGGCAACCTGGGGGCCACCCTGCTCGACCTAGGGGAGCTCGACCCCATCCTGCTGGGGCGGGTGGGTCTGCTCTCCACCCGTGGAGCCATGATCGAAAAGGTGCAGCCCGGCAGCCCCGCCGCCCGGGCCGGCCTGCGCCCGGCCCAGCGCGACCAGCGCGGCAAACTGGTCAGCCTAGGTGACATCATCCTGGCCGTTAATGGCCGCACCATGCGCAACGCCAGCGAGGTCACCCAGACCATTGCCCGCTACCGCCCCGGCGACCGGGTGAACCTGACCATCTGGCGCAACGGGCGGCGGCTGGATGTGGCCGTGACCATGATCGCCCGGCGCTAACCTGCCCCCCACCACCCGCCGGCGCACACCTGTTCCGGCGGTCTAAACGGTTTTTGCCCCAGTTTGTCAAGACTTCCGCTTTGGGAGTTTAGCTCTTAGCCTAAGGCAGATGTATATCGCGATTGAAGGGGTCATTGGCGTAGGCAAAACCACCCTGGCCCGGCTGCTGGCCGAGCGGCTGGGGGCCGAAAGCCTGCTCGAGGTGGTGGAAGAAAACCCTTTTTTACCGCTTTTCTATCAAGACCCCGTCCGCTACGGCTTCAAGGTGCAGGTCTTCTTCCTGCTCTCAAGGTACAAGCAACTGCTACCCCTGGCCCAGCCCAGCCTGTTTACCGGTGGGGTGGTGGCCGACTACCTCTTCGATAAGGATGCCATTTTCGCGGCCATGAACCTCTCCGGGGCCGAGTGGGATCTGTACAACGACCTCTACCGCAGCCTGGCCCCCAAGATCCCCACCCCCGATCTGACCATCTACCTGCGGGCACCCCTGCCGGTGATTCTGGAGCGCATCCGCCGCCGGGGGCGGGTCTTCGAAAAGCAGATGGAACCGGAGTACCTGGCCCGGCTCCACGAGTTCTACGAGCACCACTTCGCCACCTACCCCCATGCGCTTTGGACCCTCGAGACCCAGGATCTCAACTTTGCCGAGCTCGAGGCTGACCAGGACTGGGTGGTGCGGCAGGTACAGGAACGGCTCGCCCAGAAAACCGCCACCCCGTCCGCATCCTAGGATCGCCTCGAAGACACAAGCACTATGTACATCGCAATTGCAGGCAACATCGGCTCCGGCAAGTCTACCCTGACCGGGCTGCTGGCCCAACGCTACGGGCTTTTGCCGGTCTACGAGACCGTGGACGAAAACCCCTACTTAGCCGACTTCTACGCCGACATGGGGCGCTGGGCCTTTCAGTCCCAGGTGTTTTTTCTGGCCAAGCGGCTCCGGCAACACCTCGAGCAGATCAACCCCGCCCAGCACGTGGTGCAGGATCGCACCATCTACGAGGACGCCTTTATTTTTGCCCAGAACCTGCGGATCTCCGGCCACCTGGCCGAGCGCGACTGGCAGACCTACCTGGCCCTCTACGAGGGCATTGCACCGGCCCTGCGCAAGCCCGACCTGCTCATCTACGTGCGGGCCTCGGTCGAGACCCTGCAAGCCCACATCGCCCGGCGGGGGCGGGCCTACGAGCAGCGCATCCCCCCCGCCTACCTGGCCTCACTCAACCGCCTCTACGAGGCCTGGATTGGGGCCTATAACCTCTCACCGGTGCTGGTGATCTCCAGCGACAACATCAACTACGCCGACGACGCAGAGGCCCGCGAGCTGATGTTCAGGATGCTCGAGGCCTACGGTCTGAGCAGGCCGCTGGTCTAGTCGGCCGCCACCCCCACCTTCTGCGCGATCTCGGGGATGCGGGCCAGGAAGGCGCCGGTGGGGCTGTTGGCCTGGGCCACCTCCTCCGGGGTGCCTTCGGCCACAATCTGGCCGCCCCGCGCGCCGCCCTCGGGCCCCAGGTCAATCACCCAGTCGGCGGTCTTGACCACATCCATGTTGTGCTCGATCACCACCACGGTATTGCCGCCGTCTACCAGGCGGTGCAGCACCGCGAGCAGCTTGGCGGTGTCCTCGAAGTGCAAGCCGGTGGTGGGCTCGTCCAGGATGTAGAGGGTGCGCCCGGTGGAGCGGCGGCCCAGCTCGGTGGAGAGCTTGATGCGCTGGGCCTCGCCGCCCGAGAGGGTGGGCGAGGGCTGGCCCAGCTTCATGTAGCCCAGGCCCACATCCACCATCAGCTGCAGTTTGCGGGCGATGGTGGGGATGTTCTCAAAAAAGCCCAGGGCCTCCTCCACCGTCATATCCAGCACATCGGCGATGTTTTTGCCCCGGAGTTTGACCTCGAGGGTCTCCTTGTTGTAGCGCTTGCCCTTGCAGACCTCGCACTGCACGTACAGGTCGGGTAGAAAGAGCATCTCGATCTTCTTGGTGCCGTCGCCGCTACAAGCCTCGCACCGCCCACCTTTAACGTTGAAGCTGAAGCGCCCGGCCTCGTAGCCGCGCTTGCGGGCCTCGGGGGTCTTGGCGAACAAGTCGCGGATCTCGTCAAAGATGCCGGTGTAGGTGGCCGGGTTGGAGCGGGGGGTGCGCCCGATGGGCGACTGGTCAATCTCGATCACCTTGTCGAGGTGCTCGAGGCCCTCGAGGCCCTCAAAGCGCCCCGGAATGGTCTTGGCCCGCATCAGGTCGCGGGCCAGCGCCGCATAGAGGATGTCGTGCACCAGCGTGGACTTACCCGAGCCCGAGGGCCCGGTGATGGCTACAAACTTACCCAGGGGGATTCGCAGGTTGACGCCTTTTAGGTTATGCTCGCGGGCCCCCTTGACCACCAGCCACTTCCCGTTGCCCTTGCGCCGGGCCTTGGGAACCGCGATGTGCTTGCTGCCCCGCAGGTAAGCCCCGGTCAGGCTCTCGGGGTGGGCCAGGATGTCCTCGAGCCGGCCCTGGGCCACCACCTCACCCCCATGCACCCCGGCCCCCGGCCCCATGTCCACAATCCAGTCGGCCTCACGCATGGTCTCCTCGTCGTGTTCCACCACCAACAGGGTGTTGCCCAGGTCGCGCAGCTTCTTGAGGGTGGATAGCAAGCGCTGGTTGTCGCGGGGGTGCAGACCGATGGAAGGCTCGTCCAGCACGTAGAGCACCCCGGTCAGGCCGGAGCCCACCTGGGTGGCCAGGCGGATGCGCTGGGCCTCCCCGCCCGAGAGGGTGTTGGCCGAGCGATCCAGGGTCAGATAGTCCAGGCCCACATCCTCCAAAAAGCCCAGGCGGCTATGAATCTCGCGCCAGATGGGGGCGGCCACCTGCATCTGGAACTCGTTCAGGTTACGGTACTCGGTCGGCTCGGCCAGGCCCTCGAGGCGGATGCGGTAGGCCTCGAGCGCCTCCCCCACCTCCACCACCCGGTTCTGGGCCAGCGCCTCGAAAAACAGCTTGGCCTCGCGCACCGGCAGGTTGGAGACCTCGGCGATGTTGAACCGCCCCACCCGCACCGAGAGCACCTCGCGCTTGTAGCGCGTACCCCCGCAGGCCGGGCAGGCCTTGAGGGTCATGTAGGCCTCCAGGGCCTCGCGCAAGCCTTCCGACTCGGTCTCGTTGTAGCGGTTCTCCAGCCAGGGAATCACCCCCTCGTAGCTCACCATAAAGCGCATGGTCTCGCGCCCGTTGCGGCGGAAGACCACCTCGAAGGGCTCGGGCAGGCCATACAGCACCGCCCGCTGGGCCTCCGGCGAGAGCTGCTTGAAAGGGGTTTTCATGTCGAAGCCCAGGTGCTCCGAGAGGGCCCGCAGCCGGTCCCACAGGTAGCCCTTGCCGTTGTCGCGACCCTTGCTCCAGGGGATGATGGCCCCTTCGGCCAGCGAAAGCTCGGGGTTCACAATCAGCTCGGGGTCGAAGACCTGGTTGTAGCCCAGGCCCGAGCAGTCCGGGCAGGCCCCGTAGGGGGCGTTGAAGGAGAAGAGGCGGGGCTCGAGCTCCTCGAGCACACTCCCATGCTCCGGGCAGGCAAACTTCTCCGAAAAAAGCTCCTCGGCGCCGCTGTCGGGGTAGAGCACCCGCATCAGACCCTCCCCCCGCAACAGCGCCAGCTCCACCGACTCGGCAATGCGCGCGCGCTCCTCCGGCTTCAAAACCACCCGGTCTACCACCAGGTCAATGTCGTGCTTCTCGTACTTCTCCAGCTTCAGGCCCAGGGCCTCCTCGAGGGTGTAGATCACCCCGTCCACCCGCACGCGGGCATAGCCCTCCTTCTGGAGCTGCAAGAACTCCTTGCGGTACTCACCTTTGCGCCCGCGCACCAGAGGGGCCATCAGGATGGCCCGGGTGCCCTCGGGCTGCCGGAAGAGCCGGTCGGTGATCTCCGTGGCCGACTGCCGCTCGATGGGCCGCCCGCAGTGCGGGCAGTAGGCCGTGCCCACGCGGGCAAACAGCAGGCGCAGGTAGTCGTGCACCTCGGTCACGGTGCCCACTGTGGAGCGCGGGTTGTGCGAGGTGGTTTTCTGGTCGATGGAGATGGCCGGTGAAAGCCCTTCGATGCTCTCCACGTCGGGCTTTTCCATCACCCCCAGAAACTGCCGCGCATACGACGACAAAGACTCCACATACCGCCGCTGCCCCTCGGCGTAAATGGTGTCGAAGGCCAGGGTGCTCTTGCCTGAGCCCGAGACCCCCGTAATAACGATGAACTGCCCCCGGGGCAGTTCAACGGTAATGTTCTTCAGGTTGTGCTCTTTGGCACCGCGGACGATAATCCTGTCCATCCGTGGAGTATAACACCGGCCCTTGGCTTATGTAAATAACATATCCACACGCCGCAAATGGTGTATGATTGAGGTTTTATCGCACAATCAAATCCGCCACCCAGACGATCTCACAGGCCCCGTTGCCGGTGTCGGTACGAACGGTGGAGGTGCGCCAGAAAAAGCCGTTGGGGCCGGTTACGTTAACCAGGTACCCCTTGATCCAGACCAGGTGACCGGGTTTGAGCCGCTTTAAGCGCAGCTCAATGTTGGGGTTGGCGGGAATCAGGTGCATGTTGGCGCTGTTTGTAACAATTTCGCCCAGCGGGATGGGGGGCTCGCGGAACCAGGCGTAGAAGTAGAAGCGATCCGACTGCCAGATTTTGAGTTTCCGAAGCACATCGGTATCGGACATGCGGCCCCAGCCCAGGGCCAGATCCACCGGCGAAATGACCGAGGCCGCATCGTAGCGGTAGAGGCGCTTGGAAAGCACCCGGGCCTCGAGCTCAAAGGAGGCCACTGGCTGAAAGCGGTAACCGGGCTTTTCCAGGTGCGGCGCATCGGCGGGTGCCAGCGGCTGCTGGAGGGGTGCGCGGGCCACCAGCACCCCCGGCGGGCGTTCGATGGGCCGGGTTTGCACATAGCGGATCAGCCCAAAAGCCCCCCCAAACAGCAGCAAAATCAGCCAGAACAACCGCACCTTTGCAGTTTAAGCGGCGGCGGCCTCGAGGCCGGTTCAAATCTCATCCTTGGCCAGGTCGTTGAAGCGCACGTGCTGGGCGTGGAACTGTAGCTCCACCGTGCCGGTGGGGCCGTTGCGCTGCTTGCCCACGATAATCTCGGCAATGCCAGCTTTTTCGGAGTGGGGGTTGTAGTACTCGTCGCGGTAAATGAACATCACCAGGTCGGCGTCCTGCTCAATGGAGTTGTGCACGATGATGTTGTTGGCTATGAAGTTGTGTGGGCCGGGAACCGTAAGGTCGAAAACCTCCTCCTGGCCCGCGGCCTCGATGGAGCGCACCGTATCCCAGTAAATATCGCTATCGGCCAGGCGCTCGAGCGCCTCCGAGCCCAAAGCGCCCGCCATGCGCCGGGTGCGTTCACGGCTCAGGTTCTGCCCGAAAAGGGTCGCGCCGGAATAAGCCATCCCCAAAGCCCGGTGCAGCTCGCGATGGCTCATGCCGATAACGGCCAGGCTGGCTCTGGCTGGCTGAAGCCACAGCTCGAGCGGTATTACATCGCGGTTGGTATTCTCCTGGCGGCCCGTCAGATAGGCTTCCACTACGGCCAGCGCGCTTTGCTTTGAGCGTCCCACAGCCCCTACCTCCCGCACAAAACGCAGCAGGTCAGACTGGCCGCTCAGCACCACGTGGAACTGATCCCGCCCCTTGCCTTTTTGCGGTACACGCTTAAGCCTGGCGTTGATACCCAGATACAGCAGCAGGGTTTGCACATCCTGCGCCAAGCCCTCGCTGCTACTGGCGTAGTACACGGCAGGGTAAGGGGCCTTGCCCTGGCGCAGGGCAACACAGCCATCGGTAGACCACAGATGCCGTAGAAACCGGGCAACCGCCGGGGCTGGCTGGGCAAACACCTGCCTGGGGATGCGTTTTTCATGCGAACGTAAACCCCAGACCCCCAGACCCTCGAGCCACACAGCCACCGGGTTGCGCTTGCCCCAGCCCAGCCGGTGCGCCGCACTGAGGTAAACCTGCAACCATCCGCGCTCGGACTTGATTTTGGGAGCGATGGATTCGCCAAACACCACCCTGGCCAGATCAACCACAGTTTGCGCCAGATCGGGGTCGCGTGTGGTGTACTGCAAGCTGTGCCGGGGCAGGGTACAGCCATCGCCGATGAGGTGGCCCAGCAGGGCCAACTCCTCGTCGCCGAGGCTCTGTTGCTGGGGCGAAGCCAGCCGCCTTGGCAGGGCCAGGTAATCCCCCACGGTCAGTTCGTCCAGCCGCTTCCAGCCTCGAGCAGTGAGGAACTTGTGGTTGGCCGTGGCACGAATGCTGCGCCCCAGCCGGGTGGTGAGGGTAAACACCGGCTTCACCCCCGTCGAGAAGGCACGGCTAACCCTGGCAGGCACCAGCTTTTGTGTGGCCTCGTCTAAAGCCAGGACTGCAAAACCGCTTTTTCCAACCAATCCGCGGATGGGCTGCCTCGAGCCATCCGCCATCTGTACCAGGCTATCGCCGGTCAGGCAGCCTGACTCCCTCAGGTCGGAGAGCATGGGCCGCTTGTTGGGACGCGACTCCACCGCCCGCGAAAGCTGCGAAAGCGCGATCACCGGCACGTCCAGCTCGCGGGCCAGGCCCTTGAGGCCGCGGGAGATCTGGGCAATCTCCTGCTGGCGGTTCTCGCCGCCGTTCTTGCCCCCCCCAGGGCCGGACATGAGCTGCAGATAGTCAATCACGATCAGGCCCAGCCGGTGCTGGGCGTGCAGGCGACGGGCTCGAGCCCGGAGTTCCATCAGGGTCAGGTCGGAGGTGTCATCGATCAGGATGGCCGCCTCGGAGATGCGGCCCGCCACGTCCACCAGGCGCGAGAAGTCGCGGTCGGTAAGCTGGCCCTGCCGCAGGCGGTTCATGTCGATGCGGGCCTCGGAGCAGAGCATCCGGGTAACCAACTGCACCGCTGGCATCTCCAGCGAAAAGATGGCCACCGCTGCGCCCTCGCCCCGCAAGGCCACGTTTTGCGCAATGGTCAGGGCGAAGCTGGTTTTGCCCATGCTGGGCCGGGCCGCAATGATGTTGAGCGAGCCGCTAGTCAGGCCCCCAATCATGCTGTCGAGTTCGCGGAAACCGCTCTTGACCCCGTCTACCTGGCCCTTGTTCTCGTAGAGCATCTGGATGTGTTCGAAGGTCTCGTGTACGAGCTCCTTCATGCTCTGGAACTCAGAGCGGGCCCCCTGGGTGGAGACCTCGAGCACCTTGCGCCCGGCAGTATCGAGGATGTCCTCGAGGCTCCCCTCCTCGTCGTAGGCCATCTTCATGGCCTCGCCCGCCGCGGCAATCAGCTTGCGCAGCGTCCACTTCTCGGCCACAATGCGCCCGTAGTAGTCGGCGTAGGCCGCCGTGGGGGTCTGCTCCGAGAGGCCCACCAGGTACGAGAGGCCTCCCACGTTCTCGAGCTCCCCGTTCTGGCGCAGCTCCTCCGAGAGCGTCACCAGGTCAACCGGGTCGCGCCGGGCCCGCAGCGCCACCATGGCCTCCCAGATTTTGCGGTGGGCTTCCTTGTAAAAAGCATCAGCGGCCAGCAGGCCCTCGAGCCGGTCTAGCACCTCGCTGTCCAGCAGCACCGAGCCCAGCACACTGGCCTCGGCATCCAGGTTATGGGGGGGTACGCGGCCCTCGAGCGGTGTGGTTGCCATAGCTACATCTCCTAAATCCAAAAGCCTTATTCAGCAAGTTCCTACTCTATTCAATCCCGAAAAGTTTGGCAAAGCGCTTGCCAAGTCGGCCATGCTCTGTTATATTCTTACCTGCCAAGAGCGCTTCGTTCCGCGATAGCTCAGTTGGTAGAGCGCTCGACTGTTAATCGAGTGGTCGCAGGTTCGAGCCCTGCTCGCGGAGCCAAAAAAACCCAGGTTTCCCTGGGTTTTTGCTGTTTTACAGCCGCCCCGCCTCGATAATGCTGGACAAAAACTGCTGGGTGCGCTCGTGCTGGGGGTTGGAAAAAATCTGCTCTGGGGGGCCTTCCTCATGCACCACCCCACCGTACATAAAGCAGACCTTGCTGGCCACCTCCCTGGCAAAGCCCATCTCGTGGGTAGCCAGAATCATGGTCATGCCCTCGCGGGCCAGCTCACGCAGCAGGTTGAGCACTTCCGAGACCAGCTCGGGGTCGAGGGCCGAGGTGATCTCATCCAGAAGCAAAAGCATGGGCTCCATGGCCAGCGCCCGCGCAATGGCTACGCGCTGCTGCTGCCCGCCCGAGAGCTGGTCGGGGTAGGCCTTGGCCTTGTGCTCGAGGCCAATCCGCTTCAAAAGGGAAAGGGCCTTGGCCTGGGCTTCAGCCTCGGGCATCCGCAGCACCTGGATGGGGGCCAGGGTGATGTTTTGCAGCACGGTCATGTGGGGAAACAGGTTAAAGCTCTGGAAGACAATCCCCACATCGCGGCGCAGGGCGTTGAGGTCTACCCCCGGCCCGGTGATGCGGTCGCCGTGCAGGCGAATCTCACCCGCCTGGATTTCCTCGAGGCCATTGATGCAGCGCAGCAGCGTGGACTTGCCACAGCCCGAAGGCCCAATCAAGCAGACCACCTGGTGCTCCTCCACCGTCAGGTTGATGCCGCGCAGCACCTCATTGGCGCCAAAGCGCTTGTGCACGTTGCGGATTTCCAAAAAGCTCATAGGTCTTCTCCCTGGGCCCATGCTACGACCCCTGCCGGAAGCGGGCCCGGTCGCGCTCGACCAGCCGGTCTACCAGGCGGGTCTGGGGGATGGTAATCAGGATAAATAGAATCGCCACGGTGGTCACCGCCGACAGGTTGAAGTCGTTGGAGGCGATGATGCGGGCCTGGTTGAAGGCGTCAATCACCCCCACCACGTTCACCAGGGCGGTGTCTTTCTGCATCCCGATAAAGTTGTTGAGCAGGGGCGGGATGATGCGCCGCACCGCCTGGGGCACCACCACGAAGCGCAGGGTCTGCCCATAGGACAAACCCAGGCTGCGGGCCGCAGCCCACTGGCTAGGGTGAATGCTCTCGAGGCCCGCGCGGTAGACCTCGGCCATGTAGGCCCCGTAGGTCAGGGTCAGGGCCAGCACCGCCAGGGCCTCCAGGGGCAGGTTGCGGAAAAAGCCAATGCCGGTGAGGGGCAGGCCAAACCCGATCAGATAGATCACAATGATGGAGGGCAGGCTCAAAAAAGCATCGGTGTAGAAGGTCGCAATAAAACGGATGGGCTGGGCCGGTTTGCCAGGCAGCAGCTTGGCAATGGCCACCACCAGGCCCCAGATGAGGGAAAAAACCCCGGCGAACAGAAAAATGACCACATTTACCCAGAAGGCCTGCAAAATGAGGCCAAAGGAGTTGCGGATGAGCTCGAGCTGAAAAAAGGTACGCCCAACCGCCACATTGTTGGCGATAAAGAACAGCACAAACAGCAAAAACAAGACCAGCGCCCCGGCATAGCCCAGGGTAAACCAGGCCCAGGTGTGGGCTTCCGCGCTGTGCACCCTGGCTGCAATCAGGTTTTCGCTCTGCAAAGCCTGCCGGGCCAGACGCGCCTGACCCAGGCCTCGCACCGCCGGCCATAGAAGCCCAGCGGGTAGCAACGTAAACAGCACCAGTAAAGCATCGGCCCAGAAGGCCTGGAAGCCGTTGGCCGTCATGGTCTGCTTTACCAGCCACATCACCCAGGCCGTTGCCAGCCACAGGGCCACCGCCAGGATCAGGGCCAGCAAGGCAAACCCCAAACCATCCTTGGGAGGGATGGGCTGACGACGTCGCAGCGCTTTTGAGTTTGGTTCGGTCATGGGTAAGTGATTTTACACAAAGCCAACACCGGGAGTTTGCACCCCCGGTGTGAGCACAGCACAGGACAGCGCCGGGTTATACCTCAACAATTGAGCTACTTCACCAGCTCAACCACGGCCAGTTGGGTTCCATCCCCCCGGCGGCGCTCCGCCAATTTGAGCACGCGGGTATAGCCCCCCGGCCGATCCGCATAGCGCGGGGCAATCTCCTCGAAAAGCTTCTTGACCAGCTTGGGATCGTGCAGGTCACGCAGCACCAGGCGACGCAGGTGGTTGCGCTGGGCATAGGCGGCCAGCTCCTCCGGGGTGGCCATGCGCTCGCCTTCTTTGAGGGGGCGCACCTGACCGTTTTTGTCCTTGGGTTTGGTAAAACGCACACCCTCGGGTACGGTCAGGGTAGGTGCTTTCTTCGCCGTGGTGATGAGGCTGTCCATGTAGCCCGCCAGCTCCTTGGCCTTGGGAATGGTGGTCACGATCCGGCCATTCTCCGAGAGCAGCAGGCTTTTAGCCAGGTTACGGAACAAGGCCACGCGGTGCGAGGAGTTCCGGTTGAGTTTTCTTCCAGCTTTTTGGTGACGCATGAATCTCTCCTTGGCAGAGGTCTCAGGTCTTGGGTCTGCTCAAACCTGCGACTTGCGACCTGCAACCTCAGTCTTTCATTACCAGCCCGTGCTGGGCCAGGCAGTCCTTGATCTCCTGTAGGCTGCGATCGCCAATACCAGGCACGCGCCTGAGCTCTTTTTCTGACAGGGCTAGCAGGCTCTCCACGCTTTCAATGCCCTCTTCCTTGAGGTTATGCAAAACACGGGTGGTCAGACCCAGATCATCCAAGGTTAAGCCCACCCCCGGGGATGCTGGCGCAGCAGGCGCAGTGGTTGCCGGTGCAGCAGGTGCAGGTGCAGGGGTACTTTTGGGTTCAACCCGCATAACCGGCGACTGGTCAAAGTAACCGAGCTGTTCCCGCAAGATGGCTACAGCTTGCTGCAGCGCATCCATGGGCGAGACCGCGCCGTTGGTCCAGATACGCAGGGTCAGCTTATCCAGGTCGGTGCGCTGACCCAGGCGGGTATCCTCAACCTGGTAGGCCACCCGCCGCACAGGCGAGTACAGAGCATCCACCGGAATCGAGGAGATACGGTCTTTGATGCCATGCTTTTCAGCCGGCACGTAGCCCACTCCTTCGTCCACACGAATTTCCATCACCAGCTTGCCCTTTTCCTCCAGGGTAGCGATGTACTGATCGGGGTTAACCACCTCGGCATCGGGGGGGCACTCCAGGTCGCGAGCGTAGATTACCTTGGGGCCGCTGGCGCGTAGGGTGAGGGTTTTGGGGCCGGTGCCGGGGTTGGCAAAACGCACAACCAGCTCCTTGAGGTTGAGGATGAGCTGAATGGCGTCCTCCTTAACGCCCGGAATGGTGGAGAACTCGTGTAGAACGTCTTCGATGTAAACGCTGGTAACGGCGGTACCGGGAATCGAGGAGAGCAAAATGCGGCGCAAGGGGTTACCCAGGGTTACACCGAAACCCCGCTCGAGCGGCTCGAGCACGAACTCGCCATAATTGCCGTCAATGCGGGCGTTAAAAACAGGGGCTTTGGTCTTGGTGGTTTCCAAACTAGAACCTCCTCAGAGGTGCTGATAGCGCGGCGCGCTATAAACTATCGGGAATAGAACTCGATCACGAGCTGCTCATTTACAGGCAACGAGAGCATTTCCCGTTCCGGCAGACGCAAGAAGCGCCCGGTCATAGTATCGGCGTTGAATTCCAACCAAGGGAAGCTCTTGCGGTTCTTGAAGCGCTCGACATTTTGCACAATAAAGTCAATCTTCTTGGCTTTCTCCGATACCTTGATCTCGTCACCAGGGCGCACGCGGTAGCCAGGAATATTCACCCGCTTGCCATTGACCAGAATGTGCCCGTGCCGCACAAACTGCCGGGCCTGGCGGCGGGTAGAGGCAATACCCATGCGGAAGACCACATTGTCCAGACGGCTCTCGAGCAATTGCAAAAACACCGTACCGGTCACGCCCTTCTTGCGGCTGGCCTCCTCGAAGAGGTTGCGGAACTGCGTTTCCGACACATCGTAGATAAAGCGCAGCTTCTGCTTCTCGCGCAAACGCACCGCAAAGTCGGAGGGTCGACCCTTGCGCTTCTGGCCGTGCTGGCCCGGCGCATAGGGACGGCGATCTAGGTACTTTTGAACTTTTTCGGTCTCGGCGATGTTCACCCCGAGGTGACGCGCCACTTTTACGATTGGCCCTCTATAACGACCCATTCTTTATCTCCTCCATCGGTCAGAAACGTGCTTTGTAGCCATATTCCCAACCGGGTTCCCGGGATCTGGGGGTGAAGCAGGGAACCAAAGTTTCACCCCGGCCAAACAACTAAACAGCCTTACGAAACTTTTTACGAGGACGGCAGCCGTTATGCGGCGTAGGGGTATCGTCCACAATGGAACGCACCTGAAGCCCACTGGCCTGCAAGGCCCGGATGGCTTGTTCGCGGCCCGCCCCGGTTCCCCGTACCACCACTTCAACGCTGCTCATCCCATAGCCCTGGGCCTTCTTTGCTGCATCCATGGCTGCCAGTTGGGCAGCATAGGGCGTACCTTTGCGGCTGCCTTTGTAGCCAATAACCCCCCCGGACGACCAGGTCACGGGGTGTCCATCGTTATCGGTGATGGTTACGATGGTGTTGTTGTAGGAGGCGTGAATAAACGCCTTACCCGTCGTAACCTGGCGCTTGATTTTTTTCTTGCGACTTGTAGCAGACTTTTTCTCAGCCATACTCTCCTCGTGCTCGCTCCACCATAAATTAGGGGCGGAGGTCTATCAGGAGTCTCAACTGGCGTGTACACGATGCAGATAGTGCATCTGCGTTCCAGCTTTGTTCAACTGCGTCAAAACATTGCCCTCGAAGGCAATAAACCCTTACTTGCGGGGTGCCTTCTTCTTACCGGCCACGGTTTTGCGGGGGCCTTTGCGGGTACGGGCGTTGGTACGGGTGCGCTGTCCACGCACGGGTAGCCCACGGCGGTGGCGGAGCCCCCGGTAACAACCAATGTCCATCAGGCGCTTAATATTGGCCGCCACCTCAGCACGCAATTCGCCCTCGAGCTTGTAGGTGTTTTCCACAAACTCGCGCAAGCGGGCCACTTCCGCCTCGGTCAGGTCCTTGACCCGGGTCGCCGGATCAACGTTGGTGGCTGCCAGGGCTTCTTTCGCGCGAGCAGGGCCCACCCCATAGATGTAGGTCAGAGCAACATCCACGCGCTTATTACGGGGGATTTCTACACCAGAAATACGAGCCATTCATTCACCTCCTTTCCAGTCTTCCATCAGCCTTGACGCTGCTTGTGGGTGGGGTCTTCACAAATCACATAGACGCGACCGTGGCGCTTGATCACCTTGCACTTGTCGCACATTTTCTTGACTGAGGTACGCACTTTCATGGTTTCTCCTTAAGAAAAATGGGGATGGGCCTTGCGCATTTGCAAAAGCGTTGGCCGGATGGATCACTTCCTGTACACAATCCGGCCCCGGCTGGGATCATAAGGGGTAATCTCGACCACCACCCGGTCACCGGGCAGTATACGGATGTAATTCATCCGCATCTTGCCGGAGATGTAGCAGAGGATCTCGGGGCCGTTATCGAGCTGCACCCGGAAAGTGGTATTGGGTAAAGCCTCGCTGATGACGCCTTCGGCACGAATTGTATCTTTTTCCTTGGCCAAGCCTCTCCTCCTAGCGCGAATCCTGGCTACCGTTCTACCGGCACGGCTTTCTGGCTCCCCGTCAAAAGGCGAGGGCCAGAATCGGTAATCAGCACCGTGTTTTCGTAGTGGGCCGCCAGGTTGCCTTTTCCAACCGTGGCCGTCCAACCATCCGCCAATATTACCATCTTGGCAGGGTATAAAGCAACCATTGGCTCAAAAGCCAGGGTCATGCCGGGCCGGAGCTTGGGGCCTTTGCCGGGCTCACCGTAGTTGGGCACCTGGGGGTCTTCGTGCAATTCACGGCCCACGCCGTGCCCCACCATCTCCCGGATGCACCAAAGCCCGTGCTGCCGTTCGACAAAGTCCTGCACAGCCGCTGCCACGTCGCCAATGCGGCGGCCGGGCTGCAACAACTTAAAGCCCACCCAGAAGGCCTCCTCGGTCACACGCATCAGGCGTTCGGCCTCGGGCGAGACCTTGCCAATGGCGTATGTGCGGGCCATATCAGTGGTGTAGCCCTCGTAGGTGAACAGGAAGTCGATCTTCAAGAGTTCGCCTTCCCGCAAAGGACGTTTGGAAGGCAAACCGTGCACCACCACATCATCAATGGACATGCAGGTAGCGCTAGGGAAGGGCACGGTGCCGCCCGCACGGTAACCGATTTGCGGGGCCTGGCCCCCCGCTTTTTGGATCGCCCGCAGGATGATCTGGTCGAGCTCGAGGGTGCTTACCCCGGGGCGAATGTGGGGCTCCACCTCGGCAAAGATAGCGGTGTGAAGTTGACCCGTTTTGGTCATCTTCTCGATTTCCCAGGGCGACTTAATGTGAATGGCCATGGCTCAGCTCACTACAAACTACCAATCCGCAGCTCAGGAGACTCCCAAACCCAGGGCCTTTTGAATGGCTTGGTACACCTCGTCCACCTTGCCCAAGCCGTTGATTTCTTTGAGGTGGCCGGTCTTTTTGTAGTAGTCCACCAGGGGCTGGGTTTTCTGACGGTATTCCACCATCCGGGCCCGGATGGTGTGTTCATTGTCGTCCGAGCGGCCCTCTTCCAGGGCCCGCCCCAGCAGCCGGCGAACCAGTTCTTCTTCGGGGGCAGTCACCAGCAGCACACCCAGCAGGCGGATCTGGCGCTCGGAAAGCAAGCGGTCGAGGGCCTCAGCCTGGGCCAGCGTGCGCGGGAAGCCATCGAAAATAACCTTGGGATCGGACATCTCAGCCAGCTCCTGGCCGATCAGTCCCAGAATAATTTCGTCGGGCACCAGCTTACCCGCTTCCATTAGAGGTTTGGCTTGCTGGCCCAGTTCGGTACCTCGTGCCACGTGGCTACGGAGGATGTCACCGGTGGAAAGTTGCCGAAAACCCAGCTCGAGGGCCAGGCGCTTGGCCTGGGTGCCTTTGCCCGCCCCCGGGGGGCCCAAGAAAATTACCGCCTCTGCCACCTCCGACCTCCTTAACGGGTGCGGCCCCGCAAACGCCCTTTGGACAAAAAGCCCTCGTAGTTGCGCATCTGTAGCTGGGCCTCAATCTGGCGCAGGGTATCGAGTGCAACCCCCACCACGATCAGCAGGCTGATGCCTGAGAAGTGGAAGGTCAGGGTGGTCACACCGGTTACGTTTTGCATGATGGTTGGCAAAGCCGCCACGATCCCCAAAAAGATGGCCCCCCAAAGGGTCAAACGGGAGACGATGTGCTCGAGGAACTTCACGGTGGGCTCGCCGGGGCGGATACCAGGGATAAACCCACCGTACTCACGCAGGTTTTCGGAGATGCGGCGCGGGTCGAACTGCACTGCAGTATAAACGTAGGTAAACCCGATGATCAGCAGCACCTCAATCAGCAAGCCAGGGAAACGGTTGGGCGTGAAAAAGTTGGCGATACCCTGCGCTAGCGTGGATTCGGGAAACACCCCGGTAATAAAGAGGGGAAGCTGCAGCAAGGCCGCGGCAAAGATAATGGGGATGACCCCGGCAGCGTTGAGCTTGATGGGGATGTAGGTGGCTTGCCCACCAAACATCTTGCGGCCAACCTGCTTCCGTGCATACTGCACAGGGATGCGACGCTCGGCCTGCTGAACCGCAGCCATAACCCCAAAAGCCAGCACAATAAAGGCCAGGAAGATCAAAAGGGCGATCAGGTTGACCTCACCGGTGCGCACCAGGCCAAAGGTGCGGCCCAGTTGCGGCAGCCAGGCCGCCACAATGCCGGCGAAGATCACCATGCTGGTGCCGTTGCCAATCCCATACTCGGTGATGCGCTCAGCCATCCAGAGCAGCAGAGCAATGCCGGCCACCTGGGTCACCACCACCACAAAATAGAAGAAGAAACCCGGTTCCCAGCCAGGGAGCAGGAAGGCCCCGTTGTTTGAGCCCAAAAAGGCGGTAGCCAGGAACAACCCCTGCACCGCCCCCAGTGCGATGCCCGCAATACGGGTGTACTGCGTGATGATGCGGCGGCCTTCTTCGCCCTCCTTTTGCAGCTTTTCCAGGGCAGGAATAACCGTAACCAAAAGCTGCATGATGATGGCGGCTGTGATATAGGGCATGATACCCAGGGCGAAAATAGAGAACTGTTCGAAGTTGCCCCCGGAAAACAGGTTGACCAGCCCCAGCGCACTGCCCGCCTGGGTACCTAAAAACTCGCGGATTTTACCGATATCCACCCCAGGGGTCGGGATGAACGTACCCAGCCGATACAACGCCAGCACCAACAGCGTAAACAAAATGCGCTTACGCAGTTCAGGGATGATGATGGCGGAGCGGAAGGCCGCAAGCATCTTAGGCCCCCTCGATCACAATGGCTTCCCCACCCGCCGCTTTGAGTTTTTCCACAGCAGCCTGGGAAAATTTGTGAGCCCGCACCTTCACTCCATTGGCATCACCTAGAGCCAGCACCTTCACCGGGTAGCCAGGGCGCACCAGGCCGGCCTGAACCAGGGCCTCCGGGCCCACCTCGCCAGAAGCAAAGTGCTTGGCAATGGCGCCCACATTGACCACCTGGTACTCCACTCGCTTGAGTTCCCCGTGGGAAGCGCCTTTCATACCCCGTTTGGGCAAACGCATAATCAGGGTGGAGCGCCCACCTTCAAAACGCGCCGGGTTCTTCACGCCGCCGGAACGGGATTTCTGACCTTTGTGGCCCCGCCCAGCCGTCTTGCCGTGGCCGGAACCGGGGCCCCGACCCACACGTTTGCGCTGCTTGTTGGCCCCTTGGTTGGGACGAATATCAGTAAGTTTCACTCCAGCACCTCCACCAGGTGGGCCACCTTGCGAATTTGACCGCGCATTGCAGGGTTATCCTGTATCTCGCGCACGCGGTTCATCTTGGTCAAGCCCAGCACCTTGAGAGCCACCTTTTGATCCTTGGGGTAGCCGATGGGGCTCTTGACCAAACGCACCTTCAGGGTCGCCATCAGGCCACCTCCTCCGGCTTAGCCGGGGTCTTACGTAAGCGCTTCACATCATCCCAGGTCTGGAGCTGCCGCAGCGCCTCCATGGTGGCATAAGCGATGTTTACCGGGTTGCGGGAGCCCAGCTCCTTGGTAAGGATATCGGTAATACCAGCCAGCTCGAGGATGGCGCGCGGCACCTGGCCCGCGATAACCCCTGTACCTGGCGCTGCGGGGCGCAGCAGGATGGTAGAAGAACCCCAGGTCACGCTGATTTCGTGGGGAATGGTGCCGTTGTGCAAGGGCACCTCGATCATATCGCGCTTGGCGTAGTTGTTGGCCTTCTGGACAGCCATGGGCACTTCTTTGGCTTTACCCAGGCCCAGGCCCACCCGGCCCTGCCGGTCGCCCACAGCCACCAGCGCTCCGAAGCGGAAGCGGCGTCCTCCTTGGTAGGTTTTGGAGGTACGGCGCACCAGGATCATCTTTTCTTCAAAATCGGTTTCAGGCATATGCAACCTCGCTCGAGGCAGAAGATGGGCAACCTGCGGCTCTGGCTCTATCTGGCAGGTTAGGCTTCAGGCTGCCGATCTTCAGCTTAGAACTCCAACCCACCCTCACGGGCTCCTTCGGCTAGGGCTTTCACACGCCCATGGTATTTGAACGCACCCCGGTCGAACACTACCTGAGATATACCCTTGGCTTTGGCGGCCTCCGCGATAGCCAGGCCCACCTTTCTAGCCACCTCGGTCTTGTTACCCGAAAGCTTGAGGGATTTGCTCGAGGTGGCCACCAGGGTGTGTCCTTTGCTATCGTCAATGATTTGAGCGTAAATGTGCTGCAAGCTGCGGTGTACGCTCAAACGCAGGCGCCCAGAAGCCTTTACGGCGTTGCGAACCCGAAACTTGCGGCGATCTTCAGTGGTCAAACGGGCCACAGTATCTCCTCCCTCTACTTGCCAGCGGTCTTACCGGGCTTGGTCTTGACTACCTCATCGGCATAGCGGATGCCCTTGGCATGGTAGGCATCGGGCGGCCGCACAGCCCGCACATTGGCCGCTACCTGGCCCACAAGCTGCTTATCGATGCCAATTACCCGAATCCTGGTCGGTTCAGGCACCTCAAAGGTAATGCCGTTGGGCGGAGTGACGATGTCCTTATGGCTGTGACCCACGGTGAGCTCGAGGTTCTTGCCCTGCATAGCGGCACGGTAACCGGTGCCACTAATCAGCATCTCCTTAACGAACCCAACCGAAACACCCTGAACCGCATTGGCAATCAGGGTGCGGGTCAGGCCGTGCAGGCTTTTGTGGGTGCGGCTGTCCGAAGGACGGCTAACGGTAACCGTGCCCCCTTCGTTCTTGATGATCAAGTCGGGGTGTACGGGTACGGTCAACTCGCCTTTGGCTCCCTTGACCTTGACCAAGCCCGGGGCCACTTCTACGGTCACGCCCTTGGGTAGGGTGATGGGTTGTTTCCCGATGCGGCTCATTACCACACCTCGCAAATTACTTCCCCGCCAACACCCAGCTTGCGGGCTTCACGGTCGGGCAGCAGGCCTTTGGAAGTGGAGACAATTGCCAGCCCCAGGCCGCGGCGCACGTTGGGCACGTTCTCGGCGGTCACATACACCCGGCGCCCTGGACGGCTCACCCGGCGGATGTGCTTGATGACCTGTTCACGGCGGGGGCCATACTTGAGGGTAAGACGGAGAAAAGGCTTACCCCCTACCTCAATACGCTCCATCCCTTTGAGAAAACCTTCTTTCACAAGGATGCTGGCGATCTGCTCCTTAAACTTGGAAGCAGGCACATCCACGCTCTCCTTGTAGACCTGGACTCCGTTACGAATCCGGGTCAGCATATCAGCGATCGGATCACTAAGCATTACAGCATCTCCTTCTTCTGGGGTGGCTCCGCTTAATCTGGAGGTTTGCAGAGCCCGGTCTTGGCTAAATAAGCCAACCTGTCAGCTCAGAACATCCACAGAGGACACCCTCGGTTTGGCCTTGCGGTATCGGCGAAAGCTCGCCGACCTACAAAGCAACCTTTACCAGCTGGCTTTCTTGACACCGGGTAGCTGACCCTTATGGGCCATCTCGCGGAACTGAAGGCGCGAAAGACCAAAGTAACGCATATAGGCCTTGGAGCGACCCGTCACCGCACAGCGGTTCTTGTGGCGGGTAGGACTGGCATCGCGCGGCAGTTCGGCCAGCGCGGCATAGTCGCCCGCTGCTTTGAGGGCGGCCCGCTTGGCGGCGTACTTGGCGATGGTCTTGAGTTTGCGCTTCATCTTCTCGACCTGAGATTTCTTAGCCATGCTTCACCTCCTTTCTGGCGCAGTTAAGCAACTTACCAATGATAGCAAATAAGGCGCTACTTGCGGAACGGGAAGCCGAGCAGCTCGAGCAGGGCTTTGGCTTCCTCATCGGTTTTAGCCGTGGTAACCACCGCGATATCCATACCGCGCACGGCATCCACCATATCGTAGGTGATCTCAGGAAAGATGGACTGCTCCCGAAGGCCCAGGTTGTAGTTCCCACGACCATCAAAAGCACCGGGGTTGACGCCGCGGAAGTCGCGGATGCGGGGCAGGGCAATGTGAATTAGCTTTTCGGCGAAAATCCACATACGGTCACCCCGCAGCGTAACCCGCAAACCGATGGGCATGCCCTGGCGCAATTTGAAGTTCGAGATCGACTTTTTGGCACGGGTGATGGCCGGTTGCTGTCCGGTGATGGCGGCCAGTTCCTTACCAGCTTTTTCCAGAATTCGACTATCTTCCTTGGCCTCGCCCAGACCTTGGTTGACCACGATTTTCACCAGGCGGGGCACCGCCATGATGTTGTCGTAGCCAAAGCGCTTCATCAGCTCGGGGCGAATTTCTTCCAGATAACGTTTCTTGAGGGCAACTTCCAGTGGCATATACAACCCCCTTACTTGGTATCCAGCACGCCATCGCATTTAGCGCAGGCGCGCACCTTGGTGCCGTCGGGCAGCACTTTCTTGCGGATACGGGTCGGCTTCTCGCAGCTTGGACAAATCGGCATGACCTTGGAGGCATGGATGGGCGCCTCGGTCTCGATAAAGCCCCCCTGGGGGTTGCGGGGGTTGGGCCGCACTGCGCGCTTGATGAGGTTCAGCCCCTCGACCACGACCAGCCCTTCTTTGGGCATAACAGCCTTGACTTTTCCGGTTTCACCGCGAAGTCCTTCCTTGCCGGAAAGAACAATCACCGTGTCCCCTTTCTTAACATGTACCTTCATTCAATTCCTCCGATTTTGCTTTAGGGCCGGAACTGCCAATTTCTCGACACCAAATGCCAAGTTTAGCAGAAACCATCCCAAAAAGCATCCTGTTCAAGCGCCTGCCAAGGGCAGGCTGGGTGCGGGACGAGGAACCCAGGAAGCCCCTCGTGTATCGGAACAACTTGCCTACGGCAAGAACCCGCAAACCCATTCAAGGCTTAGAGCACCTCAGGGGCTAGTGAAACAATCTTCATAAAGCCGCGCTCGCGCAGCTCGCGGGCCACCGGCCCAAAAACACGGGTGCCTCGAGGCTCGTTTTGCTGGTTGATGATCACCGCGGCGTTGGTATCGAAGCGGATGGAGGAACCGTCCTGCCGGCGGATCTCCTTGGCCGTACGCACCACCACCGCCTTAACCACATCACCTTCCTTGACCATGCCCCGGGGGATGGCTTCCTTCACCGAGGCCACAATTACATCACCCACACTGGCGTACTTGCGGTAGTGCCCGCCCATCACCCGGATACAGGCAATCTTACGAGCGCCGGTATTGTCGGCGACTTCCAGCACGGTTTCCTGCTGTATCACGCTTTACCACGCTCCTTGCGCAAGAGGTAGCGCTCGACAAGATCCATACGACCTTCCTCGATACGCCCAACCACCACAAACTTCTTGTTTTTGGAGATGGGGGTGGCTTCCCGAATCTCCACGATGTCCCCTAGCTTGTACTGATCGTTTTCATCGTGGGCAAGGTATTTCTTGGACTGCTTGATCACCTTGCCATACAGCGGGTGCTGCATCTGGCGCTCGACCAGAACCGTAACGGTCTTCTGCGCCTTATCGCTCACCACCACGCCGGTAAGAACTTTTTTAGGCATTGCGCACTCCTTCCTCAGGCTTTCTTGGCGCGGGGCGCTTGTGCTTTGACTTTTTCGCCCAGCACAGTCATCATGCGGGCAATTTCCCGCCTGGCTTCCGAAACCCGATGGTTTTTATCTAGCTGGCCGATGCTAGCCTGGAAGCGCAATTCCATCAGCTCCTTCTTGGTGTCCTGGATGCGCTTTTGTAGCTCGGCCACCGAAAGTTTGCGCAGCTCACTGGGCTTCGTCGTAGGCATCGCGTCTCACCACCTTGGTCTTAATGGGCAGCTTGTGGCCAGCCAGGCGCAGGGCCTCACGGGCCTGTTCTTCCGTCACGCCGGACACCTCGAACATCACGCGCCCCGGCTTTACCACAGCCACATACCCTTCTACGTTCCCTTTACCTTTACCCATCCGCACTTCCAGCGGCTTCTTGGTGTAGGGCTTATCCGGGAAGATACGGATAAAAATTTTACCGCCGCGGCGGAAGTGGCGCACCATGGCCACACGGGCCGCCTCGATCTGCTGGCTGGTAACCCAGGAGGGCTCCATCGCCACCAAACCCCAATCGCCAAAGGCCACGTAGTCACCGCCCTTGGCCGTACCCCGCATACGACCCCGGTGGGCCTTGCGGTACTTCATGCGCTTGGGCATCAGCATGCTTATTCGCCCCCTTCTTTGCCCGTCGCCCCAGCCTTGCGAACCGCCGAGCGGCGACGAGGTTTACCGTCCTGGTCGCGTTTTGGCGCCGCCGGACGAGCTGCAGGCGCAGCGCCCGGCACCACCTTCTTACCGCCGATCACTTCACCCATGAAAACATAGGCCTTGACCCCAAGCGAGCCGTAGGTGGTCTCGGCCCTGGCTGTTCCATAGTCGATGTTGGCCCGCAGGGTATGCAGGGGAACCCGCCCCTCGGCAGCCCATTCGACCCGGGCCTGCTCAGCGCCGCCGATGCGGCCCGAAACCACAATTTTGGCCCCCAGCGCACCCGACTCCCGCACCCGCTGCACCGCTTGCTTGATGCTGCGGCGCACCGCGAAGCGGCGTTCGATCTGCTCGGCCACACGCTGGGCCACCAAGGGCGCAGAGAGGTTGGGGTTACCCACTTCCTGCACGTTGAGGGCCACGGTCTTACCAGGGAACCGGCTTTGCAAGGTCTCACGCAGGCGCTTGATGGTCTCGCCCCCGCGCCCAATTACCACACCGGGCTTGGCCGCATACACCATGACGGTGACGTTGTCGGCCGCGCGCTCGATATCGATGCGGGCCAGGCCAGCCTGGTGCAGCTCCTTCTCGATAAGGGCACGGATCAGGCGATCTTCTTCCAGGGTTTTAGCGTAGGCTTTTTTGCCAGCGTACCAGCGCGACTCAAAATCGCGGGTGATACCCAGGCGCAGCCCCACGGGATTGATCTTGTTACCCATTTTTCTCCCCCACGATGATGGTGATGTGGCTGGTACGTTTCTTAATCATGTTGGCACTACCGCGGGCTCGAGGCAGCACCCGCTTGATGGCCGGGCCCTCGTCCACATAGGCCGCCTTGACATAGATCTGGTCTTCGATCATGTTTTTGCGGTCGTCGTTCATGCCATTGGCCGCGGCCGACTCGAGCACCTTGGCTACCACTTCCGAAGCCCGGTGGGGGGTGTATTTGAGGATGGCCCGGGCTTCCTCGAGCTTCTTACCCCGGATCAGGTCTACCACCAGGCGCACTTTTCGCGGCGACATGCGGACGTAGCGGGCTGTGGCCATAGCATAGGTGTGGGGCTTCTCTTCCTTGAGGGCCTCCGCACGTTTGCGCAACGAGAGCTTGGCGTAGCGCTGCAAGCCCGCCGAGCTGGGGTAGTGCACGTCGCGCAGGTCTTTGCGGATATCGCTGCGCTCGCCTTTCTTAAGACGTTTTCTAGCTTCCATTCTCCACCCCTTACTTCTTGGCGGTCTTGGCCTCTTTGCTGTGGCCGCGGTAGGTACGGGTAGGCGAGAACTCGCCCAGCTTGTGCCCGACCATCTGCTCAGTTATATAAACCGGCACGTGCTGCTTGCCGTTGTAAACCGCCAGGGTATGGCCGATCATCTCGGGCACAATGGTGCTCCGACGGCTCCAGGTCTTGATCACCCGCTTTTCGCCTTTGGCGTTCATCGCCTCGACTTTTTCCAGCAGGTGGCTTTCCACAAAAACTCCTTTTTTCAAGCTACGTGGCATAGTTCACCTCTACTTGCGACGAGACACGATGAGTGCGCTCGAGGGCTTCTTCTTTTTGCGGGTCTTGAGACCTTTGGCCTGCTGGCCCCAGGGCGAGACTGGCGGACGGCCCCGCGGCGCGCGGCCTTCACCACCACCGTGCGGGTGGTCTACCGGGTTCATGGCGGTACCGCGCACATGGCCCTTGCGGCCCAGGTGGCGCTTGCGGCCGGCTTTACCCAGCACGATGTTCTTGTGATCGGCGTTGGATACCACCCCAATGGTGGCATAGCACTCGCCGTGCACCTTGCGCAGCTCACCGGAGGGCAGGCGCAAAATCACGTAATCGCCTTCGCGGCCCTGCACCTGCACGCTGGTACCAGCGCTGCGGGCCATCTTGGCGCCCTTACCGGGCTCGAGCTCCACCGCGTGAATCACCGTACCCACCGGAATAAAGCGCAGCGGCAGGGCATTGCCCACCGAGATGGGCGCCTCGGGGCCGCTGGTGACGATGGTATCGACCTTCAGGGCATCGGGGGCCAGGATATAGCGCTTTTCACCGTCGCGGTAGAACAGCAGGGCGATACGGGCGGTGCGGTTGGGGTCGTACTCGATGGCCGCTACCCGGGCAGGAATACCAGCTTTATCCCGCCGGCGGAAGTCAATGATGCGGTAAAGCTGCTTGTGACCACCAGAGATGAAGCGGCTGGTGGTGCGGCCTTGGTTGTTGCGCCCCCCGGTTTTCTTCATCGGGGCGGTCAGGCTCTTCTCGGGGCGCTTTTTAGTCAGCTCAGAGAAGTCGGCCACCGTCATAAAGCGGCGCGATGGGGTATAGGGTCTGAATTTCTTTACTGCCATTTTGCTCTTCCTCTCACTTGATACGGGCTAACCGAGTCACCCTGCTGCCAAGTGGATTTTTGCCCCGTCATCGTCCAGCGCCGTGAGATGCGCATGTACGCTCGGTCTCGAGGCGATTGGAGGGCATAAGAATCTTGCTCCAAAACCTCTGCCCTCCTCGATCAAAAGCCCTTACAATCGGAGCAAACCAGCTCAGATCAGTCCTTCCAGGGCTTCAATCTTCTGACCAGGTGCCACCGTCACGATGGCTTTCTTGCGGTCGGGGCGCTTACCCATAAAGCGGCCCAGGCGCTTGTGCTTGCCCAGTACGTTCTGGGTATTGACCCGCACCACCTTAACTTTGAAGGCGGCCTCCACAGCGTTGGCAATCTCGGTCTTGTTGGCCTTGGGGTGTACCCAGAAGGTATAGACCCCATCAGCAAACCGGCTATAGGCCTTCTCCGACAAAACGGGTTGAATGATCACATCGTGGGGCGTTTTCATCAGGCCTCACCCCCCTCGCCCTGGCCTAGCTTGGCCTGTACGCCTTCCCAGGCTGAGGCTTCCATGACCAACGCCTCCTGGCGCATGATGTCGTAGACGTTGAGCCCCTCGGGGGCCAGCACCCGCACCTTGGGCAGGTTACGGGCGGCGCGGGCCACCTTCTCATCGCTGGTGACCAGCAGGATGGAAGGGCCCTCGAGGTTGTGGGCTTTGAGCCAGGCCACAAACTCTTTGGTTTTACCGTTCACGCCCTTAAAGTCTTCCACCAGGAAGAACTTGCCCTCTTTAGCGCGGTCAGCCAGGGCCATCGCAAGACCCAGCTTGCGCACTTTCTTGGGCAGGGTGTAGCTGTAGTCGCGGGGCTGCGGCCCAAAAACCGTACCACCCCCTACGAAGATGGGGGCGCCGTAGTCACCGTGGCGGGCCCGGCCGGTGTGTTTTTGCGCGTACATTTTTTTGGTGGTGAAGTTCACCATGCCGCGGGTCTTGGTGGCCGCGGTACCCCGGCGGCGCGAGGCCAGTTGCCAGCGCACCACCTCGTAGAGCACATGGCTCTTTACTTTTTCGGGAAGCGCCGCTTCCACAGTCTTGTTGCTTCCGAGCACCGGAAGGTTGTACATCACTTACCTCCCTTTCCGGCCTTGACGGCGGGCACCTTACTGGTCTGGCGCACCACCACCAGGCTGCCATTGGCCCCCGGCACCGAACCCTTGACCAGAATCAGGTTTTCGTTCTCGAGCACATCCACGACCTCGAGGCCCTGGATCGTCACCCGCTCGTTGCCCCAGCGTCCGGCCATCTTCTTACCCTTAAAAACCCGGCCTGGGGTCTTGCGGTTACCGATCGAACCCCCGTGGCGGTGAATCTTGTGAGCACCGTGCGAGTCGTTACCACCGGCAAAGTTCCACTTCTTCATCACGCCGGTAAAGCCGTGGCCCTTAGAGGTGCCGGTTACATCCACCACTTCCCCTACGTTGAAAATACTCACCGTCACGGTGTCGCCCTCGGGGTTGAAGCCGCGCAGCTCGCGCAGGTACTTCACGGGCTCCACGCCCGCCTTGGCAAAATGGCCCTTGGCCGGCTTGTTAACCCGCTGCGGCTTCTGGCTCTGGAAGCCGAGCTGCACCGCTTCATACCCATCTTTCTCGATGGTTTTACGCTGTACCACCGGGCAGGGGCCGGCCAGGATTACCGTTACAGGCACAGCCTTATCGCCCTTCCAGATCTGGGTCATGCCCACTTTAGTCCCAAGAATGCCCTTCATTAGCGGCCTCCTAGCATCTTGAGCTCAATCTCGACACCGGTGGGCAGGTCGAGGTTGCGCAACCCCTCGATGGTCTTGGGGGTGGGATCGGAAATATCCACCAGTCGGTTATGGGTGCGCAGTTCAAAATGTTCTCGGCTGTCTTTGTGCTTAAAGGGGCTCCGCAGCACGGTAAAACGACGGATACGGGTTGGCAGCGGCACCGGGCCGGAAACCTGCGCCCCGCTGCGGCGGGCCGTCTCCACGATCTTGGCCGCCGAAGCATCCAGGCTCTTGTGGTCGAAGCCCCGAAGTTTGATGCGAATCTTTGGCATTCAGGGCCTCCCTTACTCGATAATTTTTGCCACCACACCGGCGCCCACGGTACGGCCGCCTTCACGGATGGCGAAGCGCAGACCTTCTTCCATGGCGATGGGCTTGATGAGTTCGACGGTGAAGGTGACGTTGTCACCGGGCATGACCATCTCCACCCCTTTGGGCAGCTCCACCACCCCGGTCACATCGGTGGTGCGGAAGTAGAACTGCGGGCGGTAGTTGGTGAAGAAGCCGGTGTGCCGTCCCCCTTCTTCCTTCTTCAGAATGTAGACCGAGGCCTCGAACTTGGTGTGGGGGGTGACGCTCCCCGGCTTGGCCAGCACCTGGCCCCGCTCCACATCTTCGCGGCTCACGCCCCGCAAGAGCAGCCCCACGTTGTCCCCAGCAATCCCTTCGCTCAGGGTCTTGCGGTGCATCTCCACCCCGGTCACCACGGTCTTCTGGGTCTCCCGCAGCCCCACGATCTCCACCTCATCACCGGTCTTGATCTTCCCGCGCTCAATCCGGCCGGTGGCCACGGTACCACGCCCGGTGATGGTGAACACGTCCTCCACCGGCATCAGGAAGGGCTTGTCCACGTCCCGCTGGGGGGTGGGAATGTAGGAGTCGATGGCATCCAGCAGCTCCCAGATCTTATCCACCCACTCGTTCTCGCCCCGCTGGGTCTTGGGGTGGGCCATCATGTGCTCCAGCGCCTTCAGGCCCGAGCCCCGGATGATGGGGGTGTCGTCGCCGGGGAACTCGTACTGGTTCAGCAGGTCGCGAATCTCCATCTCCACCAGATCCAGCAGCTCGGGGTCGTCCACCATGTCGATCTTGTTCAGGAAGACGATGATGTACGGCACCCCCACCTGGCGCGAGAGCAGGATGTGCTCGCGGGTCTGGGGCATGGGGCCGTCGGTACCCGAAACCACCAGAATGGCCCCGTCCATCTGGGCCGCACCGGTGATCATGTTCTTGACGTAGTCGGCGTGGCCCGGGCAGTCCACGTGCGAGTAGTGGCGTTTCTCGGTCTCGTACTCCACGTGGGCCGTGTTGATGGTAATCCCGCGAGCCTTCTCCTCGGGGGCCTTATCGATCTGGTCGTAGGCCTGTACCTCCACGTTGGGGTTGGCCGCCGCCGCCACAAAGGTAATCGCCGCCGTCAGGGTGGTCTTCCCGTGGTCTACGTGTCCGATCGTCCCCACGTTCACGTGGGGTTTGGTGCGCTCAAATACGCCTTTCGCCATAGCAGTTTCACTCCTTCTGCAGTAATCAGGGGCTGGGGCTCAACCTGTGCCCCAACCCCGGTTGTTCATTGCCCCTTAATCAGCTTCTGCGCGATGTTTTGGGGCACTTGCTCGTAGTGGTCGAAGAACATCGAGAACTGGGCCCGCCCTTGGCTCATCGAGCGCATATCGTTGGCGTAACCGAACATCTCGGCCAGAGGGACGAAGGCCCGCACCAGCCGGGCGTTGCCCCGCTCCTCCATACCTTGAATCTGCCCACGGCGGGAGTTAAGGTCGCCAATGATGGAGCCCAGGAACTCCTCAGGGGTGATGACCTCAACGCGCATGATGGGCTCGAGGATGGCCGCACCGCCCTTCTCGATGGCCTCTTTAATGGCCATTGAACCGGCAATCTTGAAGGCCATTTCGGAGGAGTCCACCTCGTGGTAGCTACCGTCGTAGAGGGTGACCTTAATGTCCACAATGGGGAAACCGGTGAGGGGCCCCGACTGCATGGCTTCCTCGATGCCTTTTTGCACCGCCGGGATGTACTCGCGCGGAATCACGCCGCCCACAATGGCGTTGACGAACTCGAAGCCCGAGCCACGGCCCAGGGGTTCGGCCTTGATCTTGACGTGACCATATTGACCACGCCCACCCGACTGGCGCACGAACTTACCCTCGACATCCACCGGGCGGGTGATGGTCTCGCGGTAGGCCACCTGGGGCTTGCCCACGTTGGCGTCCACCTTGAACTCGCGCTTGAGGCGATCCACGATGATTTCCAGGTGCAGCTCACCCATCCCCGAGATAATGGTCTGGCCGGTCTCGGGGTCGGTGGAGACGCGGAAGGTGAGGTCTTCCTCACCCAGCCGCGCCAGGGCCACGCCGAGCTTGTCCTGGTCGGCTTTGGTCTTGGGCTCGATGGCCAGGTCGATCACGGGCTCGGGTACTTCGATGGACTCGAGGATAATCGCCTCGTCCCCATCTCCTACCAGCGAGTCGCCGGTGATGGTTTCCTTGAGACCCACCACCGCACCCAGCTCGCCCGCGCGCAGCTCTTCCACCTCTTCGCGGTGGTTGGCGTGCATCTGGAGCAGCCGGGCCACACGCTCTTTCTTGCCCTTGGTGGTGTTCTGCACGTAAGAACCCGACCTTAAGGTACCGGAGTACACCCGCACAAAGGTCAGCCGGCCCACGTAGGGATCCGCCATAATTTTGAAGGCCAGGGCCGCCAGGGGGCCGTTGGGATCGGCCGGGCGCTCGACCTCCTCACCGTTCTCGGTTTTACCCCGAATGGGGGGAATATCCAGCGGCGAAGGCAGGTAGTCCACCACCCCGTCCAGGAGCAGTTGGACGCCCTTGTTCTTGAGGGCCGAACCCAGGAAAACCGGGAAGATCTCCATGGCAATGGTGCCCTTGCGGATGGCCCGGACGAGCTCCTCTTCGGTGGGCTTTTCGCCCTCGAGGAACTTCATCATGATGTTCTCGTCGTAATCGGCGGCGGCTTCCACCAGTTTCTCGTAGTACTCCGCAGCCTGGGCCTTCAGTTCCTCGGGGATCTCAACCACTTTAATGTCGGTGCCCAGGTCGTTGCCGTAGATGTAGGCCTTCTGGCGCAGCACATCCACGATGCCCTTGAAGGTATCCTCGCGGCCGATGGGCAGTTGCATCACCACCGGCCGGGCCCCCAGGCGCTCTTTCATGGTGTTGACCACCAACCAGAGGTCGGCCCCGGTCTTGTCCATCTTGTTGGCGAAGGCGATGCGGGGCACCCGGTATTTGTCGGCCTGGCGCCAGACCGTCTCGGACTGGGGCTCCACCCCTTGCGAAGCATCGAACACCGCCACCGCACCGTCCAGCACCCGCATGGAGCGCTCCACCTCGATGGTGAAGTCCACGTGGCCGGGGGTGTCGATGATGTTGATGCGGTGCTCAATACCGGTGCCGCTGTGCTTCCAGTTGGCCGTGGTTACGGCAGCGGTAATGGTGATGCCCCGTTCGCGCTCCTGCTCCATCCAGTCCATGGTGGCAGCGCCTTCGTGCACCTCACCGATTTTGTGGATGCGGCCGGTGTAGTAGAGGATGCGCTCGGTGGTGGTGGTCTTACCAGCGTCAATGTGGGCCGCAATCCCGATGTTGCGGAAGAGTTTCAGGTCAAAACCAGTCTTGACGGACATACTTACCACCGGTAGTGGGCGTAGGCTCGGTTGGCTTCGGCCATACGCTCAACATCTTCTTTCTTTTTGACGGCTCCGCCCTTGCCCTCAGCGGCTTCCAGCAGCTCGGCCGCCAGACGCTGGTGGGCTTCACGCTCACTCCGGCTGTTGAAGGCGTTCACAATCCAGCGGATGGCCAGGGTCTGCTGACGGCGGGGCGATACCTCGACGGGCACCTGGTAGTTGGCCCCCCCCACCCGACGGCTGCGCACCTCCACACGGGGCCGCACATTGTCCAGGGCCGCTTTGAATACCTTGAGGGGCTCCTGCCCGCTTTTCTCCTGAATAATCTCACAGGCCTGCTTAAAGATGCGAGCAGCCAGGTTCTTCTTGCCGCCGCGCATCATCCGGTTGATGAGCGCGGTGACCACCACGTCGCCGTACAGGTGGTCGGGCTCGAGTTGGCGAATTTCTGCTTGTCTTCTCCGCGACATACTTCAAACCTCACTCATGCCGCCCTAGAGGGCTGCACGTGGAAGAGTTACTTCTTGCCCTTGGCCGCCGCGCCTTTAGCATCGGCTTTGGGCCGCTTGGTGCCGTACTTGGAGCGGCTCTTCTTGCGATCCTTCACGCCCTGGGTGTCGTAGATACCACGCACGATGTGGTAGCGCACACCCGGCAGGTCTTTCACACGGCCCCCGCGGATCAGCACCACCGAGTGCTCTTGCAAGTTATGACCTTCGCCAGGAATGTAGGCGGTAACCTCGTACTGGCTCGAAAGCCGCACCTTGGCTACTTTGCGCAGCGCCGAGTTGGGCTTCTTGGGGGTGACGGTGCGCACCACGGTGCAGACCCCTTTGCGGAAGGGGCTTCCTTTGAGGGCAGGCACCTTGCTCTTCTTGACTACCGGCGTACGGCCCTTACGGAGGAGTTGGTTGATGGTTGGCAGTGTAATCACATCCTTTCGTTTGACTCGACTTCTCTCAAAAACCGAAACCCCACACGGAGTTCTGCGTTCTTGCGCTGCGCTCGGTGCGGGGTTCCCGTCGAGAAGCGAACCAGGCCAGCAGCCCGTGTTTCGCCCCTAGATTCTCAAGAATCGCCGTGCGCGACGGTCTTCCCGTGAGCGCAACCGATGTTGCCTCAGGGCCGGGGCTGGCCTGAGGCGACGCAACCCTAGAAGTATATACGGGCACAAAAAGTTAATCAAGGGGCAGAATATGGCTTGGGGAGCGGCTACAAGGACGGTGCTGCCGCGCTCGATCGTGAGCGTAGCATTGGAAAAGGAAAGGCTGGGGAAGCGTGCGGTCTGCCCTGGAAGAATGGGGCTCAGCGCAACAGCCAGCGCACGTCCTGCACCACCCGTTCGGTTTCGGCGGCTTTACCGTTGCCGTATATCAGGCGCAGTTGTCCTTTGGGGTCAAGGGCGAAGACGGTAGCGGTATGGTCTACGTTGTACTCGGTGGCCGATTTGATCTGGGATTTTTGATAAAACACCCCGTAGCGTTTGGCCACCTCGGCGATCTGCTCGGGGGTTCCGGTCAGACCGATAAAGCTGGGGCTAAAGAAGGTGACGTAGTTCCTCAGCTTTTCCAGGGTGTCTCGCTCGGGGTCTACCGAGATGAGCAGAACCTGCACCCGCGCCTGCTCGGCGGGGGTCAGGGCTTTGTAGACTTTGCTGAGCTCGAGCAAGGTGGTGGGGCAGACATCCGGGCAGTTCACAAAGCCAAAGAAAATCAGAACCACCTTACCCTGAAAATCGGAAAGGCTTTTACGCGAGCCGTCGTGGGCGGTGAGGGTAAACTGGTTGGCTTCTGGTGGGCGGGCGTTCAACAGGCGGGTTCCATAGGGCTGGTAGGTATCGCGCGATACCAGAAAGGCCGCCGCTGCCAGCAACAGAGGCAGGCCAGCCAACAGGGTGATCCATATTGCTCGACGCGGCATCTGCACACTCCTGGGCTCGAGGGGTTCATCGGTTGCCTGCGAGCCCTCTGTAAACCGTACTTAACCCTAGACAACCCAGCCCCTGGCAAATGTCCCGCAACAGACAGTTTGGCGATCCTTGATTCCGACGGGTCTGAACGTGGCTGTTTTCGGTTTTGTCAGACGCAGGCTGGAGCATCTACCCAGGCTTCATGGCAAGCCAATATACATTGGCCCCGCAGCTTTAGGGCAAGATGGGGTTGGCATGGATGGTCGGACTGTCGCTTTTTCTCACCCCCTGGTTCGCTGGGCGGGGGCCCTCTTCGTGGCCCCTTTCTTTTTACAGCTGCTGGGCCTGGGTAACACCTTGCTGGGGGGTGGGTTGTGTGGTGAGTTGTTCGGCAACGACACCCCGCTGGGGCTTCAGGGGGCGGGGTTCTGGTATGCGGTCTTGTTCATGATGCTGCTGGGATTTCAGCTCATGTACGGGGGTTTCTTGCTGCTGGCGCGTTTGCTCGAGATGCCTGCCAGCATGGAGCGCGGAGCCTACCAGGGGGGAATCTGGTTGGTGGGGCTGATCACCCTGCTGTTTGTCCTGACCCGCACCACCGGCCTGCCCTACCCCAGCCCCCAGGGCCTGGCCTTGGGGGATACTGCCCCGGTAGATTTATTGAGCCTGATTCTGATGGGCTGTTCGTGGGCGGCCGGCTTCCTGCTGTGGCGCCTGCTAAGACCTGGTGAACCTTCCAAAACCCGCTAGGCTGTAAGCATGGAGCGTCTACTGGAGATTATGCGGCGTTTGCGGGGCCCGGATGGCTGCCCCTGGGACAAGGAGCAAACCCACCAAAGCCTGCGTCCCTACCTGCTCGAGGAGGCCGCCGAGGCCGTGGATGCCATTAGCAAAGGCCACCCCAACGAAATCGCCGAGGAGCTGGGGGATGTGTTGTTACAGGTGGCTTTTCATTCGGTGATTGCCGAGCAGGAGGGCAGCTTTACTTATTCACAGGTGGAGCAGCACATTGTGGATAAGCTCATCCGGCGGCATCCGCACGTGTTTGGCAACGTACAGGCCGATACCCCCGAGGCCGTTACTGCCAACTGGAAGGCCATTAAGGCCCAGGAGGGCAAAACCGCCCAGTCCATTTGCGATCAGGTGCCGAAAAGCCTGGGGGCTTTGGCCCGGGCCGCCGAAATTCAGAAAAAGATGGGGTACACCTTCCCCGGGAAAGACCAGCTAATAGGGGCCATCGAAGAGGGCCGCCTGGCCGAGGCGCTGTGGCTGATGGTGGCCTGGTGCCGAGAGGAAAAAATCAATCCGGAGATTCTGCTGCGCGAGCGATGCGAGGAAAGCTGTTCCTAAAAGGTCAGATGCCACAAACCACAGCGCCAACCTGGTTCACCCATGAAATCGGACTTGCTCAAGGCCATCGTTGCCCGCCCTCCTGAAGCGCTCTCGAGGCCGGAGGGCTTCGTGGACGCCGCCGTGCTGCTGCCGGTCTGGGAAGGGCAACTGCTGTTTACCGTGCGCAGTGCCCACCTCCCCCACCACGCCGCACAGATTAGCTTTCCCGGGGGCCGCTTTGACGATGGCGAGAGTGCAGAGCAGGCCGCCTTGCGCGAGGCCTGGGAAGAGGTGGGGTTGAACCCGGAGCACGTGGAAATCCTGGGACACCTCAACCCCACCCTCTCCCCTTTTGGGTACCGGGTCTTTCCCTTGCTGGGCCGGATCACCCAGGAACCCCAGCTTACCCCCAACCCCGCAGAAGTAGACGCACTGCTCTGGGTACCCATTGAGGAGCTGCTGGCCGCCCCCGCTTACGCTGAAGAGCGCACGCCCCCACCGGGCAACCGCCTTCCCAACAGCCTGGGCGGGGAGTTCTCCGAGATGGAAGGCCAGCTCCGGCGCAAGGTCTGGCATTATCCCTGGCGGGGCTACGATATCTGGGGTGTGACCGGGAACATTGTGCACGACTTCCTCGAGCGCATCCGTGCGGTGCGTCTGTAGCACCAGCAGCACCCATCGGGTGTTAGTCGGCGGCCACCAAACCCTGCTCAAACACCGGGCGGGCCTGCCTGGAGAGCTGATTGTACAGCTCGAGGAATTGCGCTTTGGCCTGTTGGCCCAGAAAGCCGGGTGGGGTCAGCTCGGGGGGCAGGCCGGGGTCTAAGAAAAGGTTCTTGCGGGCCTGGTGAATCATGTGGGTCAGGCGCACAAAGGCCTCCTCGGCGCTTTGGGCCCTTGGTGGCTTCTGGGCCAGAAAAGCCCGGTAGCGGGTCTGGGCTGCCTTCAGGTTGAAGGATTTTTCGATGAGCTCGAGGGGGGGTGTGCTGGAAAAACGCTCGGCCTGGAACAACTCGACATAGTTTTGCAGGCCGTAAAAGCCCACCAAGTCGCGGGCGGCCTCGAGCGAGCCGTTGGGGCTGATCCACACACCCGGCGCCGGCGTACCGAAGCCGAGGAGGATGAGCTCGTTGCGAAAGCGATCCCGCACGGTGCGCTTGGTTTCCGGCACGGCATAGACCAAAATGCGCCACTTGCCATCCCATGGCGCACCATAGCTATACAGGCGCTCCCGTACCTTCTCGACCTGCCAGGACACCCTGGGCGAAAGCCGATAGTAAGCCCGTCGCCCCTCTTTTTCGGGGATAATCCAGCCCCGTTTGACGCTGCGCGAAACCGCAGCCCGTACCGCAGGCTCGCTGAAATTCAACAGTTCCATCCAGCGGATCAAGTCCCCCACCCAGGCCCGGTTTTCGGGGTACAGATACTCCATATAAAGCGTAAACAAGTAAGAGCGCGCCCGCATTGAGGTTCAGTATAATACGGGTTTTTGCATCTTCAGCAAAAAAGCGTTGGTATAGACGATTAATCAGAGGCCGCTGGCCGGGCCTCGAGCCGGAACCACCGCCCACTTCGATAGCGCCACAAGAACAGGGCCAACCGCACGGCCTCCTCTCCCAGGAGCCGCCCCAGGAATATCCCCCACAAGCCCAGTCCCAGCGGGAAGGCCAGCAGCCAGGCCAGCGGCAAGCCCACCACAAACACCGTCACCACATCGGAGAGCAGTAAAAAGCGGGTATCCCCCCCGCTGGCCAGGGTGCCAAAAAAGATGAAGTTGGAAACCTTGGCCGGCTGGAACAGCGCGTTGAGCAGTATGGCCCAGAAGGCCCATTCCTGCACCTGCGGGGTGGTGTTGGGGTAGAGAACAGGCAGCAGAAAAGCGAACAAAGCAAAAGCCAGGCCGAAGATGGCAGCCGAGGTGAGTCCAACCCGCCAGACCAGGCGCGAAACCAGCCAAACACCGGGCGAGTCGGCCCGTCCAATGGCCTGGGCCACCAGCACCGTGGCCGCGTAGTGCAGGCCCGCCGAGGCGGTGATGAAGACCGACTCGAGGTTGCTCACTATCTGGAACACCGCCAGCTCCTGGGTGCCCAGACGCTCGAACAGCAGGGCGAACAAGAACACCCCTCCGCTAAAAACCACCTCGGTGATGAACAGCGGCAACACCAGCGGCACCACCTCGCGGAGCAAATCCCGCCCTTGTCCCAGGCTGGGCCAGGCCCAGCGCAACCCCCAGCGGCTTCCCACCAAGAGCCCAAACAGCACCACAGCCCGGATGCCCTGGGCTACCAGGGTTGCCAGCGCCGCCCCAACCACGCCCATCCCCAGCGGGTGCACAAACAGCCAGGACAGCAGCGGTATCAGGGCTATGGCCGGAATGGTCACAATCATTGGTATGCGCGCCCTTCCGATGCTGCGAAAAGCCGCGCTGCTCACCACGCTTAGGGTAATGAGGGGTAAAGAGAAAGCCACCAGGGTGAGAAAAGGCCCACCAATGGCAGCAATCTCCGGATTCGACCCAATCAGCCTCAAAAAAGGAGTGGCCCCCAGCCCCAGCGGTAGAGCCAGCACCAGTGATATAAGTGCAGAAAATCCGATAAAAAAGCTTACGATGCGCCGCACCGCGATCTCGTCACCCCGCCCCCGGGCCCGGCTAGCCAGGATGGCGCACCCCGCACCCAGGGTATTGAGGCACAGGATGCCAATGAACAGAACGTTGTTGGCCAGACCCACTGCGGCAATGGTGGCGGTACCCAGGGTTCCTACAATTACCTGATTGGCAAAACCCAGGGCTAGCTGCACGGTGGACTCGAGGCTCACTGGCAGGGCAATTCTGAATATTTCGCGCTGGGTATCCACAGCCACAAAGGCCAGCATACTACGCAGCAGGGAGGCGCCGCGCCTGGCCCACAACCGCCCAGCAGAAGGTAGAATCGGGGGCATTATGAACCCCCTTGTCTGGAACACCGAGCAGCTCATCGAGCAGGATATCGCCCACCACCTGCACCCCGTCACCAACCTGCACCGCCACAAGCAACAGGGCCCGCTGGTGCTGGTGGAGGGCAAAGGCTCTAAGGTACGCGATAGCCAGGGCAAGTGGTACCTCGACGGCTTCGCCGGTCTCTGGAACGTGAACGTGGGGTACGGGCGCCAGGAGCTGGTGGAGGCCGCGCGCCAGCAGATGGCCCGGCTGGCCTTTCAACCCACCTTCTTTGGGCTGGCCACCCCCCCGGTCATCGAGCTGGCCGCCAAGATGCACCAGCTTCTGCCGCACCACTCTCACTTCCAGTTCACCTCAGGCGGGGCCGAGTCCAACGAGACCGCCATCAAGATTGCCCGCTACTACTGGGCCCTGTCGGGTCGGCCCCAAAAAACCAAGATCATCTCGCGGCGCATGGCCTACCACGGGATTGCCATGGGGGCGCTGGCCGCCACCGGTGTTCCGGCCTACCACGCCGATTTCGGGCCGCTGCCGCCAGGGTTTTTGTATCTGAGCGCGCCGCTGGCCTACCGCAACAATCCGGGGCTTTCCGAGGCCGGGTTTGTGGCCATGCTGGCCCAGGAGCTCGAGGACTTAATCCTTCGGGAAGGCCCCGAAACCATCGCGGCCTTTATCGGGGAGCCGGTGCAGGGGGCGGGGGGCGTGGTGCCACCCCCCGAGGGCTACTGGCAGGCCATCGTCCCCATTCTGAAGAAGTACGAGATTCTGCTAATTGCCGACGAGGTGATTACCGGCTTTGGCCGCACCGGCGAGATGTTCGCCCAGACCACCTATGGCTTCCAGGCCGACATCACCAGCTTTGCCAAGGGCATCACCTCGGGGTATGTGCCGCTGGGCGGGGTGGGCATCAGCCCGCAAATTTTCGAGCGCATCTCGGCCCCCGACCGCATGTTCATGCACGGTTTCACCTATTCGGGGCATCCGGTGGCCTGTGCGGTGGCCCTGGCCAACATCGAGATTATCGAGCGCGAGCAGCTCTGGGTGAATGCCCATAAGCGGGGTGAGCAGCTTTTGCAGCGGCTAAAGGCGCTCGAGGCCCACCCCCACGTGGGCAACGTACGCGGCAAAGGGCTGATGGCCCTGGTCGAGGTGGTGGAGGACAAGGCCAGCAAAAAGACCTTCGATCCAGCCAAAGGCATTGGAGGACACTTGATGCAGGTCAGCCGGGAAAAAGGTGTGATTGTGCGCTGCAACGACACCGGCTTTGCCATTGCCCCACCCCTGGTCATTACCGAGCAAGAGATCGACGAACTGGTAAACGCCCTGGCCGAGACCCTGGACGAAGTCCTGGGCGCCTAAAAAACATCTCGTAGTGGGATGAGACCAGCATCAAACCGGTTCGGTGGCGGGCAGGTCGGTTGTAACGCGCCCCTGTAGCAGCCGGAGCATCTCCCCTACCAGGTACAAAGAGCCTGTCACCAGAACCGGCCAGCCATCCTGCCGGGCTATTTGAGCAGCGTCCTGGAGGGCCTCGAGCGGATCTTCGAAGTAGGGTGCCGGGTAAGCCTGCAAGAGCTCCTCCGCCCGCAAAGCGCCTTTTGCCGCATAAGTAAAGCGCACGCTTCTGGCTTTGGGCAGCAGGGTGTGCAGGATGCTGCGGTAGTCCTTACGGGGGAAGGCCCCAAACACCAGATGAAAGCCCTCAAACTCCTCCACCAGGGCCCTGGCCGCAGGGGGGTTGTGGGCCCCATCCAGCACCACCGGGAGGCCTTGGTAGGTAAGCTGCTGCATGCGGCCTGGGTGCTGGGCGGTGGACAGACCGGTGGCAATCACGCTGTCGCTGTAGCCCAGCAAGCGCAACACCGCCGCAGCCAGACGGGCGTTTTGCTCCTGAAAACGGCCCCGCAAGGAGGGCCGGGCTGGCAGCTCGAAAAGCGGACTGCCTTCGCTTAGCACATACAGCGGCGCGGCCCGCTCAGCGGCGATGGCACGAATTACCTCGAGCCCAACCCCCTCGGCCCCGGTCACCACCGGAACCCCTGCGCGAATGGCCCCTGCTTTGTCCCTGGCCACGCCCTCGAGCGTGCCCCCCAGGGTCTCCAGGTGGTCTTCACCGATGTTGGTCAGCACTGTGGCCCGCACCCCAGGGAGCACGTTGGTGGCGTCCAGCGCCCCCCCCACCCCTGCCTCCACCGCGGCCAGGCCCACACCCTGCTGGGCAAAATGCTGAAAGGCCAGGGCCGTGGTGAGGTCGAAAAAGGCCACCGGCTCGCGGAACGACTGGCCCCGGGCCCACTCCACAAACCGCAGCACCTCCGCTTCGGGGATCGGGCCCAGATGGGTGCGGATGCGCTCACGAAAGTCCAGCAGGTGGGGGCTGGTGGTAGCCCCATAGCCTTCACCGGAAGCTTTAAAGGCCGCCTCGAGGTAGGCCACCACGCTGCCTTTGCCGTTGGTTCCAATCACATGCACCGCAGAGAACCCGGCCTCGGGATGACCCAGGCGTTCCAGCAGTTCTCGAATCCGCGACAGGCCCCGCGGCGCCCCGGCGCGGCTTTGGGAAAACAACCATTCCACCGCTTCTAGGTAGGTCACGAGCATCAGTCTAGCGGGGTGCCCCCTGCAAGGGTAGGGTGCTTGGTCAGTCCGTACCGGATAATGGGGTCATGGAACAGATGCGCGCCCGGATGGAACTCGAGCTCAGCCAAGCCCTGCTGCACACCTGGATCAGCCGCCAGCTTGAGCGGGTGGATCTGCCGGTTCGGCTGCTACGCTTTCCGCTGGGCCGCCTCCAGCACGGCCAGCTTCGGCATTTTGAGCTGGGCGAAAACCACTGCCAGGCCGAGCTTGGGTTCGCCAGCGGCCCGGCCCTGCGCCTCAGGGTGCGGGCGCTGGACTTCCAGCCCGAGTCGCAAACCTGGCGGCTACGGGTCGAACACCTGCATTTTTCGGGGTTTCGGGGAGGGCCGGTGCTCAACCTGTTGCCGGGCAAGGTGCTGGAGATGGTCGCCCAGCAGGCCAACCGGCAGCTACCCGGCCTGCTGGCGGTGCACAACAACCTGGAACTCGAGCTTCGCCTGGAGCCGTTGCTGCAAAAAATCCTCAGGGCAGCGCCGCTCCAGACCATGGGCCTGGAAAAGCACCCCAGCGCGCGAATTGAGCACCTCGAGCTAGCGCAAAACCTCTTGCGGCTCAGCCTTCAGGCCAGCGGCTGAGCTGGGGAGTTTGGTTTTAGATGACCTGGCGCCGCAGGTTGGCGAGCAGCAGGCTCGAGGCCAGCAACACCCCGGCCAGCAGCCCGAACATACCGCTAATTTCGGTGCGCTGGGGCTTCCAGCCCACCATCCGGCCCAGGTTGCGGTAGGCCTGCCGCAGGGCCTCCGCCGAGCCTGCAGCGTAGTACTGCCCCCCGGTGGCCTCGGCGATGGCCCGCAGGGTTTCTTCGTCGAACTGCATCCAGTAACCGCCCCAGTACTGGTCGGGGTCGCCGGGGTTGCTGCGGCGGCCCAGCCCGATGGTGTGCACCACCACCCCCATATCCCTGGCAAAGGGGGCGACTTCCATCGGGTCTACCCCGCTGTTGGTTCGACCGTCCGAGAGCAGCACCACCGTGGAGGGGCCCAGGGGCTTGCCGTTTTCGTCTTTGGGGATGGCCCTGAGGCTCTCCAGCAAACCATCGCCAATGGCCGTCCGGCGGGCCATCTGTAGCAGTTCGATCTGGTCTATCACCCGCTGGTGGTCGGTGGTGGGCTCCGCCTCCAGGGTGGCGTAGCCCGCAAAGCTCACCAGCCCCACCTTGATCCCATCCGGCAGCGACCGCACAAAGTTTTTGGCTTCCTGTTTGGCCGCCTCGAAGCGGGTGGGCTGGATGTCCTGGGCCCGCATGGAGAGGCTGATGTCGATGGTCACGATGACGGTGGCCGTGGGGTCGGGCACTGGCACCACGGCTTGCGGACGGGCCAGCGCGGCAATGGCCAGGGCCAGGGCCAGGCCGTATAGAACAGCACTTAGGTGGCGCTTCCAGCGAGGCTCGGATAAGCGGGCCAGCTGGGCCAGGCTGGGGTAGAGCACGTGGCCGCTCGAGCGCCCTTCCTGCACCCTGCGCTGGTAGGCCCAGGCCAGCAGCGGCAGCAACAGGAGCAACAACAGCAGCAGCGGAAACTCAAACCCCACAGCTCACCCCCTCGAGCAGCGCTTCGGGAAATAAACTACTCCTCGAGTTTGCCGACTAATGCCCTGCCAGATGGTAGGCCCATTTACGGTTGATCTTCAAAAATTTTACACAAACCAACAGACGCGGGGGCTCCAAGCAAAGGCGCATTACCCATGAACCATCGCCGGCTGGGCTTCCAGTTGGGATTGAGCTGTGGCGCCCAGCAGATAGGCCACCACATCCCGTGCGCTGTACTCAAGGCCAAACCGGCGCACAAAGCGGCCGATGCGCTCGAGGTCGTCGCCGCTGGTGATCAAGGGCCGCTCGAGGTCGCCGTTTTTCTGTAGCTGGCCCATCCCCACCGCCGCTAAAAGGGCGTTGCACAGGCACTTGCGCCCCTCGGTGTTGGCGAGCTCACCCCCTTTAGCCAGGTACTGCTCGATGGGCTCGGAAGCGCAGCGAAAGCCGATTTTGCCTTCGGGCGTCTGGTAGGCTTCCCGCAGGTAGCCCAGGTCGCAGACCCGCACCCGGCGCTGGTAGACCTCCGGCTGGGAGAGGGTGCCTTCCACCTCGGCCACCTTGAAGGGAAAGCCGGTGGGCGAGGCCTTGGGGTCGGTAAACACCTTCACGGCTCCCTGCGCGGCCTGCTCGAGGACGCGCCGCTTGAGCTCCGCTTCGAAGCCCGATTCCTGGCTGTAGGCAAACAGGGTTCCCACCTGAATGCCGGCGGCCCCTTGTGCAAGGGCTTCCTGCAAGGCCTCGGGCGAGCCCGTACCGCCGGCCAGCCAGAAGGGCAGGCCCAGGGCTTTGATCTGCTCGAGATCCACCACATCCCGCTCGCCGTAGACCGGCTGCCCGCGCTCGTCAAACACCGGGGCACCCCTAGGCGGGGCGTTGTGCCCGCCAGCGGTGGGGCCCTCAATCACGAAGCCTTGGATGCTGCCCGTCACCTTGCGGGCCAGCAAGGTCGCCAGGGAGTTGGAGGCGATGATGGGCAAAAAGTGGGGGCGCTTGAGGGTTTGCGCGCCGCCCAGCACCTCACGCGGGTCGAAGTGGAGTCGGGGGGCCTCGCTGCCCGTCCAGCCGGTTACGTCAATTTTGAGCGAGGCAGTCTCGCCAGCGGATAGTTTGTCGAGCACCTCGGGGATCTCGCGGGGAATGCCCGCCCCCATCAACACGTAGTCCACCCCGGCCAGCATGGCCCCATACAGCGTGCCCAGGGTGGGCAGTTGCAGCTTGGTGAGCAGGTTGATGCCCACCAGGCCCGAATGCCCTTCCTTGGCCAGAAACACCTCGATATACCCCCCCAACACATGCATAATCTGCGAGGCGGTATCGCCCAGTCGGCTGGGCATGGGCAGACGTTTATAGGGCTGATCGCGGCGGCCCTCGGGCTGAAAATACCTCTCCAGCACCGGCTTAACCCAGCGCTGTACCGGAAACGCGGCCAGGGCCCGGCGCACCAGCCCGCCGGGGTCGCCGTCCTGCAACCGCCGCACCAGCACGGTGTCCATGGCGGTTCCGGAAACCACCCCCAGTTGTCCCAGCATCGAGACCGTTCGAGCCAGGCGCCAGTTGGAAACGGAAACGCCCATTCCGCCTTGGATGATGCGCGGTAGGGCTATAGTAGCAACACTTTGCACGTCAACAAACCTCCATCAAAGCACTACGAGACCACGACAAGATGGCTGATTGTACGGTATGCGCAGGTGAGAACTACCGGCGCAGGTTCAAAAGTCGCCCGATCTGTACTGGGTACAAAACTATAGCCACAGGCTTACTCAGATGATGTAATGAAACCTGCATGAGCCTCGAGGCCCTCTACGCTCAACTCACCGCCTGCCGGGCCTGCCCCCGGCTGGTGGTCTGGCGGGAGCAGGTCGGGCGGGAAAAACGCGCGGCATTCCGCCACACCCCGTACTGGGCCAAGCCCGTGCCAGGCTTTGGCGACCCCAAGGCGCGGATTTTGATTTTTGGACTGGCCCCTGGCGCCCACGGCTCCAACCGCACCGGGCGGCCTTTTACCGGCGATGCCTCGGGTGATTTCCTGTACCCGGCCCTCTACCAGGCCGGGCTGGCCAACCAGCCCACCTCGAGCCACCTGGACGATGGCCTTGCGCTCGAGGGGGTGTACATCACCGCAGCGGTGCGCTGCGCCCCGCCCAAAAACAAGCCCACCCCGCTCGAGCTCCGCACCTGCGCGGGCTGGACAGCCCAGGAGCTGGCCCTCTTACCCCACCTCCGGGTCTACCTGGCCCTGGGCCAGATCGCCCACCAGGCCCTGCTGGCATACCACGGCCTGCCCAGGGCTCACCACCCCTTCCGGCACGGCGGCGAGTATCGAGTGGGGGAACGGGTTCTGCTCAGCTCCTACCACGTGAGCCGCCAGAACACCCAGACCGGTAAGCTAACCAGGCCGATGTTCGAGGCCATCCTCGAGCGGGCCAAGGCGCTGGCCGAGATCGGGTAAAAAGTGGTGCCCCTGCGAAAGACCGACTAGCTTTCTACCTGCTTGCTGTACAAAAAATCGTAGAGCAAAGCCGCCAACCCAGCCCCCACCAGCGGGCCCACCCAGTAGACCCAGTGGGCCGCCCACTCCCCACCGATGATGGCCGGGCCCAGCACCCGCGCCGGGTTCATGGCCGCCCCAGAGATGGCCCCACCGGCCAGGATGCCCATGGTAACGGCCAGGCCAATCGCCAGTCCGGCAAAGCTAAAGTTATTGAAGACCGCCGAACCAAAGATAACCGAGACCAGGAAAAAGGTCAGGAAGATCTCCATCATGAGGGCCTGGATGACGGTGTGGTTCGCCCCGGGGGTCGGGGTTCCATCGGCCACCGCTGCACCGCCATACAAAGCACCAATGAAAAAGGCCGCAAGCAGTCCTCCTAACAACTGGGCCACCCAGTAGCCCAGCGCGCCCACCGGGGTAATGCGTCCAGTAATGAGCATGGCAAAGGTCACGGCGGGGTTAAAGTGCGCCCCCGAGACAGCCCTCAGCGCCACCACCGAAAGGCCTATGGCCAGGCCGGGGGCCAGGGCCACCACCATCCAGTCATCCCTCTGGGTGGCCGCAATAGCCCCAACCGCCACAAAACACATAGCAAACACCCCTAAAAACTCCGCCACAAGGGCACGCAAGTTCATGCTTTCCTCCCGCTCATACGTTACCCCAGCCCGTCAACTTCTCACAATTGGCCGAATTTGACAATCAAGGGGGCTTGTGTGCGTAGGATAAATCCGTGTGGTTGCGGCTTAAGCGTTTGTATAAAGCCTTCATCCCAGCCCAGGCCCAGCCGGACGACGCCTGGGCGCTGGCCGAGCTTAGCCTCGAGGAGGCCCCCCTGTACAAAGCCATGGACGTGCGCGACCGCGAGCACGCCGTGCGGGTAGCCAAAAGGCTGCTGGAGCGCTACCCGGACGCCCCCAGCTATGCCGTGCGGGCCGCCCTGCTGCACGACTGCGGCAAGGCCCTGCGGCCCTACCGTCCTTTGGAGCGCATCCTGACCGGGCTTATAAGCCTGGACGTGCCGATTGAACCGCTGCACAAAGGATGGCGGGGGGCCTGGCAGATTCGCCAGCACCACCCCGAGTACGGGGCTATGCGCATCCTCGAGCCCCAGGTAGCCCAGATTGTGCGGGAACACCACCAGCCGGTGAGCCTGTGGGCCAGGCGGTTACACGAAGTGGACGAAGAGTTCTAGAACCGCTCGGTGACGCTTTTCATCTGCAAAAAGTTGAGCAGGTAGTCGGGCCCCCCGGCCTTGGTGTCGGTGCCCGAGAGGTTGAAGCCGCCGAAGGGCTGCACCCCCACCAGGGCCCCGGTAATCTTGCGGTTGAAGTAGAGGTTGCCCACGTGGAACTCGCGCCGGGCCCGCTCGAGGCGTTCGCGCTTGCGCGAGAAGACCCCGCCGGTCAGGCCGAAGCGCGTGCCGTTGGCTACCTCCAATGCGGTGTCGAAGTCGGGGACGCGGATCACCGAGAGCACCGGGCCAAAAATTTCCTCCTGGGCGATGCGGGCATCGGGGGATACGTCTTCGAAGACGGTGGGCGAGATGAAGAAGCCGCCGCCCTCGAGCCGCCGCCCCCCCAGCACCAGCCTGGCCTCCTGCTGGCCGATCTCGATGTAAGAGAGCACGGTTTTCTCCTGCTGGGCGCTGGCCACCGGCCCCATGTCGGGGTTCTCCTCGGCCGGCCCTACAATCAGGCTTTCGGTGCGGTCGAGCACCTGCTCCATGAGCTGGTCGTAGATTCCATCCACCACAATCAGGCGCGAGGCCGCCGAGCACTTCTGGCCCTGGAAGCCAAAGGCGCTCTGCACGGTGGCCTGGGCTGCCGCGGCAATATCCGCGGTTTCGTCCACGATCAGGCCGTCTTTGCCGCCCAATTCCAGGAAGACCCGCTTGAGCCAGATCTGCCCCGGCGAAAGCCGGGCCGCGCTCTCGTTGATCTTGAGGCCCACCTCGAGCGAGCCCGTAAAGTTGATGAAGCGGGTGCGGGGGTGCTGCACCAGGTAGGCCCCCACCTCACTCCCCTCCCCAGGCAGGTAGTTGGCCACCCCGGCGGGCAGGCCGGCTTCCTCCAGAATCTCGAAGAGCTTGGCCGCAATCACCACGGTGTCCTCGGCGGGCTTGGCCACCACGCAGTTGCCCACCGCAATGGGGGCCACGGTCATGCCGGTCAGGATGGCCAGGGGGAAGTTCCAGGGGGCGATCACCACCCCCACCCCCAAGGGGATGTAGAAGGCCTCGTTGTCCTCGCCCGGATAGGGCACCACCGGGGCGCCGTCCTTGTACTTGAGGGCCGAGAGGGCGTAGTAGCGGGTGAAGTCGATGGCCTCGGCCACGTCGGCGGCGGCCTCCACCCAGTTCTTGCCGATCTCATAGACCAGCCAGGCCTCGAGCTCCCGCTGGCGGCGCTTCATGATCTGGGCCGCCTTCAGCAAAACCCGGCTGCGGTGCTCCTGGGGCCAGTCGCGCCAGGTTTTGAAGGCCCGCCAGGCCGCATCCAGGGCCGCGTCGGCCTCGGCGATGCCAGCCTTGGCGCTCACCCCCACCACCTCGCTGGGGTTGGAGGGGTTGGTGGAGGTGATGGTGGCCGGGGTGTGCACCCGCTCCCCCCCGATGATGAGGGGATAGTGGCGGCCAAACTGGGCCCGCACCGCAGCCAGGGCCTTGCGCATGGCCTCGAAAGCCTCGGGGCTCTGAAAGGTTTCAATGGGTTCGGGACGGTAGGGTTCGGTGGTCATACTTGCTCCTTTCAGTTAGGTTACAATAGGGCGTTCGCGATACCCGGGATTGAACATATCTACCCCTGGATCAGGCTGCGCGCCACGAACAAAAGGTTCTCGGGGCGCTCGGCGATGCGGCGCGAGAAATAGGGATACCAGTCGGTGCCGTAGGGCACGTAGGCCCGCACGGTATAGCCCTCGGCGGCCAGCTTTTTCTGCTCGTCGCGGCGCACCCCATAAAGCAGTTGAAACTCGAAGCGATCCGGCCCGATGCCCATCTGCGCCGTCCAGCGTTTCATCTCCTGGATGATCTGGGGGTCGTGGCTGGCAATGGCCGTGTAGAGGCCGTTTTCCATGGCTTTCTTGCACAGCAGCACAAACTGGGCGTCCACCAGGCGCTTATCCTGAAAAGCCACCTCGGGGGGTTCTTTGTAGGCACCCTTCACAATGCGCACCGGCGCTTTGAGGGGTATCAGGGCCTGCAGGTCTTGTTCGGTGCGCTTCAAGTAGCTTTGCAGCACCACGCCGGTGTTGTCGAAGCCGGCCTCGCGCAACCGCCGGTACATCCGGAGTGTGGCGTCTACACGGGGGCTGTCCTCCATGTCCATGCGCACGAAGCAGTCGTGCTGCCGGGCCTCGCTCAGAATCTCCTCCATCAACGAAAAAGCTAGGTCTTCGGAGATATCCAGACCTAGCTGGGTGAGCTTGAGGGCCACATAGCGGGGGTAAGGTCGCTCACCCAATGCCTGCACCAGCCGGATAATCTCACGCTGGAACTGCCGGGCCTGGGCTTCGGAGGTGACCATCTCGCCCAGCAGATCCAGGATGGCGTGAATCCGGTCGCGCTCGAGGGCCTCCACCACCTGCAAGGCCTCCTCGAGGGTATCGCCGGCAATAAAGCGGCGGGCAAATTTGCGGCCACGGGTGAGCACCAGGTGTTTGATGCGCTGGTTCTGGGCCAGGGCCAGCACAAACGAGCGGTAGCTTTGGTTGAAATCCATAGGGGTTCCTCTACTGCCAGGCCTGCGCCTGGAGGCTTTGTAGCACTAAGTCGCGGAAATAGCGCACATGGGCCCGCGCGGCCTCGGCGGCCTCGACGGGGTTGCGGGCCTTAAGCGCTGCCAGAATGGCCTGGTGCTGCTGGCGGGTTTTGGGGTGCTGGGACTGGGTTTGCTGAAACGAACGGACGAGGGTGAGGCTCGAGCGCAGATCGGCGTAGATGCGGGCCAGGGTTTTGTTGTGGGCCGCTTCGACCAGGGCGGTGTGAAAGTCGAAGTCCACCTGCATCTGCTGGGCATAGGCTTCCTTTGGCAGGGCCTCCAGCACCTGGAGCAGCCGCTCCAGCCGATCCAGTTCGGCCTCGGTGGCGTTTTGCGCCGCCAGGGCCGCCGCCTCGCCCTCGAGCAGGGCCCGCACATCGTAGACCTCGCGCACCTCCTCAGCCGAGAGCACCCGCACCCGCGCCCCCTTGCCCGGCAGCAGTTCTACCAGCCCCTCCTGGGCCAGACGCTGCAGAGCCTCGCGCACCGGGGTGCGGCTGACGCCCAGTTCCTGCGCCAGCCCCGGCTCGGAGATGCGCGCCCCGGGCAGCAGGGAACCCGTCAGGATGGCCCCCCGCAGGTGGCTGTAGGCGGCTTCCCGCACCGAGTGGGGTCGCTGAAACTGGGCCATAAACTGTATACAGTATACATTACAGAACCCCCTGGGTCAAACAAAAAAGGGCGGCCCGCAGGCCGCCCAGAGCAGTTAAAGAGCGCTACGGCAGGAGCTTGCGCAGCTCCTCGACCTTGTCGGTGTTCTCCCAGGGGAAGCCCTCGCGGCCAAAGTGCCCGTAGGCCGAGGTGGGGGTGTAGATGGGGCGCTGTAGTTTCAGGTTCTCGATGATGGCCTTGGGGCGGGCATCGAAAACCTTCTGGGCCACCTCGGTGATTTTCTCGTCGGGTACAATCCCGGTGCCAAAGGTCTCGACCCGCATTCCCACCGGGCGGGCCTTGCCGATGGCGTAGGCCAGCTCGATCAGGGCGCGCTTGGCCAGCCCCGCCGCCACGATGTTCTTGGCGATGTAGCGGGCGTAGTAGGCCGCCGAGCGGTCTACTTTGGTGGGGTCTTTACCGCTGAAAGCCCCGCCGCCGTGGGGCACCGCGCCGCCATAGGTATCCACGATAATTTTGCGCCCGGTCAGGCCGGTGTCGCCGTGGGGCCCCCCAATCACAAACTTGCCCGAAGGGTTGACCAGGTAGAGGGTCTCTTTGCTCAGGTACTCTTCGGGAATGGCCTTTTCGATCACCTTGGTGCGGATGTCGTGGTGGATCTGGTCGGCCTCCACTTCTTCGGAGTGCTGGGTGGAGACCAGGGCCGTACCCACGTAAAGGGGCTTCTGGCCCTCGTAGACCACCGTCACCTGGGCCTTGCCATCGGGGCGCAGATAGGGAATTTCCCCGGTTTTGCGGGCCTCGGCCAGGCGGCGGGTCAGGCGGTGGGCCAGCGAGATGGGCAGCGGCATCAGCTCGGGGGTCTCGTCGGTGGCGTAGCCGAACATCAGGCCCTGGTCGCCCGCGCCCACCCGGTCGAACTCATCGCGGGAGCCCAGCACCCGCCACTCCCAGGACTCGTTGACCCCGCCGGCAATGTCCGGCGACTGCTCGTCGATGGCCGTAAGCACCGCGCAGGTATCGCCGTCGAAGCCGTATTTGGCCCGGGTGTAGCCCACCTCGAGCACAGTCTGACGCACCAGGCGGGGAATATCCACGTAGCTATCGGTGGTAATCTCGCCCGCCACCATCACCAGGCCCGTGGTCACCAGGGTTTCGCAGGCCACCCTGGCTTTGGGATCCTGGGCCAGAATCGCGTCCAGCACCGCATCCGAGATGCGGTCGGCCAGTTTGTCGGGGTGCCCCTCCGTCACCGATTCCGAAGTTACCAGTCGTTGCAACTTAGTCCTCCTTATAGCAGCGGTCGGGCCGCGTCAACCGAAAGAGTATAGCACCCCGCTCTTCCGTTCGACGAAAAAGCACTCCAGCCCTGTCTTTTACGCTGTATAAAGGGGTCAGGCCGAACCCACCCGGCTGGCGATCAGCTCGACAAAAGCCTCCACGATGGCCGCATCGAGGGTCTGCCCGGCCTGCCGCTGCAGCTCGCACAGCGCATCCTCACAGCACCAGGCGGCTTTATAGGGCCGGGGGTGTATCAGGGCATCGTAAACGTCCACTACAGCAAACAGGCGGGCCTCGAGGGGTATCTCCTCGCGGGTCAGGCCAAAGGGATAGCCGGAACCATCCACGCGCTCGTGGTGGTAGCGAACGATATTCCGGGCCGTCTGCGACAAGAAGCCCAGGTTTTCCAGCATGCCAAAGCCAATATCGCAGTGGCTTTGCATAATGCGCCACTCAGCATCGGTGAGGGCTCCCGGCTTGAGCAGAATCGAGTCGGGGATGGCCAGCTTGCCCAGGTCGTGCAGGTAAGCCCCCATGCGCAACCCCTCGAGGTCGGGGAAGCCCAGGCGCTGCCCCAGGGCCACGGTCAGGGCCACCACCCGGTCGGTGTGGCCTTTGGTCTCGAGGTCGCGCAGCTCCAGGCCCAGACCCAGGGCCCGCAAGGCGTCCTCGCGGGTGCGGGTGATCTCCTCGAGGTGCGCTGCCCGCTCCAGCGCCCGCTCGAGCCGCCGGGCCACCGCTTCCAAAAGCGCCAGGTGCTCCTCGGAAACATGGGCCCTGTGGTCGAAGCTGGCCAGGGTAAGGGCCCCATACGGCTCACCCCGTAAAAACAAAGGGGCGGTTAGCAGGGTTCTTAGCTTGTGAACCTTCAGCTCCGGCCAGGCCCCCTCCCAGTCCTGGTAGTCCTCGATGCGCTGCACCTTGCCGCTGGCCAGGGCCTTACCCATAAACCCCTGGCCCAGGGTGATGGGTAGGTTGGAAAAGTGCTGCAAGCGCCCCTCCCTGGCCCGCTCGTGCCCCAGCACAAGCCGCACCCGACCGCTGCCCTGGCTCGCGTCCTGCAGTTCCAGGCGAAAAAAGCCGCCGGCGGAAAGCCCCGTAAGATCGATCAGCGTCTCCAGGGCCCGCTGGGCCATGCGGGTGGGGTCATCCAGGGTCTCGAGGTCGGAGGACATCTGCACCAGCCTGCGGTAGCGCTCGGTCTCCCGGTTGGCGCGCTCGAGGGCCTGCAAGCGCGAAAGCAACACCCCGGCCACCCTGGCCAGCACCTCCAGGGCGTAGCGATCCTGGGGGTGTATCTCCCCGCCGGCTCCGGCCGTATCCACCGAGAGCACGCCCACCATTCGGCCTTCAGGGTCACCCAAAGGCACCCCCAGGTAGGCCGCCGGAACCCGCCGGCCCGAGGCATACACGGCGCTGGGTTCGCGGGAGGCATCCGGCAAATACAGGGGGCTGCGCTGCTCCAGCACCCGCCAGGCCAGCCCTTCATTCCGCCTGATCCGGATACCTGCTGCCTTTTCGGCCGCGTGGCCGGCCGCTGCCACCACCTCGAGGAGGTCTTCTTTGGGCCGGTACAACGTGACCAGACTGGTGGAAGCCCCGGTCTGCTCCAGGGCCTCCCGCACGATAAGCTGTAGCAGTTCTTCGGTGGTTTGTGCAGCCGTTAGGCCTTGACTGGCCCGGGTCAGGCTCTGCAACCGGGCCAGCTCGCGCTGCTGGGCCGCCTGGGCCTGCAAGCGGGCCAGCACCTGGCCGGCCCCTCGGCCGAAGGCCTCGAGCACCGGCATATCCTCCGCTTCGAAGGGGGTCTCCGCGTAGGCCACCACCACCCCGAAGCCCTCCCCCTGGGCATCCTGGAGGGGGATAAAAGCGGCGTACTCCTGAGACCTGGCCGGCACCGCGAATTTGGGGCCGGCATCCTCGAGACGCAACATCTGCACCCGGCGCTCCTCGAGGGCCGCCCAGGAGATTCCCTGGCCCCTGGGAAGCGAAAAACCCAGCGCTTCCTTCCAGTTGATGGCGGCCTGTATCCTTAACTCGCTGCCCTCCCGACGCAGCGCCACTGCGCGCTCCGCGCCCAGGATTTCCATTACCAGGCGGGGCAGGGCCTGCCAGAGCAGATCCACCTCGCGGAAAGTAGACAGCACCTCCAGCACCCGGGCTAATCGCTCTTCGCGCTCGAGGCGGGCCTGGGTATTCTGGCGCTCTTTGATGGTTTGCAAAACCACGCCCAGGCTGAGCGCCAGCTCCCGCGCCAGCGGCAATGCCTCCGGCGGGAAGGGGGAGGCCTCAAAGCGATCCAGGTTGATCCAGGCCTCTACCCTGCCCTGCAGCGGGATGGGAATCTTGAGCAACCAGCGCATGCCCTGCAGGGTCTGGCGATCCCGTGGCAACAAGCCGCTCCGCTCGGCCTGAATCTGGAGAGCTCGAGGCCAGCCCGATAAGGCCTCCTCCAGGCTGCCCCCATACCAGCGAAGCTCATCCTGCAGGTTCAGGGTATACCCGGGCAGGGGCATCTCGTGGCCTCGCATAGCCACAAAGCGGTAGGCGTTTTCCTGGCGCAGCAAAACCGAACCGGCCTGGGCCCCCGGAATCAAGCGCATGGCCCCCTCGAGCGCGGCCACGAGCAGATTCTCCAGGGTGGGGCACCCAACCAGCTCACGCAGTAGGGCCAGCATGCCCTGATAAGAACCGCCCATCTTTGCACCAGCCTAGGGCCATATCCACCCCGCCCAAGTTTATACATCACAAGCTTATTGGGCTTGGCTTTGGTACAAAAAGCGGGCGTGTTTTTTGCCCTGCACGCTCAGCGCTGAGAATTCGGCGCCCAGTCCAAGCGGTACTGCCATTCGGCCTCAAAACTACGCCCCCAGGGGAATTTCAGACCCTCCGGCCGAAGCTGCCCCAGCCCCAGGCGCGGCATGGGTTCAACCTGCAGGCGTTCAAAAACATAGCGGGCGGCTTCCTCGGTGAGGGGTTCGGGAAAGCGCGCGCGCACCCACGGGCGACCGATCTCACCCCAGAGGTACTCGAGGTAGGCCTGGGCCAGCACCTGGGTGCGCCGTTCCTCGCACCAGGCCACAGGGTTTCCGGCCCGCTGGCACAAAGGCGTGGCAAACAGCCCTCCCTGGGCCAGCGCCGCGCCCAGGTTGTTGCCAGGGGTTCCCCACGAAGCATACGAGGCCAGCCCGGGGTAGAGATCCAGGGCCACCAGGTAGCGAACCAGCGAGGCATCGCCCCGGTTGACCCGGGCGATATCGGCCAGCGCGACCGGCGCTTCACGCAAGCCCTGCAGCACCGTTAGAACACCTCGCCGGGGGTCGCCACCGCTGTACACCACCAGCACCAGATCGGGCCGGCTTTCCACAGCAACCGCCCCTGCCGCAGCCAGCAGGCGCGAAACGGATTCTTGCAAGGGAATCCCCTCGTAGCGGGTAACCTGCTGGGCAGCCTGGGGCTGGTCGTAAAGCACCCGCACCCGCATCCCTGGGTTCAAAGCCCGCAGCAACAGCACCTGCCCCGCCTCGTCGGCCCCAGGCCGGGTGGGAATGGGTAGGGTGGCGGCTTCGGCCACCGCCGGTGAACCCGGCAAGGCGTCGTCCCAGGGCGCTTCGACATACGCAAAAGCATCCCCCAAATTGCGCAGCAGGTCTAGGTTGCGCGTCCGGTGGGTGGCGTCGGGATGGCGTGGAATCACCCCAAAAGCCAGCACCCGCCCACCCGTACGGGCCTGCCAGTGGGACAGCACCTCGAGGCGGCGCTGGGCCTCTTCCAGCGGGAGGGGCGAATTGCGGCTCTGCACCAGCCCGCCATACACCAGGGCATCCAGGCTGGCCACCAGGGTATGGCCGGTCTGTTCCTGCAACCAGCCCCAGAGCGCCTCCAGGCTGGCTCCTTGGCGCCCTTGGTAGAGCGCTCGAGGCGGGCAGCGTACCACCTGCCAGGTGCAGGGCGACCAGTTGGGGGGCCGATCATCGAGGGGCAGGTAGAGGGTTCCACTCGGAAAAGCCCAGCCAAGCGACACAAAGATCAAAGCAAGCAACGACGCCCATCGCATCAAGCCATGGTAAAGCAGGTTGGTGAGGAAAGTTGCAGGGGCCGGACAGCCGCGCCTGGGAGCGGATCGGCTTCAGCATCTGAGCAACCATCCCATGGCACTGGGATTCCTTTGCAGGAAAGGTGGCCTGGAGCTGGCATGGGGCAATTGAAAAAAAGAGGGCGGGCTGGGGCGGGTGACCTCCCCCCACCCCAGCGCCCTCACCTTGGATTTAGGTACTAGACCCCCACCCGCAAAAAGCGATCGGTGTAGAAGGGGCCTTCCCAACGCTGGCTGCGCGGTTCGTTGAGGATGGTGATGCGGTTTTCCAGGCGCGGCTCCCAGGAAGGCTGGGTGCGCAGGTACTCGATGAGCACCTCGGCATCGCCAAAGCCCGTATCCACCCGGAGGCCTTTGGCATCCCGCAAGACGGCAAAGCCGTCCCCACCGTTGGCGATAAAGTTGTTGGTGACAACCCGGTAGGTGGCGTTGGGGTCGAGCGGCTGGAAGCCGGTGGGGGTCTGCACCTGAACCTGGGTCACCCGGCTGCCCGCTGGGCGGGAAAGGTCGAAAGTGTAGCGAATACCAGCCACCCCCGACAGGAAGCGGCCTGCAATCTGCTCCCACTGGGAAACGCCGTTTTCTAGCGCGGCCAGAACCTCGCTGCCCTTGAGCTCGAGCACCACCAAGGTGTTGCCAAAGGGCAGTACCTCGTTGACCTGCCCAACCGTAATGTTCCCCGCCGGGATGGTGGTGCGGATGCCCCCCCCGTTCTGCAGAGCGATGGTGGTACCGGCCTGGCGGGTTTTCCAGAGCATGGCATCGGCAATCAGGTTAGCCAGGTTGGTTTCGCGGCGGCGCACATCGTTGCGCTCACCGTTGAGCACCACAGCGGCCCTGGAGATCACCTGGGCCCGCAAGGCTGCGATGGGCATGCCATAAGCTGTAATAGCGTCCAGGGCGAAGCGATCCTCAGGAAGGTTGGCGGTCAGGGGAATCACCTGGCCTTGGTGAGCCACCAGCTCGCCCCGCTCATCGAAGGTGACCTGCAGGCGGCCCACCACCTTGGCCCACTCCCAGGCCTGCACGATCAACACATCTTTGTTTTCGGGGTTTTTCACGATGGTGGGGTAAGGCCCCCCGGGGCGCAGCTCGGGGAAGGGGGTTTGCCCCAACAGGGTGTGGCTGTGGCCGCCCACAATCACCTGTACCCCCGTCACTTTGCGGGCCAGCTCCTGGTCTTGCAAGTAGCCCAGGTGGGAGAGCACCACAATGTACTTCACACCCTTGGCCAGCAGTTCCACCACGGCCTGCTGGGTGGCCGAAACCGGGTCGGTAAAGCGAACGTTGGGGCCGGGGCTGGACATGATGGGGGTATCGGGGGTGGTCAGTCCGATGATGCCCACCGGCTGCCCTCCCACGCTCACCACCGCGTAGGGCTTGATGCGCCCGGCCAGCTTGGGCTCCCTCGAGACGTCGGTGTTGGCCGAGACCACCGGGAAGCGCACCCCATTCAAAAAGTTCGCCAGCCCATCCGGCCCCAGGTTGTACTCGTGGTTGCCGGGGGCCATGGCCCGGATACCCATGCGGTGCAAAAAGAAGCGGTCGGCCAGCCCCTGGTACTGGTTGAAGTAGAGGGTTCCCTGGAACACATCGCCCGCGTGTAAAAACAGGGGGTTGGTCGCGGTTGCACGCAGGCGGTCAAACAGCGAGATCACCCGCGCAAACCCCCCCAGGCGCTGGTCTCGCTGCCCCCCCAGGGTGAGGCCACCGGTGGGCTCGAGGTGGGCGTGGGTATCGTTGATGTGAACGATGGTCATGGTGAAGCTGCCACCCTGGGCCCGGGTTAGCCCGGCCAGTGCCGCTCCACCCACCAAACCCGCTTTGAGTACTTCTCTACGACGCATGGTTCCTCCTCGCAATGTTGCAAGGCTATTTTATACCGATGCCAGGTCAGTACTACGTCATTACTTCGTAGCATGCAAAGCGAAATAAATTTGGTGTAGTTTTCGATATAGAACGGCTTGCTAAGTTTACAGCAGCGGGGCTCGAGGTTTTTTACATGCTGCCGGATGTGCGGGTTGACTGGAATTATCCCCAATCCATCCGGCCCATCCCCTCTCGTGCCGGCAGCGGCTCGTCGAAAAACGAAGCCTCACGCAGCCAAGCCTTCCTAGACATCACTGCAAAAACCCCAACTCCGGCAGGGTGAGCTGTATGTCATGAGACCAAAGGGCAGATCTGGCGGGTCAACCTGTAGCCTGCACACACCGACCTCAGAAAAAGCTTGGCTACACTGCGTTTATGCGACAGATTGTTTGCTTTACCCTGTTGTGGTTTGGCCTGGCTTCTGCGCAATCTATTAACCTGGTTCCAATCGCCAACAACCTGAACCGCCCGCTGTTTCTCACCTATTCCCCAGATGACACCGGGCGGCTTTTTATCCTCGAGCAGGGCGGCACCATCCGCATCTGGCAGAACGGGCGGCTGCTCGCAGAGCCGTTCTTGGATATAAGCAGCCTGGTGGCCTGTTGCGGTGAACGGGGCCTCTTGGGGCTGGCCTTCCATCCCAATTTCCGCCAGAACAACCTGTTCTTCATTAACTACACCAACCGCAGCGGCAACACCGTAATTGCCCGCTACCGGGCAAACGGCAACCGCGCCGAGACAGATTCCGCTCAAACCCTGCTCACCATCGAGCAGCCCTATGCCAATCATAACGGCGGCATGATTGCTTTTGGCCCGGACGGCATGCTGTACATCGGCATGGGCGATGGGGGCTCGGCCGGCGACCCCCTCAACGCCGGCCAGCGGCTTGACACTTTGCTGGGCAAGATCCTGCGCATAGATGTGAATCGTAGCGAGGGCAGCCGGGCCTATGCCATCCCCGCCGATAACCCTGTTCTGGCCGGACGCCGCAGCGAGATCTGGTCGTATGGCTGGCGCAACCCCTGGCGCTTCAGCTTTGATCGTCAGACCGGCGACCTGTGGGTCGCAGATGTCGGGCAGAACGCCGTGGAGGAGGTGCACTTTCAACCCGCCAGCAGCAAGGGCGGTGAGAACTACGGCTGGCGCATCATGGAGGGGAATCGGTGTTTCAACCCCCCGCAAAACTGCAACCGCAACGGTCTGGTTATGCCCGTGCTGACCTACACCCACGACCAGGGCCGCTCCATCACCGGGGGCTATCGCTACCGGGGCAGCGCCATGCCGGCCTTTCGCGGGGCCTACTTTTATGCCGACTACGTAAGCGGTCGCATCTGGGCTGCTACCCCTCAGGGCAGCGGCTGGCAGAGCCGGGAGGTGCTTAAGACCGATCTAAACATCAGTTCCTTTGGTGAGGATGCCGAGGGTGAGCTGTATGTGGTGGATCACCGCGGCACCATCTACCGCATGACCCAGCGCTAAAAAAAGCCTCCCGCAAGGGAGGCAAGCTCTTGCATATAAGCTCAGGGCAGGTAGTTGCCGGGCGTGCCCAGGGTCTCGGGTTTTTCCGTCCACTCGCCGGCAATGCCCAGCTTCCAGGCCCCCGCTGCGCCGCTGGCGTTGGTGTAGCCGCCGTATACCCCCAGCCGCAGCCCCCGCATCACTTCGTAGTACAAGGAAGTGGTGATGTCATAACCCAGGCTCAGGCCGAAAGGATAGCGAAGACCTCCTTCCAGATAAGCGTTCAGCTCACGGGTAAGCTCCAGCTTCAAGCCGGCATAGGCGTTGGCCGCAGCATTGAGCGAAAGCGACGGCGCCACCACCAAGGTGGCGTCCAGGCCCGCGCCCCCATACAGCACCGCCGCACTGGCGATGCGCTGGGTAATGAAAATTTCCCCTCCTGCGTCGAAATCAAAGCCAAAAGGCCCAGGTAAAATCACCTGGTTCGAGCCCAGGCGGAGGGCTCCTTCTACATAACCCGCATTGGATTCATTGAGCTTGGCTACCCCTACCAGCCCGGCGCGGCTGGCCAGCACCAATTGCCCGGCGAAAAAACCTGGGCGCAGACTGGCTCCAGCCACGACGTTATCCGACAGGTTGAAGGTGTAGTTGACCGCAGTACCCCGGTAGCTGCGGTAAGGGGTTGTAAACTGCCCACCCACCAGGCCAACGTCGGGCAAAAACTGCAGGTTGCCTGTAACGGAAAAACCATCGGCCAGAGCCGCCCCACCGATACCCAACGAAGCCATTACTGCCAACAAGGTTTTTTTCATGATTCCTCCAGATGGCTAAAGCGCCACAAACGGCCCAATGATAGCGTCTGCGTTTGCTCAAAGATTGAGAAGGATTACAAGTTTCCTTAACACACATCCACATCGAAGCGGATTCACCTGCAATGACCGGTTGCGCAAAAAGATCGTCGTTACAAGGCTAGAGGCTATCGGTATGCTGTATATATGGCGCGAACCAAGCAAGACCTATTGCAGGAACTCAAAGACCAGCGAGTGCGTTTTCTACGCCTACAGTTCACCGATATCTTAGGCATCAACAAGGTAGTCGAGCTGCCGGTTACCCAGTTCGAGAAAGCGCTGGACGGCGAAATTATGTTCGACGGTTCCTCCATCGAAGGGTTCGGTCGCACCGAGGTGGAGGAGTCGGACATGCTGCTCAAACCCGACTACAACACCTTTGTGGTCTATCCAAGCGACCTCGAGCCCACCACCAAAGGGGCTGTGGCCCGCCTCATCTGCGACATCGCCTACCCCGATGGCAAGCCTTTTGAGGGCGACCCCCGGCAAGCGCTCAAGCGCCAGATTGAGCGAGCCCAGAAAAAAGGCTTCGATAACCTTTATGTGGGCAGCGAGGTGGAGTTCTTTCTGTTCAACCGCAGCCCGGAGGGTGGCCCCACCATTCACACCTACGACCGGGCCGGCTACTTCGATCTGGCCCCCACCGACAAAGGCGAGGAGGCCCGCCGGGATATGGTGGACATGCTGGTGCGGATGGGCTTGCAGCTCGAGGCCGCCCACCACGAAGGCGCCCCCGGCCAGCACGAGATTGACCTCAAATACACCGATGCCCTGCAAGCGGCCGACAACCTAACCACCCTTAAGTTTGTGGTCAAGCGAATTGCCATCAACCATGGGCTGCATGCCACCTTTATGCCCAAGCCCATTGCCGGCATCAACGGTTCGGGCTTGCATTTCCATCTGTCGCTCTTCAAAAATGGCGAGAATGCCTTTTATGAGCCAAAGGGGAGGCTCGAGGTCTGGCCCCATCAGCTTTCCAAAACCGCTCTGCAGTTCATCGCCGGCCTCTTCGAGCACGCCGAGGGCATGGCCGCCATCACCAACCCGCTGGTCAACTCCTACAAGCGCCTGACCCCCGGCTACGAGGCCCCCACCAGTGTGGCCTGGTCGGTCTCGCACCGCAGCGCCATGATTCGGGTGCCCAAGCGGCGCGGCACAGGCACCCGGGCCGAGTTTCGCTTTCCCGACCCCTCCTGCAACCCCTACCTGGCCCTGGCGGTAATCCTGGGGGCGGGCCTCGAGGGCATCGAGAACAACCTAACCCCCCCACCGCCCATCGAGCGCGACGTATACGAGCTTTCGGTGCGCGACCGGCGCAAATACCGCGTAAGCGAGATGCCCGGAACCCTGCGCGAGGCCCTCGAGGCCCTGCAAAAGAACCGGGTTATACGGGCTGCACTGGGTGAGCAAATTTATAAAGACTTCTTACATGCCAAACAGGTGGAATGGAACTCTTACCGAATCGCCGTGCACCAGTGGGAACTTGACCAGTACTTGGCCGAGTACTAGCACCTAGCAGAGGTTTTTGCCGTACCGCTTGTAGCGGATGTAAGGCTTCATCGGCTGTGCGTGGTGGTCTTACTAAAACCAGTCAATGCCACTCCACCTAAAGGAGGATGCACAGGCCCTGACCTGGATCAGGAATCACACAAAGTACATAATCTTGCATTTTTATCAGGGTTGTGTAGGCTCATATTGGCTGGTTGGCAAAACATCCCCCCAGATTGACACAACGCTGCATGGGTCGGGTAAAATAGGCCAGCCAGCTAAGGCTAACTTGTTGTTCTTCAGGAGGAATCGGCATGAAAAAGCTCGCAATTCTAGCACTGGGCGCATTGGCTTTGGGTGCAGCCTCGGCCCAGTCCAACGTGATCAAGATCGCTTCGGTCTCGCCCCTGTCCGGGCCCCAGTCGGGTCTGGGCACTGCCATTGCGCAGGGTGCGCAGATGGCCATCGAGGACGCCCAGGCCCGCTTCCAGCAGCTTGGCTTCCAGCTCCAGTTCGCCCCCCAGGACGACCAGGCCAACCCCGACGTGGGCGTGGCTGTGGCCCGGCGTATCGTCAACGACCCCGACCTCTTGGGGATTGTGGGCCACCTGAACTCCGGCGTGGCCATTCCGGCTTCGGAGATTTATAAAGACACCAACCTGGTGATGGTCTCCCCGGCCAACACCAACCCCCGCGTGACCGACCGCGGCTACCTGAGCGTCAACCGCATCTGCGGCCGCGACGACGTGCAGGGCCCGGTGGGCGCTGAGTACGCTGTTAGGATACTCAAGCGCAGCCGTCTGTTCGTGATCCACGACAAGACCCCCTACGGCCAGGGCCTGGCCGAAGCCTTCGCTGCCCGCGCCAGAGAGCTGGGTGCTACCGTTGTGGCCCTGGTGGGCACCGAGGAAGCCTCCAACTTCCAGCCCCTGATCCTCCAGATGCGCGCCCAGCGCCCCGACCTGGTCTACTACGGCGGCATCTACGACAAGGGCGGTGTCTTGGTCAAGCAGATGCGCGAGCGCGGCATTACCGCCACCTTCATGGGCGGCGACGGTCTGGACGCCTCCGACCTGGTCAAAATCGCCGGCTCGGCCTCCAAGGGTGTGCTCTTCACCACTACCGCCGGCCCCATCAGCACCCTGCCCAAAGCCGCGGCCTTTGCCCAGCGCTATAAAGCCAAGTTTGGCAAAGACCCCGAGGCCTATGCGGTGTATGCTTACGACTCGGCCAACGTCATCCTAGCTGGCCTCGAGGCTGCCATCAAAGCCAATAATGGCCGTAAGCCCACCCGTGAGCAGGTGGCCCGTGCGGTGCGCGAGGTCAAGATGGACGGCCTCACCGGTCGCATTGAGTTCGACAGCAAGGGTGACCGCAAGCTTTCCGACTACTACGTCGTAGGCTTGAAAGAGGCCAAGTACCCCGGCGAAGTACTGCGCGTGATTCAGTTCGCACCCCCGGCTGCTCGCCAGTAGGGTTGCTTATCCATCAAAGGCCCCCGTTTGCGCGGGGGCTTTTTTGTTTGTTCCAGAAAAACCTCCAGGTACAGCCCACAGAACCCCCCCATCGGCCGGTCGCGCGCTTCTGGATTTATACGCATTTCGGTAGTATCGTTCACGGTGGCAAGCCTAAACGATACTACCGAAATGCTTTTCTACTCCCTTCGGTCGGCTTGAATCCTTCACCTCTGACTACGCAGGGCGGTGAAGGATTCAAGCAAAAACGGTATTAGAAGCTTTTTTACGGAAATATCAAGGAACTGACCCGATGGTCAGTTTTATCCAAATTTTCAGCATTGCCAACCCGTTGTCAGGTTGGTTTGCAGCCTATATACTCTGGCAGGCTAAAGCTGGAAAGAACGCACGCTTGTATGGTTTTTTATGCGTGTGTTCGTATAATCATAAAGACTAGGAGGTTTACTTGACGGTTGCAGATCTGTTTGCCATCCTACCGCAAACCCTGCTCGAGGGGCTGCTTTTGGGGTTCGTATATGCCATGGTGGCCCTGGGGTACACCATGGTTTATGGGGTGCTGGGGCTGATTAATTTTGCCCACTCCGAGGTGTTCATGATCGGGGCGGTGATCGGCCTCGAGGTCTTCCGCTTCTGGGGCAATCCCGAATCACCGGTGATCGCCAATCCGTTTGTGCTGCTCTTGGTGGCCCTGATTTTTGCCGCGGTGGGTTCGGGCATCATGGCTGTTCTGGTTGAGCGCTTCGCTTACCGGCCCCTGCGCAAGCGGGGCAGCAAAAACATCCTGGTGCCCATGATCACGGCCATTGGGGTCTCGTTTTTGCTGCAAGACCTGACCCGTATCTACGCCGCGCTGCGCCACAATGAGTTCAACATGCAGTACCGTACCTACGACGCTCTGAACCAGACCTTTGAGCTGCCCTTTCAGACCATCATTCAGGTCAAGGGCATCATCATCATCGTGGTCTCCATCCTGATGCTCATCGGGCTCACCTACCTGGTCAACCGCACCAAGCTGGGCAAGGCCATCCGGGCCGTCTCACAGGATATGCAAACGGCCTCCCTGATGGGTATCAACCCCGATGTGATCATCTCGCGCACCTTCTTGATTGGGGGTTCGCTGGGCGGGGTGGCAGGGGTTTTGTTTGGCCTGCTCTACACCAACGTAACCCCCTACTCCGGGGTGCTGCCAGGGCTCAAAGCCTTTACTTCGGCGGTGCTGGGGGGCATCGGTAACATCCCCGGTGCAATGGTCGGGGGGCTTATTCTGGGCCAGCTCGAGACCCTTTCGGGCACCTACCTGCCCTTCCTAACCAACGGCAACTTTGGCACCGAGTACAAAGATGTGTTTGCTTTCCTGACACTGGTGCTGCTGCTGCTGTTCAGACCACAAGGCATCTTTGGTCAGAATGTGAGTGAGAAGGTATGAGCCCGTTCATGCTTCCTTTTACCGTGGTCTTCACGGCCCTCTCCGTACTCGGGGCCTTTCTAGCACCCCAAAATGGACTGACCAACCTGGCCATGCTGCTCTCGGTTGGACTGGTCAGCCTGGGCCGGCTGCCCACCGCCTGGCGCTCGGGCTTGCTGGCCGTGCTGGCCTTGGCCCTGACGCTCCTGCTGCGGCTCAACCCCAGCGATAAGCTGGCCTTTTATGGCCTGCTGGGGGTGCTGGTAGCAGCGTTTTTGCTGCCCAACCTGAGCACCCTGGTGCGCGTTGCGCTGGGGGCGGCCATCCTGTTCATTGCCGTGCCCATTGCCGGGCTTACCAACTCGTTCCTGTTCGAGCTGGGCATCCAGATCGGTATTTTTGCGGCCCTGGCTCTGGGCCTCAATGTGGTGGTCGGGCAGGCCGGGCTGTTAGACCTCGGTTTTGCGGCTTTCTTCGCCATTGGAGCCTACACCTGGGGCATCTTTGGCTCGCCACAGGCAGCCCAGTTCATCCCCGGTTACCCCTCGGAGGGCCTGCCGGGCAACTACCTCTACTTATTCATGGCCCTGGCGGTTATAACAGCGGCCATTACCGGGGTGCTTATCGGTTTACCAGCCCTGCGCTTGCGGGGCGACTATCTGGCTATTGTGACCCTGGGCCTGGGTGAGGTGGTACGGGTCTTCGCCAACAACCTCGACAAGCCCCTCAACATCACCAACGGCCCACAGGGCATTACCCCAGTCAACCGACCGGAGGTGGGGCCGCTCACCGAGTTCCTGCGGGCCATTGGGGCCGAACGCCTGTACGGTCGGCCCATTGACGAACCCATCGCCTATGCGTTTTTCTTCTACCTGCTGGTGCTGGTGGTCATCGGCATTGTGGTGCTGGTCAACATCCGGCTGGCCAACTCCCGCTTTGGACGGGCCTGGGTAGCCATCCGCGAGGATGAAATTGCCGCCAAGGCCATGGGCATTCCGCTTCTGCCCACCAAGCTCTTGGCTTTCGCCACCGGCGCGGCCTTCTCCGGTGCGATGGGGGCCATTTTCGCCGCCAAGCAGACCTTCGTAAGCCCCGAGTCCTTTACCCTGCAAGCCTCCATTAATATTCTGGCCTTCGTGATTCTGGGCGGCATGGGCTCCATCGGTGGCGCGGTGGTGGGTGCGGCGGCGGTCACGGTGCTCAACATCGGCATCCTCAAGGACTTCTCCGACCTCCTGAACACCTGGCGCCAGACCGGGGTGACCATCCTGGGCTATAACATGGCCAACCTGCCTCCCCAGCTCAACCCCGCCAAGTACGAGCGCCTGGTCTTCGGATTGATTCTGATTCTGATGATGATCTTCAGGCCTGAGGGGCTTATACCCGAGCAAAGGCACCGGGCCGAACTACAGGAAGCCCGTCAGGAGGCCAAGGAAGGTGGTGGCAAGTGAGTGAGCTAGCCCTGGATGTACAAAACGCCACCAAAAAGTTTGGCGGCTTGGTGGCGGTCAACAACGTGAGCCTTCAAGTACGACCCAAAGAAATCTTCTCGGTGATTGGCCCCAACGGGGCCGGCAAAACCACCTTCTTCAACCTGTTGACCGGAATTTACAAGCCCGATACCGGCAAGGTGGTGTTTTTTGGGAAAGACATCACCGGCTACTCGCCGGATAAAGTAGCCCGCACCGGCATTGGTCGCACCTTCCAGAACATCCGGCTGTTCAAGGCCATGACCGTGCTGGAGAACGTGCTGGTAGGGCACCACAGCCTCACCCATCAGAGCTACCTGGACGTGCTGTTGCATACCCCGCGCTTTCACGCCTCGGAGCGGAAGGCGAAAGCGCGGGCCATGGAGCTGCTGGCCTACATGAACCTGGACAAGCGGGCCGAAGAGCTGGCCTCGGGGCTTTCGTATGGGGAGCAGCGCCGCCTCGAGATCGCCCGGGCCCTGGCCCTGGAGCCCAGGCTGTTGTTTCTGGACGAACCGGCAGCCGGCATGAACGAGCAGGAGACCGAAGACCTCAAGGTGCGGGTGCGCAAGCTGCGCGACGACCTGGGTCTGACCATCGTGCTGATCGAGCACGACATGGCTATGGTAATGAGCATCTCGGATCGGATTGCGGTGCTCGAGTACGGCTCCAAGATTGCTGAGGGGCTACCCGCTGAGATCCGGAGCAACCCTCGGGTTATCGAGGCCTATTTGGGCAAAGGTGCCGCCGGGCAGGCTGGAGGGGGTACCCATGCCTCTGCTTGAAGTCAAGGACATCCACACCTACTACGGCCATATCCACGCGCTTAAGGGCGTCTCGCTCACGGTTGAGGAGGGTGAGATCGTGACCCTGATTGGCGCCAACGGCGCGGGCAAGAGCACCACCCTGCGCACCATCAGCGGGATGAACAAGCCCCGCAAGGGCGAGGTGCTGTACCAAGGCAGCCCCATCCACAAGCTGCCCGCTGACAAGATCGTGGGGCTGGGCATTGGGCACGTGCCCGAAGGGCGGCGCATCTTCCCGCGCATGACGGTGGAGGAGAACCTGGATATGGGCGGCTTTCTCATCCGCGACCCCAAAGTGGTGCAGGAGCGCAAGGAGCAGGCCTTCACCCTCTTCCCCCGCCTGGCTGAGCGCCGCAACCAGAAGGGGGGCACGCTTTCGGGTGGCGAGCAGCAGATGCTGGCCATTGGCCGCGCCCTGATGCAAGACCCCAAGCTGCTGCTGATGGACGAGCCCTCGATGGGCCTGGCCCCGGTGCTGGTGGATTTTATCTTCGAGATCATCCAGAAGCTCAACCAGCAGGGCAAAACCATTCTGCTGGTAGAGCAGAACGCCCGGCTGGCCTTGCAGATTGCCCACCGGGGCTATGTGTTGCAGACCGGTCAGCTCACCATGAGCGGCCCGGCTAAGGAGCTGGCAGCCCGGCCCGAGATTCAGGAAGCCTACCTGGGTGGCCACTAGCCTTAGAGGAGCGACCTATGAAAACCAAGTATGCCCAGTCCGCCAGTCTGAGGGGCCTCGAGGTGCCCGGCGCGGTGCTGCGCCCTTTTGCCGGTGAGCATCTGATGCTGCTGCGGGCCGAGGGGAAAGCAGGCTCGCCCCTGGCCGCCCACGCCCACCCCCACGAGCAGATCACCCTGGTGGTCTCGGGGCGGCTGCGCATGCGGGTTGGGGAGGAGTGGCTCGAGCTCGGCGCAGGTGACCTGGTGCACGTTCCCTCCAACGTGGAGCACGAGGTGCTTTTCCTTGAGGACAGCGTGGTGTTTGACGCCTTTCACCCGGTGCGGCAGGATTTGCTCGAGCGGCTCGAGGCCCAAAAATAGTTCCATGCAGCAGGAGGTCACCACCTACTACCTGGAGATGCGCGCCCCCCATGAACTACGCCCCAAGCGCGTTGAGATGGAGGGGTTGCAGCTTATCAAAGCCGAAATTCCCAGCGCCGAGTTGCAGCACTTCCTCTACCGCAGCGTGGGCGGCGACTGGTACTGGTACGAAAAGGCCGACTGGACGTATCAGCAGTGGCTCGAGTACGCCCAGAACCCCCACCTGCATACCTGGGTGCTGTTTCTGAAAGGTACGCCGGCGGGTTACTTTCAGCTCGAGGTGCAGCCGGATAACCAGGTGCAGATCGTGTATTTCGGCCTACTGCCGCAGTTTAGCGGGATGGGGCTGGGGGGGCATCTCTTGACCTGTGCGCTCGAGGAGGCCTGGCGCCTGGGGGCCAAGCGGGTCTGGGTGCATACCTGCTCACTGGATAGCCCGGCGGCCCTGGTTAACTACCAGGCCAGGGGTATGCGGCTTTATAAGTCTGAGACTAAAGCAATGGAAATTCCCGAGCGGACACCAGGCCCCTGGCCGGGCGCCCATGGTTAGTTTAGAGACGGCTCCCCAAACCACTCATCTGCTTTTCGTCGAGCCTGCTCCTTGATGGCGGGGGTGATGTGCGCAGCCACCGTACCAATGGCCACCAGCAGGACGCTTAAATCGTCGGTGAAGCCCACCAGTGGGGCTAGGTCGGCCACCAGATCGAAGGGCAGGATAAAGTAAACCAGCGCGCCCACGATGGTACGCTTGGCCCAGGCCGGGGTCTCCGGGCGCTTTAGGGTGTAGTACAGCCAGAGCGCTTTTTCCACCACCTCGCGGCCTGCCTTACGGGCAAACTTTTGTAGTTTGTGCCAGAAGGCGGTTTCGCTGTAGCGCTCGGCTGCGTTAACCTCAACCACGTGCAGTCTCTGAATCTCGTTACCCATAGTTAGCCCTCCTGATCAACAAGAGGTATATATCTCATGGTAGCAGGTAGCCTGCGAGATGGCTCGAGCCCGCACAGACCCCCCCTTTACGTTCTAAGCGGCAGGTGTATACTTCGCTCTGTAGTTATATCTACCGAGTCCTGGTCAGGTTGCTTGAAGCAAAAGTCGTTTATTTGCAGCGTTTCAGCGCTCGAGCCAGGCTCGAGGTAGGAGGAAGCAGATGAAATATAGGCTGTTAGGCATCTTGGCTCTGGGGTTATTGGGCAGCCTGGGGATGGCCCAAAAAATCCTGGTGTTCGGCTCCAACGGGGAACCCGCAAGCCTAGAGTCGGGCAACATCACCGATGGAATTTCCATCTACGCCCAGCGGCAGATCTACGATACCCTGGTGGACTTCAAACCGGGTTCCACCGATCCTCAAGCAGGCTTAGCGGTTAGCTGGTTCGCCTCTCCCGATGGTAAAACCTGGACATTCCGCCTGCGTCAAGGGGTTAAGTTCCACGATGGCACCGATTTTGATGCCAATGCGGTGGTATTCAACGTAAATCGCTGGTGGGATCCCAAAGACCCCAGCCGCATTAGCGGTGGCTCCAACTACGAAATTTGGGGTGAGCTTTTCGGCGGCTACAAAGGTGAAAAAGGTAGCTTCTTAGCCAGCGTAAGCGCCGTAGACAAGTACACCGTGCGCTTTACCTTTAATAATCCTGTACCCTACTTTCCAGTAGCCATCGGATCGGGCTATTTTGGCATAGCCAGCCCTGCAGCCATCAAGGCTGCCGGGGCCAAGTACGGTACGGCCGCAGGTGGAGCCGTCGGTACGGGACCCTTCAAGGTTAAGGAGTGGCGTCCGGGCGATCGCCTGATTCTCGAGAAGAACACCAACTATTGGAAAAAAGGCTCCCCCAAGAGCGACGGCGTGGTATTCCGCTTTATCAAAGACCCCGCCGCACGTCTGGCTGAGCTGAAGGCTGGCTCCATTGACTTCACCACCGACATCCCCCCGGCCAATCTCAAGGATCTGCAAAGCGATCGCAACCTCCGCGCGGTCTTCCGCCCCAGCTTCAACGTGGGCTATCTGGCACTGAACCCCAGCCACAAGCCGCTTTCCGATGTGCGGGTACGTCAGGCCATCGCTATGGCCATCAACAAAAAGGAGATTGTAAAAGCCTTCTGGGGTGATCTGGGTGTCACCAACGGCCACTTCTTGCCTGGTAGCTTCAAAACCTACTACTCGCCCAAAGTAACCGACTACGAGTACAACCCCGCCAAGGCCAAGCAACTGCTGGCCGAGGCCGGCTATCCCAATGGCTTTGACCTCGAGCTCTGGTACATGCCGGTTTCGCGCCCCTACTTCCCCACCCCTAAAGAAATAGCCGAGGCCATGGGGGCTGACCTCTCGGCCATTGGCATTCGCGTGAAATTCCAGACCAAGGACTGGGCCACCTACCTTAACGACCGCCGCAACCCCCCGGGCTTCCAGGCTTACATGCTGGGCTGGACTGGCGACTACGGTGACCCCTCCAACTTCTTCGACCCACACTTCGCCTCTCCCATCAGCGACCTTTTCGATAGCGCTGGCAATAAGCTCGACATTAAGGAGCTCAACAGCGTGCTAGCCAAAGCTGCGTCCAGTTCCAACCAGGCTGAACGTGTGAAGCTCTATCAGCAAGCTGATGAGATCACCTTCAACCTTGCTCTGCGCATCCCTATTGTGCACAGCCAGCCCCTGGTTGCTCAGCGGGCCAATATCAGCGGCTGGGTTCCCAGCCCACTTGGCAGCGAGTCCTTCGAAGACATCGTGAAGCGATAAAAGATATCTCCTCTAGGGCGTAGCGCGCTACGCCCTTTTTTATTGGGTCTCCCAGTCATTTCAAAGCGAAAGCTGGTATGGCGTATTTCAGTCAAAGTGCGTTGCCAGGCTGGTCTCTACCTGTTTCTAACCTATAGGCTTCACATCCTCGGCCAAGACCTATATCATCTGAAAGCTAGGTAATTATCTCATGTGGGCTTATACAGCTAGGCGTCTTCTGGGCATCATCCCGGTACTCTTTGGGATATCGCTGTTGGTCTTTTTGTTTCTTCATCTAATACCCGGCGATCCTGCTGTGGTCATGCTGGGCGAGCGCGCTGAGCCGGAGCGCATCGCTGCTCTACGGGAAAAGCTGGGCCTCGAGCGCCCGCTTTGGGAACAGTACCTTTTTTTTGTAGGCAACTTGCTGCAAGGTGATCTGGGAACCAGTATCTTTAACCAGCTCACCGTCAAAGAGCAGTTGGCTCGTCGTTGGCCTGCTACTTTTGAGCTGGCCATCGCCGCAACTTTGTTTGCCGTAATCATCGGGATTCCCTTTGGGATACTGGCAGCCATCCGCAAAAACTCGCTGATAGACAACCTCGCCACCTCGTTTTCGCTTCTGGGGGTATCGCTGCCGGTATTCTGGCTGGGCCTTCTGCTGGTCTACCTATTTGCTGTAAATCTGCAGTGGCTACCTGCGGGCGGCAGGCTTTCCATCGATGTAGATGCGCTTTTTAAACCCATCACGGGGTTTTACGTCCTAGATGCTTTATTTCAACCCCAGACCTTCTGGGATGTAGCCAAGCACCTGATCTTGCCAGCCATCACCCTGGGCACCATCCCGCTGGCTATCCTGACCCGCATCACCCGTAGCGCTATGCTCGAGGTGCTCTCACAGGATTATGTGCGCACCGCTCGAGCCAAAGGTCTGAGCGAACGGGTGGTGATCTGGCGGCATGCCTTCAAAAACGCCCTGCTCCCCGTCGTAACCATCATCGGTCTGCAGTTTGGAACCCTTTTAGGTGGTGCCATTCTGACCGAGACCATCTTTAGCTGGCCGGGCATTGGCAGTTGGATCTACGAGGGCATTCTCAATCGCGATTATCCAGTAGTGCAGGGAGGGGTAATCTTTGTGGCGTTGGTGTTTGTTGTCGTCAATCTGGTTGTGGATCTGTCTTATGCCCTGCTCGACCCAAGGATTCAATACCGATGAGCCGCTTTATCCAGCCACATACGTTGCCCACGTTCCATGGTTTCAATCTTGGTTTGTTGAGTGAGGTGGTATGGCCCTGACCCAAACAGCCCCCAAACCCAGCACCGACACCCCAACCCGCTTGGCAGTCAGGCGGTTCATGAGATCGAGTTCTGGCAAAATCGGACTGGTAATGGCGGTATTGTTGGTGCTGCTGGCCTTGCTGGCACCCGTACTCAAGCCCTACGACCCCACCACCGACCGTGATTTTATAAACCGTTTGAAACCCCCTTCAGCAGAGCGGCTTTTTGGTACCGACAATCTGGGACGCGATGTGTTTACCCGGGTAATTCACGGCAGCCGAATCTCGCTCCAGGTGGGGCTAATTGCCGTAGCCCTGAGCCTGGTAGTAGGCACCTTGTTGGGGCTGATGGCTGGCTATTTCCGGGGCTATCTTGAGATGCTTATCGGATGGATTACCGATATTTTGCTGGCCTTTCCCAGTACCCTGCTGGCCATTGCCATCGTGGCGGTGGTGGGCCCCAGTCTAACCAACGCCATGATCGCAATTAGCATCACCCAGATTCCGGTTTACATCCGGCTGGCCCGCAGCGTGGTGCTTTCGGCCCGTGAGCTCGATTACGTGCAGGCTGCCAATGCGCTGGGAGCCCCCAACCGGCGGATTCTACTGCGCCACCTGCTCCCCAATGCCTTGCCTCCCATCATCGTACAGGCCACCCTTTCCATCGGCACTGCTACCCTCGAGACCGCCGCGCTGGGTTTCCTCGGCTTGGGGGCTCAGCCGCCCGCACCCGAGTGGGGGGCCATGTTGTCTGATGCGTTCCGGGGCGGCTATGCTCTCAACGCCCCCTGGACAATGGTTTTCCCCGGTCTTTTCATCATGCTGACCGTACTGGCCTTCAACCTGCTCGGGGACGGCTTACGCGACGCCCTCGACCCCAGGGCCCTGCGGTAGCTGCGCTTTAGCAGCATCTCATCATCGGCCAGCTCAGCTTCTTCTCTTTTGAGGAAAGATTTACCCAAGGCCAGCCCCTCATCCGAAGCCGCTAATATGGGGGTATGAAACCTTGGCTGGGTCTTATCCTGTTGGCCCTGGCCGGCTGCATCCCCGAGCCGGGTCAGCCGACCTACCGGGCCACCGAAATTCAGGTGCTGTTCCCCGAGAACACCGAGCGCTGGACGTATTTTTACGGCGAACCCCAGGTGGTGCAGCTCGACGGGCGCAGGCTGGCCCTTACCAAAGACACCTCCAGCAGCCCCCTGGCCGTGCCAGAAGCACTCCTGGTAGACGGCGAGGCCCTCTATCGTGAGATTGGGCCGGCCCAGCCCCGTGTAGCCCAGACCAGCCGCACCTTCTTCGGTTCACAGTTTGTGGTACGAGCCAACCGCAATGTGCAAAGCGCCTGGCTGTTTGATGGGGACTGGTCGAGGCTGGGAAACAGTTTCCTCAGCAGTAGCGCACAGGTTGTGGATAATCGGCCCGGCATGCCCCGTTTCGAAGAGCTGTCCGCGGCCGAGAACGCGGTGGTGCTGCGGGAAATCCTGGCCCGCCGCGGGGGCCGCCCGGTGGTGCTGTACGAGATTCAACCGGCCCTCGAGCCCAACCGCTACACCCCCGCCCCCAGCCAGAGCCGGGTGGCGGCCCTGGCCGTGCAGTACGGCCTCGAGACGGAGCTCACCCTTATGCCCCCCAACCCTAACCCCAGCCCGCGCATCATGCGGCAAGGCAGCCAGTCGGCCTATACCGCCCCAGAGCCCGCCGCTTTCCTGGTTAGCAGCACCGAGCAGCTCCTTAGTGTCTGGCGGCTGGCTACCAGCAACCAGATCCCCCAACCCGCCACCCCATCGGTCGATTTCAGTCGGAGCCGGGTGGTGGCCTTCTTCTGGGGCCAGAAGCCCACCGGCGGCTATGGCGTGCAGTACGTGAGCAGCCAGCTTTCGGGCAGCACCCTGCGGGTCACCCTGCGCCTGGTGAGCCCCGCGCCAGGGGCTATCCTGACCCAGGCCCTGACCAGCCCCTTTGTGCTGCTCGAGGTTCCCGGACGCTTCACCAGGGTTGAGTTCGTAGACGTGAACGGACGGCTCCTGGCCAGCGCGGGAAGCTGAGCCCCAAGCGCTGGCGTGTCTCGTTACTCCCTCTCCCCTGCCCCTTTGCCCGGCTGCTCCCGACGCCCGCGGAAGACCATCCGGAAGGGAATCTCGCGCAAACCCAGGTCTTCGCCAATGCGGTTGCGTAAAAAGCCCTCGAAGGCCCGCGTGACAAACTCGGGGTGGTTGCAAAAGAAGACAAAGGTGGGGGGGGCCACCTCGGGCTGGGTGAGGAAAAAAAGCTTGAGGGGTTTGCCCTTAAAGTTGGGGAGCAGGGTCTGGGTACTCCAGACCGAAAGCCAGCGGTTGAGTTCAGCGGTCTCGAAGCGAACCCGGGCCAGCTCATAGAGCCGGGCGGCCTCGGAAAGAAGCTTGTGCAGGTTCTGCTTGGTCACCGAGGAGACATACAGGAGGGGCAGGTGCTGCACGTGCGAGAGTTTGAGGGCCAGGTCGGCCCGCACCCGCCTGGCCTCTTCCTTGGTCTCGATCAGGTCCCATTTGGTGATGGTCAGGATGACCGGCTTGCCGGCCTCGAGGGCCTCGTTGGCTAGCTTCAGCTCGTGGTCGCCCAGCTCCTTGGGGTCTATCACCAGCAGCACCACATCGGCGTCGCGGATGGCCTGGTGGGCCCGCACGATGGCCTGTTCCTCCACCCCGGTCTCGGGCCGCTTGCGGATGCCGGCGGTGTCGACCAGCAAGAACCGGCTACCCCCGTAGTCGAACTCGACATCGATAGAGTCGCGGGTGGTCCCGGGTATCTCCGAGACGATCACCCGTTCCTCGCCCAGGATGGCGTTGAGCAGGCTGGACTTGCCCGCATTGGGCCGGCCCACGATGGCCAGCCGGATGGGTACGACCTCGGGCTCGCTCTCCCCCTGGCGGATGGGCAGCAGGGCCCAGATGCGCTCCAGCAGCTCATCGAAGCCCCGGCTGTGGGCCGCGCTGGTGGGGACGGGCTCGCCAAAACCCAGGGCATAGAAACTCCCCAGGTAGGCCTCGTGTTTAGGGTCGTCTATTTTTGTGGCTACCAACAACACCGGCTTGCCCTGGCGGCGCAAAAAGTCGGCGACCTCGAGGTCGGCAGTAACGATATCGCTGCGCCCATCCACTGCAAACAGCACCAGATCAGCATCGGCGATGGCCCGTTCGACTTTTTGCTTGATTTTCTTCTCCCACACGTCCCCCGACCACAAACCGCCGGTATCCACCAGCTTGAAGCGGCCCTGCTCACTTTCTACAACGCCCTCTTTGAGGTCGCGGGTCACCCCCGGCACATCGGCCACCACCGCAAACTGGCTCCCGGCCTTGGCGGCTTTCTCGGGGGCGGCGCGCAGTCCCAAAAGCTTGTTGAACAGGCTCGACTTACCCACATTGGGGCGGCCCACAATGACCACTCTATACATAACTCAACCCGCTTTCGGTTCTAGCTGGCCCACGTTACATAAGGCCATAAACAGCATTCTTGATGTTACCATGCGCGGTATGAAGCCTAAAGCCTGCCTGGTGGTTGGAATGGGGCGGGGGCTTGGGCTCTCGGTGGCCCGGCGCTTCGGCCAGGAAGGGTACCGGCTGGGCCTGATCGCCCGCAGTGCGGCCAGCCTGGAAAACTACGCAGGGGCGCTGGAACTCGATGGCTGCGCGGTTCAAACCTTTCCCGCCGATGTAGCCCGCACCCCCCAGCTCATCTCCGCCATCCGCGAGGCCGAAAAAGCGCTCGGCTCCATCGAGGTATTGGTGTACAACGCCTACGCCGCCCAGGGCCGCCGGGCCTCGGAGCTGAGCCGGGAGGCCCTCGAGCAAACCCTCCAGGTCAATCTTTACGGGGCTTTGCTGGCAGCCCAGCTGGTCATCCCCGGCATGCTCTCGCGCCGCCAGGGCACCCTGCTCTTTACCGGGGATGGCCTGGCCCTGAACCCCCAGCCCGACCAGGCCGCGCTCTCCATTGGCAAAGCCGCCCTGCGGGCCCTGGTGGGCGCCCTGAGCAAAGAGCTCTATCACGAAGGCATCCATGCCGCTACCGTGACCATCGCCGGCCCGATCCGGCGCAACACCCCCTTCGACCCTGACCTGATCGCCGAAAAGTTCTGGGAGCTGCACACCCAGCCTCCGGGCCGGTGGAAGACCGAGGTGGTCTACCAAGGATGAGGCCCACTTCATCAAAGCAAACTTCTTGTAACACCTCTCCGTAAAGCTCGCTCGGCTCTGGATTTAAACAGGGGATACCGTCCTAGAGAGCGTGTTTGTATTACCAGACTTATTCCTCTGCAGTGGGCTTATCTGGACGTGCACCACGGAGCAAAGCCAACACCGCGAGTGCAGCGTTCAGACTTATAGCGAACAATACTATGGCCCATACTGCAACGGCTAAGCCTGAATTCCAGTTAATAACCATATCGCCGTTCACCGCAACGATGACCAGTGCAAAAAGTGATAACAGGATCCTGGTTAGATTTTTTTTTAAATGACGGTTCGATTTACTTTTCCCCAGCATATCTACCCTCCGCCGTGAAGCCTTCCTGTCCGTTTATTGAATTGCTGCTCTTGCTCGAACGACGCAAGAACTGAAGAAAAATCCCACCCAGCCACCCTGACAGAAACAAAATCATTGCGTAAAGTGGCAGAACCAGCAAAACCCCAGGTAGGCTAGCAACTCCCAGGCTATTGTAAAGTGCAGGGAACTGCACCACAACAGCCGCTGTTGCCCAGCCAACTGACCAAGCAACCACCCAGAGGCTCATCTCAATGAGCGTATGGTATTTCGTCCATGCTACTATCCCGCTTAACACCGCCCCCACCAGTCCAACCGAAAAAATGGGTGGCCCACCCGACCCCATGGCTGTTCCCAGCGCGCTAAGTGAGCTTACAATAACTCAAGTTGCCACCTATCCTGACTACGCAGAAAATAAAGGCCACTATGAACTGGACTGTTCTAGTGGCCTTCTGCATTATAGACGATCTGCTCAAGACCCTCGGACACAAGGACGACCCCCAGAGCAAGACCCCCGCCAGCGTCGTCCTCACCCTCTGGATTCTGGCCGCCCTGGCTTTCGCTGGAAAGCACAAGCACGCCCTGATCTATGCCAAAGAGCAGGGTCTTTTCAGCTACATCCCCTCCCCCAGCCGCTTCAGCCGACGGCTGCACAGCCTGGCCCACTGGATACCGCTGCTATTGTCCCTGAGCAAGACTTTATGGGAGCAGCTAAGCTCAGTGGAGCACTACATCCTCGACACCTTACCCCTGCCGGTCTGTGAAAACATCCGCGCGCCCCGTTGCCGCCTGGCCCCAGCCCGCGTATACCGGGGCTACATTCCCAGCAAACGCAGCTACTTCCACGGACTCAAGCTCCACCTGGTCTGCACGGATAACCAGTGGATCAGCGAAGTTCTCCTCACCCCTGGCGCCACCGCGGACGTGGAGGGGTTGTATCGGCTGCCGCTGGACTTGCCGCAGGGAAGCAAGCTGTACGTGGATCGGGGGTACACCGACTATCAGGCCGAAGATGACCTGGCCATGGCTGAGGGCATCCGGCTGCGCGCCATCCGCAAGGGGAACTCCAAGCGCTACCACCCACCCGGTCAGTTCATAGTCACCGTGGGCAGGAAGATTATCGAGTCGGTGGGTGCTGCCCTGACGGAACTATTCCCCAAGCGCATACATGCCACGACCCTCCAGGGCTTTGTGCTCAAGGTGTGGGGCTTCATCTTTGCCCACAACTTCAGGCGGCTGGCTAGTATTTTGTAGGTGGCAACTTGGGTTAGCTATAACCAACAGCAAGGCCCGGGAAATTCTGGTTTGGCTGGCACTCAACGGCAAAGGAAGCCGCGGGCAGATCGTGGACGCACTATGGGATGGCTCCGACGACTATCGTCACATTGACTATTTCAAGATCTCGGTTCGTCGGCTTCGGTCGGCGCTTGCCAGTCATCCGCTGGTGGACTTTGATCCAGTACCCTTCGAGGGCGGCCTTTACAGGTTTGGCGATCGCCTCGAGGTGCAGGTGGACGTCGTGGAGTTGGAGGGTCTTTTGGCGCTTGGCAGTGCCGAAGACCTGGAAATGGCCCTGAAAGTTTACCGAGGAACCTTTTTGCCGGAAGTCGAGGCGGGCTGGGTGGAGCCCATCCGAACCCGAGCCCTCGATGCAGCCCTGGCTGCAGCTGCCTCGTTGGGTGAAATGCTGGCGGAAAATAACCCCACCCAGGCTGCTTGGGCTTTTCAAAAGCTGGTTGAGCTTGATCCCCTCGCAGAGGCCTCGTACATCAAACTGCTGAGGGTGTTGCGTCGGCTTGGTGACCATCCTCGGGCAAAACTGGTTTTCCGCTCGTTGGTGCGTATGTTGGCCAATGAGTACGGGGCCGACCCCGATCCAGCGGTAGTTCGGGAGTTTGGCGACCTGCTGGAATAGCGAACCCAAACCACCCCCTAAAAGTACTTCCGAAGAACTCTCAGCCACGGCAACCGCACAGCCAGGGCGCGTTCATCCTTACTGCGCTGATTGTTCAACCGGGTTTGGCGCTCTATGGTGGCTTCCCGGTGTAACCGGGCCAGCTTTGTTTCGGTATACTCCCTGAGGAACATTTCGTTAATCTGCATAACCATCTCCTCTGTCCAACTCGAGCCAGTTGACAATGGCCTCTAACGAGGCCGAAACCGTCGCGGAGGCTGGGGGCAGAAGGTTGCTGGCTAGCTGGCGAATTTTGGCCAGGACGTCCGAAATTTCCTGGCCGGAGCTGAGTTTCTCTTCTGCCACAACAATCAGCGTCTCCCCAAGTAAAACCTGCTGCTGTGTCCAGGTACGGGTAAGCGGGGCCTCGCGGAACCTGGCTCGAATGGTGTCTAAGGCCAAAAGCACGGCATCATGTCGGCGAGGATTTTTCACGCAGCCCCCGTATGCACAACATGGGCTTATACCAATCGGGATGAACCGCTTTCCTGAAGAACTGGGTATGCTTGAAGCCAGGGTTCCGGAGACGGCATTGGTTCAGGGATTGGAAGCGGAATCGGTATGGGAATTGGACGTGGCCAGGGCAGCGGCATGGGCTCAAATCGGCGGCTCTCCACGCCAACGAGCTGGTAAGGCGAAGAAGCGCTATGAGTCCCATCAGACTCCACTAACCCCTAACCAACCAGCACGACCGAGCCCAGCACAGCGCTGACCAAGGCCGAGATTAGAACTCCTACCTGAAAACCCAAACGGCGTTTTTGCATAGCTACCTCCTTGTGTCACTTTGCGGCCCGCGCTTCTTTGGTGGCGAGCCAAGGGCAGGGTACACAGTGCGCGATAACAACACGGGAACAACCGCAAACCGCCAAGGTGTCTCCGAGGTGTCTCTGAATTGAGTTTTGGGTTGCTCCTTTAGCCTGCACGCCCGGTCAGGGGCTTGGCAGGGCCTATACTTGGGCCTGTGAGTGCCTCTACACCCAATCCCCTGGGTCGTCTGGTGGCGTCGGCCGCCTTCAACCGTTTTGTTACCGCTGTTATCGTGTTAGCCGCCGTACTGGTGGGCCTCGAGACCTACCCACCTCTCATGGCACGCTACGGCCCCGCCCTCCACCTGCTCAACAACCTGGTGCTGGCTATCTTTGCCCTCGAGGTGCTGCTGCGCATGGGGGCGCTGTGGCCCCGGCCGCTGCGCTATTTCCTCGACGGCTGGAACGTCTTCGATTTTTTGATCGTGGTGGGGAGCCTGCTGCCGGGGCTGGGGGCCTACGCGGTGGCGGCCCGCCTGCTGCGGCTCCTGCGGGTGTTGCGCCTCGTCCGCACCCTCCCCGACCTGCAAATTATTTTGGGCGCGCTATTGCGCAGCATTCCTTCCATCGGCTACGTCCTGCTGCTGATGCTGCTTTTGCTCTACGTCTACGCGGTGGCCGGGGTGTTTTTGTTCGGGACCAACGACCCCTTCCACTTCGGTAACCTGCACACCGCGCTGCTCACCCTCTTCAGCATCCTGACCTTAGAAGGCTGGGTGGATGTGCTGCGCATCCAGTACTTTGGCTGCGAGCGCTTCGAGCTGCCCGACCCGGCCCTGTGTGTCCAGCCCCAGGCCCAGCCGCTGGTCGCAGTGGTGTACATGGTCTCGTTTGTCCTGCTGGGCACCCTGGTGTTTTTGAACCTGCTGGTGGGCATCATCGTTAATAGCATGGACGAGATGCGCAAGAGCCTGCAGGAGCGCAAGGCGCCATCCTCCGACCTCGAGGCCCGGCTGGCAGAGGTACAGGCCAAACTCCGGGAGGCCCAGGCCCTGCTAAATAACCTCGCCGGGCACCGCGGGTGAGGCCATCCTTTATGCTATACCGGTAACATGAAGCATCCTTACGCAATTCAGCCCCGGACGCCCTGGCAGCGTTTTGGGGTATGGGCCTTGCAACGGCTGGGCTGGACGCCCGTGATGGCCCCGCCCCCCGGCCAGAAGTTCGTGCTGGTGGGCTACCCCCACACCTCCAACTGGGACTTTCTATATGCCTTGCTGTGGGGCATGGCCTCGGGCACCCGCTTTCGCTGGGTGGGCAAGAAAGAGCTGTTTCCACCGGTGCTGGGCGTGGTGATGCGGTGGCTGGGGGGCATCCCGGTGGATCGGGCCAAGGCAGGCGGCGATTTTGTGGGCCAGGTGGCGCGCATCTTCGAGCAGCACGACAACCTGTGGGTGGTGGTGGCCGCCGAGGGCACCCGCAGCCGCGCCCCCTACTGGAAAAGCGGGTTCTATTACATGGCCCTCAAAGCCCGTGTGCCCATCGCCCTGGCCTACATTGACTACCGCAAGAAAGAGGTGGGGGTGGGCGGCTACCTCACCCCCACGGGCGACCTCGAGGCCGACTTCGAGCAGATCCGGGCCTTTTACCAGGACAAGGCGGGCAAAGACCCCCGCAAACAAAGCCCCATCCGCCTTAAACCCAAAGACAGCGAAGCGTCCACCTAACCCACAAAGCAAGCGCGCGCCTACCCGCGCCCACACTTCCGCGCTATTCTGGTAGATAGTGACCGTGTATGCTGGAGAAACTTGAGTCCTTAGAAGCCGAGTACCAGGCACTCGAGCGCCAACTGGCCGACCCGGCGGTGCTCGCCAATCAGAGCGAGTATCAGCGCATCAGCAAGCGCTACGCCGAGATGGGCCACCTGGTCGAGACCATCCGTAGCTACAAAGAGGCCCTGACCCACCTGGCGGAGGCCCGCGAACTGCAGTTCGACCCCGAGCTGGGCGAGATGGCCCGGGCCGACATTGCGGCCCTCGAGCCCCGCATCCGCGAGCTGGAAGCCGAGCTCGAGCTATTGCTGCTGCCCAAAGACCCCCTCGATGAGAAAAACGCCATCGTGGAGATTCGGGCCGGCACCGGGGGCGAGGAGGCCGCGCTGTTCGCCGCCGAGCTGCGCGACATGATCATGGAGTACGCCAAGCAGGGCGGCTACCGGGTCGAAGTCCTGGACACCTCGCTCACCGACCTGGGGGGGGTTTCTAAGGTGGTCTTCGAGGTGAGCGGGCCGGGGGCCTATGGCTACCTGAAGTACGAGGCTGGGGTGCACCGGGTGCAGCGGGTGCCCGCCACCGAGACCCAGGGCCGCATCCACACCTCCACCGCCACCGTGGCGGTGATGCCCGAGGCCGAGGAGGTGGATGTCCAGATCGACCCCGCCGACCTCGAGATCACCGTCTCGCGGGCCTCGGGGCCAGGGGGGCAGGGGGTCAACACCACCGACTCGGCGGTGCAGGTTCTGCACAAGCCCACCGGCATGATCGTCTCCTGCATGGAGTCGCGCAGCCAAATCAAAAACAAAGAAAAAGCCCTCTCCATCCTGCGTTCGCGCCTGCTGGAGATGAAGCGGGCCGAGGAAGCTGCCCGCCGCCGGGAAGACCGCCTGGCCCAGATTGGGGCGGGCGAGCGCTCGGAGAAGATTCGCACCTACAACTTCCCCCAGTCGCGCGTGACCGACCACCGCATCGGCTTCACCACCCACGACCTGGAAGGGGTGCTGGCCGGCGACCTCTCCAAGCTGCACGAGGCCCTGCGCAAAGCCGATCAGGAACGGCAGCTCGAGGCTTTGTCCACCGCATCCAAGACCGCCTAGGCGCAGGTGGTCGGTATGCATGGGTTACGGCGTGACCTATTGGTGGCAGCCGCCATCCTGATGGACAAACAGGGACGGGTCTTGCTGGTCGCCAACGACTGGAGCCGCCGCGGGCGGGTGCGCTATACCCTGCCAGGGGGGATGGTCGAGGCTGGGGAGAGCGTGCTGGCCGCCATTGTGCGCGAGGTGCAGGAAGAAACCGGCCTGCACATCAGGGCCATCCAGCACCTGGCCTACGTGGTGCAGGTGGAGGACGCCCGCAAGAGCGAGCGCACCATCGCCATGGCCTTCCGCGCCGACTACCAGGGCCTGCTCAACCCCAAAGACCCCGATGGGCACATTGTGGAGGCCCGCTTTTTTACGGCCGAGGAGGTCGCGGTCAAGCTGGACGAACACCGGCCCCTGCTGGAGCCCCTCATGGACTATATCCGGGGGGAGCGGGGCCGGTTTTATGCCTACTCGAGCTGGGGCGGCGAGGGCACCCGGGTATGAGCCTCAGCGGCGAATGGCAAAACCTTTTTGCTCGAGCGCGGCGATGATGTTTTGCATAAACCCATCGGTCTCCGGGTCGGTCAGGGTGCGCTCGGGGTGGCGGAAGCTGAGGTGGAAGGCCAGGCTCTTCTGCCCCTCCTCGAGCGGCTTGCCCCGGTAGACATCGAAGACCTCGAGCTTTTCCAGGTATTCCCCAGCCCCCGCACGAATCAGCCGCTCGACCTCGGCATAAGGGGTGGCGTCCGGTACCACCACGGCTAGGTCGCGCATGGAAGCCGGATACCTGGCAATATCCACGAAACCGCCAGAACCCCTGCTGAGGGGGAGGGCCAACTCGAACAAGAACACCGGCGGCAGTTCCAGCGCCTCGGCAATGGCCGGGTGCAGCGCACCGATCTGCCCCACCTTCTGCTCGTTCCAGTAGACCGCCCCGCTGATGCCGGGGTGCAGGTAGGGCACGGCCTCTTTCTCGACCCGCACGCAGCTCCCCAGGTTGTGCGCAGCCGCCTCGAGGAGCCCCTTGAGGGCAAAAAAGCCGCCTCCCAGGCCCTTCTGCCACAGCCCCGGAACCGGGTCGCCACACAGCAAAGCCGCCAGGTGCAGGGATTCGACCTGCCTGAAGACCTTACCCACCTCGAAGAGCAGAAAAGGCTCCTCTTCTCCCTGGGCCAGGGCGGTTTGCAGGTTCCTGAGCAGGCCGGGGTAGAGGGCGGTGCGCAGGGCGGTGCGGTCGGGGGTCTGGGGGTTCTGCATGAACACCGTGGGGGCCGGCGCCCGCATCAGGGTGCATTCCTCGGGGGAAGACCAGGAGTAGTTCAGCACCTCCTGGAAGCCCAGCCCGGCCATCACCTGCTTAAGCCGCTCGTTGGCCTCGTAGGGCGCCTCCACGCCCAGGTTGTCGGGGTGGGGGAAGAAGCTGGGCAGGGTGGTGGGGATCTGCTCGTAGCCCACCACGCGGGCCACCTCTTCCACCAGGTCTTCCTCGATGTTCAGGTCTACCCGGTGGCTGGGCGGGGTCACGGCCCAGACGCCGGCCTGATCGGTGGGCTCCACGGTGCAACCCAGGCGGCGGAGCACCTCGGCCTGGGTGGCCTCGGGGTACTCGAGCCCGACCAGCCTCGAGGCATAGGCGGGCCGGAAGGCAATGGGCGGGTGGGGCTGGGTGTGGTTGAGGTCGAGGCGATCCTGGGCCACCTGCACATTGGGCCCACCCCAGGCCTGCAGCAGCTCCATAAAGCGATCGGCGGCCAGAAGCTGCCCGTCTTTGTCCACCCCGCGCTCAAAGCGGTAGGAGGCCTCGGTCTTGAGGCCCAGCCGCCGGGCAGTGCGGCGCACCCGCACCGGGTCGAAGTGGGCCACCTCGAGGGCCACTGCGCTGGTGGTTTCGCGGATTTCGTCCTCGAGGCCCCCCATCACCCCGGCCAGCCCGGCGGGACGGGTCTGTGGGCCGTCCTTGACCGCAATTAGCAGGTCGCGCTCGTCCAGGGTGCGCTCCTGCCCGTCCAGGGTGACCAGCTTTTCGCCGTTGCGGGCCCGGCGCACCACCAGGCCCTCCCGAATGAAGGCGGCGTCGTAGGCGTGCATGGGGTTGCCCAGCTCGAGCATGGCGTAGTTGGTAGCGTCTACCACGTTGGAGATGGGCCGCATTCCCGCCGCATACAGGCGGCGCTGCACCCAGAGCGGGCTGGGCCCCACCCGCACCCCCCGCGCATAGGACAGGGTAAAGCGGTCGCAGCCCTCGGGGTCTTCGATCCAGACGCCAAACGGCAGCGGTAGGGGCGTGGTCTGGGGCTTGGGGCTGGGCCGCACCAGGCTCAGGCCCAGGGCGGCCAGATCGCGGGCCACCCCGTAGACCGAGAGCCAGTCGGGGCGGTTGGGGGTGATCTCGACCTCGATCACCTCGTCGGGCCCCCAGGCCTCGGCCAGGGGCGTGCCGGGCGGCAGGGCCTCGGGCGCAAACTCGAGCAAGCCCCCGGCATAATCGCCCACCCCCAGCTCCTTGGGCGAGAGGGCCATGCCGTAGGACTCGAGACCGGCAATGGTGCGCACCCGCAGCTCGCTGCCATCGGGCAGCACCGTACCCGGCAGGGCCAGGGCCACCCCCACGCCCGCTTTAGCGTTGGGCGCAGCGGAGATCACCTGCACCTCCTGCCCAATGTCCACCACAAGCCGGCGCACCTCCTTGCCTTCCAGGTTCTCAACCTGCAACACCCGGCCAAACACCACCCGGCTGGGCGGTGGGGCCAGTTTGGTGATGGACTCGGTCTCGAGGCCCAGTCCAGCCAGAAGCTCCTCCAGGCGCTCGCTGCTGGGGGCATCGGGTAGAAATTCTTTGAGCCAGCTATAGACAATTTTCATCTGCAAACCCCACTAGCCTCTAAACTGCCGCAAAAAGCTCAGGCGGTTCTGGTAGAAGTAGCGGATATCGGGGATGCCGTAGCGCAGCAAAGCCAGCCGCTCAACCCCCATTCCGAAGGCCCAGCCGGTCATCCCCTCGTAGGCCCTGGGCAGGCCCTGCCGCTCGCGGTAGTCGTCCACCGCCTTGAACAGGTAGGGGTGTACCATGCCGGCCCCGCCCAGCTCGAGCCACTTCTGGCGCTCGGGCCACCACATGGCAAACTGCACCCCCGGCTCCACAAAGGGAAAAAAGGTGGGCTGGAAGCGGGCCTTGCCCTCCTTGCCGAAAAGCCCCCGGGCCAGCTCGCTGATGGCCCCCTTGAGGTCGGCCATGGTGATGTTGGGCCCCACCACCAGCCCCTCGAGCTGATGGAACATGGCCTCGTGTGAGGCGTCGGTCTGTTCGTAGCGGAACACCCGCCCCGGCACCACAATTCTGAACGGTGGGGTGTGCTGGATCATGTAGCGGATCTGCATCCCCGAGGTATGGGTGCGCAACACCGCCCCACCCAACCCGGTCACATCCTCGCCGAAGGGGCCCTGGATGGTAAACGCTTCTTCCGCGGCACGGTTGAACTCAACCCAGAAGGTGTCCTGCATGTCCCGCGCAGGGTGCCACTCGGGCATGTTCAGGGCGTCGAAGTTAAAAAACTCGCTCTCCACCTCGGGGCCTTCCACCACGCTGAAGCCCAGCCTGCGAAAGATATTTACCAGCTCGAGCACAATCCGGCTGGTGATGTGCAGCCCCCCCGAAGGGAAGGCGTAACCCGGCAGCGAGACATCCAGGGCTTCCTGCTCAAGCTGGGCCTGCAGGGCCTGCTCTTTAAGCTGGGCCTCGCGCGCCTCCAGGGCTAGCTCGAGGGCCCGCTTCCACTCGTTCAGCACGCGGCCCTTTTCCCTGCGCTCCTCGGGTGGGAGCTGGCCCAGGGTCTTCATCGCCTGGGTCACCTGACCGTTCTTGCCCAGGTAGTGCACCTTCAGGCCCTGTAGGCGCTCCAAATTAGGCGCTCTGCCAATCTCTTCCAGCGCGGCTTCGATATCCATGCAACCTCCAAGCAACCTTGCCCAGTCTACCCAAACGCGGTGGGCGGCACGCAGGCCGCCCACGAGAGAGTCTTGCATCTCCCGCGGGCCTAGCTAAAAAACCACCCCCCGGCCATACTTGCGGGTTAGCCTACCACCCCAGCAAAACCCCGGTCAATCGCGGTCATCACCCAAGCGCCGCACGGGGATGGCCTCTCGAGGGCCAGCGGCGTTTTTCTGTTTGAGCTGGCTAAACCACCTCCCACTGCAGGTTGCTAGCCAAGGACAAACAACAACAGGCCCAGCACGGCCGTCCCCACCGCGCTGGCCATCAGGATGGGGAAGGCTTTGTTGAGGTTGGGGTTGCGCGGGGCCAGCACCCGCCAGAGTGCTACCTCCACCGCGCTGACCAGCAGCAGCAGCAGACCAACTAGTTTGATAGCTTCCACAGGCCCATTGTAGCAGCAGACCCTCCGAAAAGTACCGTTGGCTCGGCCTACTCAACGGGGCGCTGCCGTGTTTGTTCGAACAGATCGGCCAGCCAGGCCTCGGTGGCCTGGGCCATGTGGGGGGTGATCCCCAGCGCTTTGAGCATCTCTGCTGCTGCGGCCATCTCCTCCCGCCGGCGCCTCGCGTGGCGCAGGCTGCCCTCCACCAGCCGGTCTACCAGGCGGGCATCGGCGGCGGCCAGGGTCTCGGCGATGTTCTGCCAGGTCTCCTGCTCGCAGCCGAGCCGGCGGGCGGCCTCGAGGGCCTCCCCCACGGCCGCGGCCATCCCCTTGAAAAACACGCTGCGCACCAGCTTGCGGGCGGCTGCAGCCCCCGCCTCCGGCCCCACCGGCTCCACCGGCATGCCCAGGGCCCCCATGGTGGCGACGAAGCGGGCCGCCCCCGGCCCCGAGACCAGGGCCGGGGTGCGCAGGCCCCTGCCCGGCACCGGGCTCATCAAGGCCACGTCGGCGAAGAGGGCCCCGGTGGGGGCCAGCACCGCGGCCAGCGACTGCTTGAGGGCCGGCGCGGCGGTATTGAGATCGGCAAAGAGCTGCCCTGGGCCGAGGGTGGGGGCCACGGTCTGGGCCACCTCGAGAGCCACCCGGGCCCAGTTGACGCTCAGGATCACATGGGCGCCCCGAACGGCCTCTATTTCGCTTCCCACCCGCTCGAGGCCCGCCACGCTGCGCTCGGGGATGGGGTCGTATCCTCGCACCCGTACCCCCAGGGCGACCAGATCGGCGGCGATGGCCGAACCAGCCTCCCCCAGGCCCAAGATGGCGATAACGGGCATCACCCCTCCCCCATAGCCCTGGACAGCTCTTCTTCTACCTGGGGGCGCAGCCCGTAGAGGTCAATGGACAGCGCCCCCGCTGCGAACTGCTCGCGCAGACCGGCCTCGCGCTGGGCCCTGGCCTGGGCTGCTTGCAGGACTTCTTCGGCCCGCTCGGCAGCCACCACCACCGCCCCGTCGGCGTCCAGCACCACGATGTCGCCGTTGTGGATGGTCGTGCCGCCCAGGGTGAGGGGCACCCCCAGCCGGCCCAGGCTTTTGCGCTCGGCCCCCCGGGCCCGGATGTAGCGCGCCCAGATGGGCAGGCCCATCCGGCCCAGCTCCTCGGCATCGCGCACCGCGGCGTCGATCAGCATGCCGGCCACGCCGCGCCGGAGGGCCTGGGTGGCCAGCAGCTCCCCCACCAGGGCCACCGGCTGGGCCTCGGGCATGGCGATCACCAGCACCTCCCCCGGCTGGGCCACGGCCATCACCGCGTGCACCATCAGGTTGTCGCCCTGGGCGCACAGCACCGTGCGGGCCGGCCCGGCCACCCGGCTGCCGGGGGTGAGGGGGTGCAGCGGGAGATCCACCAGGCCCTGCCGCCCCGAGGCCTCGTAGACGGTGGCCACCCCCAGCTCGGCGAAACGCTGTAAATCCTCGAGCCTCATAGCGACCTCACCACCTGCGGCAGCACCCGCTGAAAAGCCTCGGCCCGCTCGATGTCTTTGTAGCCTGCGATGCGCCGGGCGTGGTTGGCCCGGTGGGCGGCCCGCTCGCTGTAGTACTGGCGCAGGTAGCTTTGCGAAGCGAAGACCGCCATGGCCTGCTGCTTCTTCTCCCAGACCGGGGTGATGTCCAAAAAGACGTTGGGCACGAAGCCGCATAGCTCGGGCTGGTGCGGCTCGAAGAGCAGCAGCTCGGGCGGACGCACGGTGCGGAAGGCGCTGGCCACCCCGGAGCCGCTGGCGAGCTGGCGGGCCCGCTCGGTGGCGGCGTAGGCCACCGGGTGGTCGGGGTTGAAGGGATCCTGCTGGGCGTGGGTGAGGATCAGGTCGGGGGCGGTCTCCACGATGATGGCGGTGAGGCGCTCGAGCGCGGCCCTGTCCACCTCGAGGGGGTAGTCCCCCAGATCCAGGCACTCGAAGCGGGCCCCCAGGATGGCGGCGGCCTGGCTGGCCTCGCGGTGGCGGATCTGCTTGACCTTCTCTTCGGTCTGGCCCGGTTCCTTCCACAGCTCGCCCGACTCGCCCCGCTCGCCGTAGCTGAGGGCCACCACCCGCGCCACCCCGCCGGCTGCGGCAAAGGTGGCGATGGCCCCGCCGGCCCGCCACACGAAGTCGGCGGCGTGGGCGCTGATCACCAGCAGGCTCCGGCTCATGCGCGCCCTCCCGTGGCCAGCCGGACGGTGTTGGTCACCGCCATGACCCGCACCTCCTCCTCGCTGAAGCCGGCCTCGAGCAGCCGGTCGGCGAACAGGGCCAGCCCGTCCTCCACCGGGGGGTTCTGGGGCTGGCCGAGGTCGGTGGACAGAAACGAGTGCGCCGGCCCGGTGGCTCGGATGGCCTCGAAGGTGTGCTCCCAGGAGACCTTCCCGCTCACGATGGGGGCCAGGCAGCGCTCGAGGTAGGCCCCCTGCCGGGCCAGGGCCTGCTGGTCTTCAAAGGAGAGGTTCTGGGTGGGGTAGTCCGGGTGGGTGATGACGATCTGCTGCACCCCTTCTTCGCGGGCGGCCTGCACCACCGCCATAATCTCGTCGCGCCCGAGGTGGCCTGTGGCCAGGATCAGGCCGTGCCGGGCGATCACCTGCAAGACCTGCCGCACCACAGGGCGCACGGTTCCGTCCGGGTTCAGCACCTCGATGGGCGGCAGCGGCAGGCCGGCTTCACGCAGCTCGAGCTGTAGCTGGGCCCACAGGGGCAGCTTGCGCCCCGGCCTGGGCTCGGCCTCGTGGGCCTCGTTGGCCGCGTCCACGGTGGGCAGCCAGACGATGCGGGCACCCCCCCGCGCGGCGATCTCCACCGCTACCGGGTTCAGCCCGCCCACCGCGTGGTTCAGCACGATGGCCCCCAGGGCCTCCACCCCCGGCACCGCGGCGCGCACCACGGCGGCGCGCTCGGCGGTGGGGGTGTAGTGCGACTTAAGCACGAAGCCCCGCAGACCCAGCTCGCTGTAGCGGCGGGCCAGCTCCAGGTCGCTGATGCGGCGGCGGATCACGTCCGGCTCGATGTGCACGTGCAGGTCGTAGGCCCCGCGCACGAGTTCGCGGGCCCCTGCGCTGGGCGATGGGATGGGGGTGGGTTCGCTCATGCTTCCTCCAGGATGGGGCTGGGTGGTTGGGGTGTGGTCAGGGCCGCGCTCTGCCGAAGGGCTTCGGCCACCTGGCTGAGGTGCTCGAGCATGGCCTGTGCGGCTTTTTCTTCGTCGTGGGCGGCCACCGCCTGCACGATGCGGCGGTGTTCCTCGAGCGAACGCCTCGAGCGGCCCGGCACCAGGATGGTGCGGAACTGGTGGCGCACGTTCTGGGCCCGCAGGCTCTCGATGAGCCGGGCGGCGGTGCGGTGCCCGGCGATCTCCAGCAGGCGCTGGTGCAGTTCGCTGTTGAGCTCGGACATCCCCAGCAAGTCACCGGCCTCGTAGCGCGCCTCCATCTGCCGCAGGATATCCTCCAGCCGCTCGACCTGCTCGGGCGTGGCCTTGCGGGCCGCGTAGCGGGCGGCCAGGCTCTCCAGGGCCGCTCTGGCCTCGAGGATCTCCACCGCCTCGGCCTCGTCAATGGCCCGCACCGTGGCCCCGCGGAAGGGCTCGCTTTTTACCAGCCCCTCCTGCTCGAGGCGGGCCAGCGCGGTGCGGATGGCGGCCCGCCCCAGCCCGAAGCGCTCGGCCAGCTCCTTCTCCACCAGGCGCTGCCCCGGCAGAAGCTCCTCGGCCAGGATGGCCTGGCGCACCCGGTAATAAGCGGTCTGTGTCTCGGTGGCCTTCTCGCTTACCGGCATATCACTCCTTCTCGACCGGCGGGGTGCCGTAGGTGTGGAAGGTGGGTACGGTCTGCAGACCCCAGGCCTGGCCCCGCTTGCGCTCCTCCTCGTTCCAGACGATGGGCTTCCAGTCCGGGGCCAGCAGCAGCCGGGCCCCCGGACAGGCGACCTCGAAGCGGTTGCCCCCCGGCTCGTAGACGTAGAGGAAAAAGGTCTGCTGGATGGCGTGCTTGTGCGGCCCGGTCTCGATGAACACCCCGTGCTCGAGGCAGATGTCCGCCGCCCGCAAGACCTCCTCCCGGCTGTCTACCGCGTAGGTGCAGTGGTGGAAGCGCCCCCGGGCCCCCCGGTGGTCCTTGGTGATGGCTATGTCGTAGGTTTTGTTGTTGGAGGTGAGCCAGACCCCCTGCTCGTCGCCCCCGCTGAAGATGATCTGTTCGGTCACCTTCATGCCCAGGCCCTCCTCCATAAACACCCGCATGACCCGCACGTCCGAGGCCAGCAGGTTGAGGTGATCCAGCCGGCGCAGGTTGGCGCCCTTGCCCGGAAAGCGGGCGGCCTGGTTTTTCAGGGCGGGCCGGGTGGCCTCGCTGGGGGTGTACCAGCGGGTCTCGTAGTAGAGTTCCATGGGGTGGCCGTCGGGGGTGGTGAAGCGGTAGGCCGGGCCGTGGCCGGCATCGCCCTCCGTCCAGCCCCCGCCCCAGCCGAGGGCCTCCAGTTGTCGCACCCGCCGCTGCAGGGCTTCTGGACTTCTCACCCGAAAAGCGAAGTGCCCCAGGCCGCTGGTCTGGGCAGCGGTGAGCTTGAGGGTGTGGTGCTCGTAATCGTCCCAGCCGCGCAGGTAGACCGAGGCTTCCTCCGTACCGCTCACCGTCAGGCCCATGACCTCGGTGAAGAAGCGCAGGCTCTCCTCCAGCCGCGGGGTGAGGAGTTCCAGATGGGCCAGGTGGGCCAGGTCGCAGTAGGGCCAGACCCCCTCCTGGACAGGATTGGCAGGTTGTGGATGTTCGGTAGACACGCGCACCTCCTCAATGGGTCAACTACATTGTCAACAATATTGTAGATGATAAGCCGGCCTCGAGGGCAAAACCTCAAGGCCCTCTACCCCCGCACCGGGGCGCGCAGCACCCCCGCGTAGCGCCCGCTGGTGTGCAGGCCCACGTAGTTCTCGGCCAGAAAGCGCTGCAGATGGGGGCTCTGGCCCAGGTGGCGCAGGTGGGCCTGGCGCAGGCCGTCGTCGAAGGGGTCGGCGGGGGTGTGCAGCAGGGTGGTCATGAAGTAGGAGAAGAGTTCCGCCTGCCAGACGTGGCGCAGGGCCTCCGGGGTGTAGGCCTCGAGCGGGCCCGGGTCTTTCTGCTGGTAATAAGCCTTGAAGGCCCGGTACAGCAACACCGCGTCGCACAGCGCCAGGTTCATCCCCTTGGCCCCGGTGGGCGGGACGATGTGGGCGGCGTCGCCCATCAGGAAAAACCTCCCGTGCTGCATGGGGGTGACCACCATGGAGCGCAGGGGGGTCAGGCTCTTTTCCAGCAGGGGGCCGGGCTCCACCTGGGCCACCCCCTCCAGCCGCCGGTTGAGCTCCTCCCAGATGCGCGCGTCGGGCCAGTCCTCCAGCCGCTCCTCCACCGGCACCTGCAGGTAGTTGCGGGCGATGCTGGGCGAGCGCATGCTGAAAAGGGCAAAACCCCGGGGGTGGCTGGCGTAGATCAGCTCCTCGGCGGCCGGCCGGGCCTGGGCCAGGATGCCCAGCCAGGCGAAGGGGTAGGTTTTCTGATGCACCTGGGCCCCCGGAATCTGGCTGCGCAGGAGGCTGTGCGAACCGTCCGCCCCCACCACAAACTCGCAGACCAGCCGCTCGGTTTGGCCCTGGGGGGTGCGGTAGACCAGGGTGGGCTCTGCCTCGAGCGCCTCCAGCCCCACCACCTCGTGCTCGAAGTGGATGGCATGGCCCTTTTCCAGGTACAGCCGGATTAAGTCCTGCACCAGGTACTGCTGGCCGTAGACCCAGATGCTCCGGCCCTCGGTGAGCGCGGGGAAGTCGAGGCGGTGCAGGGCCCCGTCGAAGGCCAGGTAGACCCCCCGGTGCTCGAGGCCCTGCACCAGCATGCGATCGCCCAGGCCGGCCTGCGCCAGGATCTCCTTGCTGCCCCACTCCAGCACCCCGGCCCGGATGCGGTGGGGGCTTTGCTCCAGGTACTCGCGGCTGCGGGCCTCGAGCACGGCCACCTCGAGGCCCTCCCCAGCCAGCAGGTGGGCCAGCAGAAGCCCCGCCGGCCCCGCCCCCACGATGCCCACCTGCACCCTAGGCATGCTCACCCCCAAAAAGAATCAGGTCAGAGAGGGGCCGGGCCTCCACCCCGTCCTCATCCGGGCCGTAGGGCGTGGATAGGAGTTTGGAGAAGGTCTCCACCGGCTGCCAGGTGAGGGACTCCAGCTCCAGCGGGTCGAGCTCGATGCTGTAGCCCAGGCGTGGAGAGGTGATGCGCAGGCGTTCGCCGTTGCGGGTGGCAATTTTCTCCACCGTCACGGTGGTGAACTCGTTGGTCAGGGTGAGCACGGACACCTCCCTAGAAGAAAAAGGCCAGGTTGTGGGTGGGCAGGGTGGCGCTGTCCAGGATCACCGTGCGGCGGGCCAGCCGCCAGCCTGCCGGGCTGTACCGCCACACATCGCGCCGCTCGGCGGCCAGGAGGGTGTAGTCGGGGCGATCCCAGCGGCTGCGGAAGACCAGCAGGTTGGAGCGCACCGCGCTTTCCTCGCCCTGCGGGGTGGGCTGGGGGTCGCCGATGCGCACGTTGGTGACGAAGTGGCGCAGGCGGGAGGGGGGGTCTTCGGCCCAGGCGAAGCCGGTCTCGAGGCGGGCCACCCGCATCTCCAGCGAGGTGTAGTCCTCGTCGAGGTGGTACATCCCCTCCATCACCCCGCTCACCCCGCCCTCCGGGCCGCGCTCCTTGGTGACCCGCACCGGCACGCGGTAGCAGATGTCCTCGGCCAGCAGGCCCAGCCACTGGCGGTACTGCCCCTCGTCCAGCAGCTCGGCCTCCTGGTACAGCGTGTTGAGCAAGGCTTGGGTGCGATCCATGGGCTACCTCTAGGAAAGCAGCATCTCCACGTAGCGGCGGTGGAAGTTGCGCATGTTGGCGTCGGTGAAGTTGAGGCCGTAGGCCACCCCCGGCCCCGGCCAGTTGGGGTCGGGCTCGAGGGAGAGGCCCATGCGGTAGTTGAGGCGCAGCGTCCGGCCCTGGCTGCTGCTGGCGTTGTGGGCCACGTGGCTCCAGATCTCGGTGTCGTCCTGCTCGAAGGTGCCCGAGGAACCGAAAAAGCGCAGGTAGGAGTGGCGGGTTTTCTCCTTGAACCACTCCGGCGCGTCCTTTTCCACCAGGGCCCAGGAGAAGATCTCGATGCGGCCAGGGCCCAGCGGATGCCAGACCCGGAAGGTCAGCATGGGCACGGTGCCCTGGTACTTGTGATCGGGCTTGCGGATGGGGTTGTGGAAGGAGAAGTTGGGGAAAAGGGTGACCAGCAGGATGCGGGTCTCCTTGGCGGTCTCGAACTGCTCGCGGCTGGGGTAGGAGGCTTTGGAGCGCTCCATCATCTCCTCGGGGTAGCCCCAGAAGGGCGGCAGCTTGGCCCCCGGCGGGGCACCCACCACCATGCTGCCGTGCCCCTTGCCGGGAATGTGAATCTGCTCGCCGTACATGGCGTACTTGGCATCCTTGGGGGCGATGCCCAGCTCGATCAGCGAGCGGTGGGTCATGAGGGTGTGGTAGCTGTCGCTGAGGAAGGTCTCCAGGGCCAGCTTCCAGTCAGTGTTCACCACCCAGCGCTGGGGCGGCCCCAGCACCTCCAGGCCCGCGGGGCTGCGCTTGGTGACGAGCTCGAGGTACCAGCGAATCTCGCCCAGCCACTCCTCCAGCGGGGGGGCCTGGGGGTCCAGGTTACCGAAGATCATCCCGTCGAAGACCTCGAGGCGGGGGATGGGGCGAAGCCCCCACTCGGCCTTATTGAAGCCGGGACCGAAGGCCTCGCGCTCGGCCGGCACCCCCACCAGGCTCCCATCGTTGCGGTAGGTCCAGCCGTGGAAGGGACAGCGGAAGTGGCTGGCGTTGCCCAGCTCCGCCCGGCAGACCCGCATCCCCCGGTGGCGGCACATATCCAGCAGGGCCCGCACCGCCCCGTCCTCCCCCCGCACCACGATGTAGGGGTTGTTGGCTACGTAGCGCAGCACGTAATCCCCCGCCTGGGGGATCTCCGACGCATGGGCCATATAGACCCAGGAGCGGCTGAAAATCTTCTGCTGCTCCAGCTCGAAAAGCTCCGGATCGTTGAAGATCCAGGCCGGCACCAGGCCGTCTTCGATGCCCTCGAGCAGCTCCTCCAGCATCTGGTTGAGCCGGGGGGAGATCCCGGTTTTGATTCTTGCCATCCGCACTCACCTCGCTCAGACGCCCAGGTAGCGGTGCAGCACCGCCTGGCTGGCCTCCTGGGGCCGACCCTCCCAGACCACCTGGCCGTGCTCGAGGATGTAAACCCGGTCGGCCACCGAAAGGGCCATCTGCACGTTCTGCTCGGCCAGTAGCACGGTCTCACCCTCTGCCTTGAGCGTTCGAATGATCTCGGCCACCTGCCGCACCATCAGGGGGGAGAGCCCCTCGGTGGGCTCGTCCATCAAAACCAGCCGGGGGTTGCGCAGCAGGGCGCGGGCAATGGCGACCATCTGCTGCTCTCCGCCGGAAAGGGCCCTCGAGGGGTTCCGGCGGCGCTCAGCCAGCCTCGGGAAGACCTCCAGCACCCGCTCCAGCGTCCAGCGACCCCGCTGACCCCAGGCCGCCATCTGCAGCTCTTCCTCCACGTTCAACCCGTCGAACATCCGCCGGCCCTGGGGCACCAGGGCCAGGCCCAGCGCGGCCCGGCGGTGGGGGGGCAGGCGGCCGATCCCCTGGCCCAGGAAAAACACCTCCCCCTCCTGCAAGGGCAGCAGGCCCATCAGGGCCGAGAGCAGGGTGGTCTTGCCCATGCCGTTGCGCCCCAGGAGGGCCACCACCTCGCCCTGGGCGACCTCGAGCCGCACCCCCGAGAGCACCTGCATGGCCCCGTAGCCGGCCCCCACCCCTTCGCTGCGCAGCACCTCCGCGCCTTTGGTCGTGGCCGCCTGGGCTTCTGCGGCCCAGCTGGCCCCCACATAGATCTCCTGCACCTGGGGGTTCTGGCGGATCGCCTCCGGCTCGCCCTCGGCAATCACCTGGCCGTAGTGCAGAACCGTGACCCGCTGGGCAAAGCGCAGGGCGTACTCGAGGTCGTGCTCCACCAGCAGCACGGTCATCCGGGGATCCAGCCCCAAAATGAGCTCCCCAATCCGCTCCCGCTCGGCCCCGGAAAGCCCGGCCAGGGGCTCGTCCAGCAGCAGCACCGAAGGGTTTTGCACCAGGGCCATGGCGATCTCGAGCTGCCGCTTCTCCCCGTGCGAAAGCTGGCTGGCCACCACATGGGCCCGCTCAGCCAGGCCCACCTGCTCCAGCACCCGCTGCACCCCCGGCTCCGGTTTCAGGCGCTGACCAAGGGCGGCGCCCTGACCCTGGGCGGCCTTCTGGGCCAGGGCCACGTTCTCCCAGACCAGAAGCTCGGGGAAGGCGTTGGAGCGCTGGAAGGTTCGGCCCAGCCCCAGCCGGGCCACCCGCTCCTGGGGCATCCCGCTCACCTCCCGCCCCTGCAGAAAAACCCGCCCCTGGCTGGGCCGCAGCTCCCCCGCCATCACCTTGAACAGGGTGCTCTTGCCAGCCCCGTTGGGCCCGATAACCGCCCGCCGTTCACCGGGGGCCACCTCGAGGCTCACCCTGGCCAGGGCCAGAAGCCCCCCAAAGGCCTTGCTAACCTGCTCAACCCTCAGCGCCTGCACGGCCCCCTCCCAGACGGCGTTCCAGCAGGGGCCACAGCCCCTCGCGGGCAAACAACACGGTCAGCACCAGCAAACTACCCACAAACAACCCCCACAGATCGGTAAACGAGCTGACCCAGGCCTGCACGAAGGTGTAGAGCAAAGCTCCAAAGACCGCCCCCCAGAGGCCCCGGCTGCCGCCCAGCAGCACCATGACCATCAGGGTGGCCGAGGTCAGCCAGAAGAGGTCGTGGGGGCTGATGAAGCTGCGGTGCAGGGCCAGCCCGCTGCCAGCCAGGCCGGTGAGCGCGGCGGTGAGCAGGTACAAGGAGAGCTTGTAGTAAAAGGTGGGCACCCCCAGGGAGCGGATTTTTTCCTCGTTCTGCCGGATGGCCTCGAGGGTCTTGCCATACGGGGTCTGCAACAGTGCGCGCAAACCACCCACCGCAGCCAGCAGCACCCCCACCGCCACCAGGTGCAGCAGCACCGGGTGGATGGAGAGTCCGGAGAGGCTCAGCCCATCATCCCCCCCAGTGAGGCCGGTCCATTTGTGGGCCGCCGAGTAGACCATCTGCCCAAAGGCCAGGGTCAGCATCAGGATGAAGATGCCATGGGTGCGGAAAACCAGCAGACCGGTCAGCAGGGCCAGCAGGGCCGCCGCCAGAGGGGCGAGTAGCAAGGCCAGCCCCAGAGGAAGCCCGGCCTTCAGGGCCAGGCCGACCGTGTAAGCCCCAAGCCCCAAAAAGGCGGCCTGGCCCAGCGAAGGCACCCCGCCGTGGCCCAGCAGCAGGCTCAGGGCCACCGCAGCCAGGCCCAGCAGGGCCGCTTCCGTCGCCAGGTACAGCGGATAGCCCCCCAGGGCCAGCGGCAACAGGAGCAGCCCCACCAGCCCCCAGCGCAGCAGGCCCTGCCGCCCGTTGCTTCCCGCCCGGGCTTCACGCGACAGCTCGGCCATCATGCCATCCTCCTACCCAAAAGGCCCTCGGGCTTCAGGGCCAGCACCAGGGCCATCAAAGCAAAGATCAGGAACATCGCCAACTGGGGCAGGAACAGCCGCCCGAAGCCGTCCACCAAACCCACCAGGATGGCCCCCCAGAAGGCCCCCTCAATGCGCCCCAGGCCGCCAATCACCACCACGATCAGCGCAAACAGGGTCATCTGGGCGTCCAGGCCGGGGGCCAGGGCGATCATGGGGGCCCCCACCACCCCGCCCAGCCCGGCCAGGGCCGTGCCGATCCCGAAGGTGAGCAGGCTCACCCGGGCGGGCTGGATGCCCAGGGTGCTGGCCATGCCGGGGTCGGCGGTGACCGCCCGCACCTGCACGCCGAAGGGGGTTCTGGCTAGCAGCAGACGCACCAGGAGGAATAAAAGCACCCCCATCGCCAGCACGAACAGCGGGTACTTGGGGTAGATGAACGAGCCCAGGAAAAGCGGCCCCGCCAGCTCGGCGGGAGGCGGCACGGAGCGGATGGCCGCGCCAAAGAAGGCCCGCAGCAGGTCGGCCAGGATGAAGCCCAGGCCGATGGTGATCAAGACCTGCTCGAGCTCCCGTCCGTGCAAACCCCGCAAGAGAAAGCGTTCCACCAAGACCCCCAGGAGGCCCACCAGCAGCGGCACCAGCACCAGCGCCAGCCAGAAGCTGCCCAGGCTGGCCCCCAGGGCCAGCCCCAGGTAAGCCCCCAGCAGGTAAAAGGCCCCATGGGCCAGGTTGACCACCCGGGCCACCCCAAAGATCAGGGAGAGGCCCAGGGCCAGCAGGAAGAGCAGCATGGCAAAGGCCAGGCTGTTGAGCAGTTGGGTGAGCAGGAGCAACAGCATGCTTACTTACCAGGGTCGCGGATGGTGCCCAGGTCGGCCAGCAGGCGGTTGGTCAGCACCCCATCGATGCGGGCTACTTCCCGGGCGTAGACGTGCTGGGTGACGTTGTTGGTCTCCGGATCCATCTGCACAAAGCCCCGCGGGCTGATTATTTTCGCGCTCTCAATGGCCCCAAGCAGCCGCTGGCGGTTGCTCAAATCGCCCTGCACGGTGTTGATAGCGTCCACGATAAACTGCATGGCGTCGTAGCCCCGCACGGCAAAGTGGTTGGGCACCGCGTTGAATTTCTGCCGGTAGGCCTGGATGAACTCCCGGTTGGCGCTGTTGTTCAGGGTATAGACCCAGTGGTCGGCGCTCTTGGCCCCCAAAGCGGCATCCCCGATGGCCTCGAGCACGTTCTCATCGGTTACCTCGCCGCTTACCGCAAGCTGAATGCTGCGGTTGAGGCCAAACTGGATGAACTGGCGCAGGAAGATGACCGCATCGCTACCGGAAAGCACCGCGTGCACCGCTTCCGGGCGGGCCGCGGCGATGCGCGAGATCACCGCGCTGTAGTCGGTGCTGCCCAGGGGGGTGTACAGCTCGGCCACCGGCTCCCCGCCGGCCTGCAGGAAGCCCTCTTTGAAGGCGGCGGTAGCTTCTTTACCGAAGGCGTAGTCCAGGGCCAGCAAAAAGACCTTTTTCCCGACGTTGCGGGCCACCCAGGGGCCCATGGGGTAGTGCTGCTGCCAGGCGCTGATGGAGGTGCGGAAGATGTAGGGGCTCCGGCGTTCGCGGGTGATGCCGTTGGCCGCGGCGTTGGCGATGACCAGGGGAATCTGCCGCTCGTGCACGTAGTCCCGGATGCCGTAGGCCGAGGACGAAAGGATAATGCCGCTCAGCAGGTTGACGCGATCCTGCTCGACCAGCTTGCGCACCTTGCGCACCGCCACCGCGGGATCGGCCTCCTCGTCCTCTTTCAAGAGCTGGATGCGCCGGCCCCCCGCCTGGTAGCCCACTTTTTCCAGGTAGAGCTCCATCCCGCGGGTGATCTCCTGGCCCAGCCGGGCGTATGGCCCCGAGTAGGAGAGCACCACCCCGATGCGGATGGGTTCCTGCTGGGCCAGGCTGAAGGAAAAGCGGCTTGAGGCTGCCAGCCCCGCTAGCCCGAGCCCTGCCTTGATCAACTGCCTGCGACGTATTGTGGCCATTTTGACCTCCCTGCTTTTTTGCTTGTACCAGTGCCGCCAGCTTAGCAAATGGTCAGCCAGATTGTCAACAATCTTGTAAACCCTAAGCCGACGCCGGTACTAAAAGCCCTGCGCTTGTTCGTATAGCGAACATATATACACCTTGCGAACAAGCGTATGCTACACTAGCCGACATGAACCTGCAAGCGCCCCCGATCCCGGAAGAGGCCGATACAGCCCCGGAGGAGCGATTTTTCGTGGAGGCGCTGGCTCGAGGCCTGGCGGTGATGCGCAGCTTCGACCAGCAGCACGAGCGCCTGACCATCAGCGAGGTGGCCCGGCGCACCGAGCTCAACCGGGCCACCGCCCGCCGCTTTTTACTCACCCTGCAGGCCCTGGGCTACGTCGCCAGCGACGGCAAGTTTTTCTGGCTCACCCCCAAGGTGCTCAGCCTGGGCCATGCCTATCTGTCCTCTACCCCTTTGCCCCGGCTCCTGCAGCCGGTGCTGGAGCAGGTGAGCGAGGAGCTGCACGAGTCCTGCTCGGCCAGCATCCTGGAGGACGGCGAGATCGTCTACATCGCCCGCGCCGCCACCCGCCGGGTGATCTCCATCGGGCTGGGGGTGGGCAGCCGCCTGCCCGCCTACTGCACCTCGATGGGGCGGGTGCTGCTGGCGGCCCTGGAGGCGGATCAGCTCAGGGCCTACCTGGACAGTACGCCCCTGCTGCCGCTCACCCCCTACACCCTGACCGACCCGGAGCGGCTCCGGGCCGAGCTGGAGCGGGTGCGGGCACAGGGCTACGCCCTGGTGGATCAGGAGCTGGAACTGGGCCTGCGCTCGATTGCGGTGCCGGTGCGCAACGCCCGCGGGCGGGTGCTGGCCGCCATGAACGTAGGAGTACAGGCCGGGCGGGTGAGTCGAGAGGAGATGCTCGAGCGCTTTTTACCGGTGTTGCAGCACGCCGCCCAGGGGCTCACACCGTTGCTGGGGATATGAACATGGCTTCTTTTGCAGCTTTGCATCACCTGACCTTGCACTACCGGCTCGAGGGCGAGGGCACCCCCACCCTGGTCTTCCTCAACTCGCTGGGCAGCGACCTGCGCATCTGGGACGGGGTGGTGGCCTCGCTGGAAGGGCGCTACCGGGTGCTCCGCTACGACCTGCGGGGCCACGGCCTCTCCGACGCGCCGGTGGGGCCTTACACCCTGGAGGATCACAGCGCCGATCTCCTGGCGCTGCTGGCGCACCTGGGCGTCCCCCGGGCGGTGCTGGTGGGTATCTCGGTGGGGGGGCTGATTGCCCTGGATCTGGCCCGGCGCCAGCCGGAGCGGGTCGAGGCCCTGGTGCTGTGCGATACCGGGGCCCGCATCGGCAGCCAGGACTCCTGGAACGAACGGATCGCCGCCATCCAGCATAAAGGGCTGCCGGAGGTGGCCCGTACGGTCATCGCCCGTTGGTTTACGGAGGATTTCTTTGTGCAGCGCAAGGCCGAGGCCGCCGGCTACTACAACATGCTGAGCCGCACCCCGGTAGAGGGGTATCTGGGCACCTGCGCGGCCTTGCGCGATGGCGACCTGCGCCCCTGGCTCCGCAGCATCCGGGCGCCGGCCCTGGTGCTGTGCGGCGAGCTGGATAAGGCCACCCCGCCCGAGCTTTCACAGGAACTGGCGCAGGGGTTGGGGGCCCGGCTCGAGCTGATCCCCCAAACCGCCCACCTGCCCTGCGTCGAGGCCCCTGCGCTGGTGGGGCAGCACATCCGTAGCTTTCTGAAGGAGTTGGGTTATGACCGATAGATATCAGCAGGGCATGAAAACCCGCCGTGCAGTGCTGGGGGAGGCCCACGTCGAACGGGCTGAAGCCGAAAAAACCCAGTTCGACGCGGATTTCCAGCAGTTCATCACCGAGTACGCCTGGGGTGCGGTGTGGACGCGGGAGGGCCTCGAGCGCAAGACCCGCCACCTCATCACCCTGGCCCTGCTGGCCGCCCTGGGCCACGAGCACGAGCTGGCTATGCACATCCGGGCCACCGCCCGCACCGGCCTGAGCCCCGACGAGGTACGGGAGGCCTTGCTACAGGTGGCAGTCTACGCGGGGGTTCCCGCTGCCAACCGCGCCTTTGCGGTGGCTAAGCACACTTACGTGGAGATGGGGCTGCTCGCGCCCCAAGGAGGAAGCCATGAGTGAATCGGGTCATAAAGGCGTTTTGGATTGGAGCATCCAGCCACCCTACCTGCACGCACCCTATGTGGCCACGGTGCGCAGGGCCCCCCACCACCCCCTGGTGCCGCTCGCGGCCTCGCTTATGGAGCGCACCGGCCCGGTGTATGGGGAGGGGGATATCGGGCCCCTCGACCACGACCTCACCAAAAACGCAGCCAAAAACGGCGAGCCCCTGGGGGAACGCATCATCGTCACAGGCCGGGTGCTCGACGAGAACGGGCGCGGGGTGCCAGGGGTCTTGATTGAAATCTGGCAGGCCAATGCGGCCGGCCGCTACATTCACAAAAACGACCAGCACGACGCACCTTTAGACCCCAACTTTGTGGGCGCGGGCCGCACCCTCACCGACGAGAAGGGGTTCTACCGCTTCATCAGCATCAAGCCGGGGGCCTACCCCTGGAAGAACCACTTCAACGCCTGGCGGCCCGCCCATATCCACTTCTCGCTGATCGGGCGCAATTTCAGCGAGCGGCTGGTGACCCAGATGTACTTCCCCGGCGACCCGCTGCTGGAGTACGACCCGATTTACCAGGGGATTCCCAACATCAAGGCCCGCTCGCGCCTGATCTCCCGTTTCGACCTGGAGACCACTCAGCCCGAGTGGGCCCTGGGCTACCGCTTCGACATCGTGCTGGCCGGCTACGACCAGACCTACTTTGAACCGGGAGGCCACTGATGCGCGCACAGTATCCCAGCCAGACCGTGGGCCCTTTCTTTGCTTTTGCCCTGGTGCGCGAGGGCGGCAACGTTCTGGTCAACGAGCAGACCCTGGGGGAGCGCATTACCCTGAAGGGCCGGGTGCTCGACGGGGACAACCAGCCGGTGGACGACGCCCTGGTGGAAATCTGGCAGGCCGACGCCCAGGGGCGCTTCCGCCACCCGGCCGACCCCCAGCACGCCCAGGCCGACCCCCACTTCAAGGGCTTTGGCCGTTCGGGCACCACTGGCGAGGGTTTTTGCTTCCAGACCATCAAGCCGGGGCCGGTTCCGCCCAGCCCGGTGCCCTGTATAGCCGTCCGGGTGTTCGCCCGCGGCATGCTGATTCACGCGGTCACCCGGGTGTACTTCTCCGACCACGACAACACCCAGGATCCGGTCTTTGCCGGGCTCGACCCCGTGCGGCGCCAGACCCTGGTGGCCCAGCGCTGCGAGCTGCCCGGCGGGGTGGTGTACCGCTGGGATATACGCCTGCAGGGCGAGGGCGAGACGATCTTTTTCGATTTGTAAACCATGCCGTTTTTGCCGCACGAATCGAGGGTCTGGTCGGGGGTTTTTGGCGACCCGGCCCTGGCCGAGATTTTTTCCGAAGAAAACTGGTTAAAGCGGGTGCTCGAGGTCGAAATAGCCCTGGCCGGGGTGGAGGCCCGGCTGGGGCTCATCCCCCCGGAGGCCGCCCAGGCCATCGGCCAACTGGCCGGCTTTACCCCCGACTGGGAGCGCCTGGCCCGGCAAACCGAGCGGGACGGGGTGCCCATAGCCGGGCTGGTGGCTCAGCTCCAGGCCCACCTGGGGCCCGGGTATGCCCGCTACCTGCACCTGGGGGCCACCACCCAGGACATTCTGGACACCGCGCTGGTGCTGCAACTGCGCTCGGCGCTGGAACTGCTGGAAGAGCGGCTGCGCAAAAGCCTGCAAGGCCTGGCCCGGCTGGCCCGGCAGCACCTCGAGACCCCCATGCCGGGGCGCACCCACGGCCAGCAGGCCCTGCCCATCACCTTTGGGTACAAGGTGGCCGGATGGATGGCCCCCCTGCTGCGGCACCTGGAGCGCCTGCAAACGCTCAAAGAACGGGTGCTGGTGGTGCAGATGGGGGGGGCGGTGGGCACCCTGGCCGCGCTGGGGCCGCACGGGGTGGCGGTGATGGAGGGGCTGGCCCAGGCCCTCAAGCTGAAAGCCCCCCTGCTGCCCTGGCACACCGCCCGCGACCACCTGGCCGAGCTGGCTAGCTGGCTCTCCCTGTTGAGCGGGAGCCTGGCTAAGATGGCCCAGGACGTTATTCTGATGGCCCAGAACGAGGTGGGCGAGGTACACGAGAGCCTCGAGCCCGACCGGGGCGGTTCTTCGACCCTGCCCCAGAAGTCCAACCCCATCAAAAGCGAGGTGATCATCGCCGCGGCCCGGGCCAACGCGGCCCTGCTCGCGGCCATGCACCAGGCCCTGATCGCCGAGCACGAACGGGCCACCCACGCCTGGCAGCTCGAGTGGCTGACGCTGCCGCCGATGCTGGCCCATACCGGGGTGGCCCTCAACCAGGCCGTGTTTCTAAGCCAGCACCTGGCCGTCCACCCCGAGCGGATGCGGGCCAACCTGGCTGCCTCGCAGGGACTGATGCTGGCCGAGGCCCTGAACCTGGCCCTGCGTGAGTATATGGAGCCCGCCCAGGCCAAGGCCCTGGTGCGCGAGGCGGTGCAGGTGGCGCTGGCGGAGGGACGGCACCTGCTGGAAGTGGTGCAGGAGCGAGTACAGGCACCGCTGGACTGGGCGGCCTTGCGCGAGGAAGCTTACCTGGGCTCGAGCCGGGTATTCACCGAGCGGGTGCTGGAAGAAGCCGATCGGCGGCTGGGCCAGCCAGCAGAGGAGGGAGGAAGGTGAAGCGAGTACCGCGAATTACGCCGCAGGAAGCGGCTTCGATGGTCAAAGATGGCGATATTTTGTTGGTGGGTGGTTTTGGCATGACCGGCAATCCGGTGCACCTCCTGCACGCCCTGGCCGAGACCCCGGTCAAAAACCTGGTCTATGTAGCCAACAACGTGGGCGAGCCGGGACTGGGAGGGGGCCGGCTGCTGCGCAACGGCCAGATTCGCAAGGCCATTGGCTCCTACTTCACCTCCAACCCCGAGGCCGTGCAGGCTGCGCAGAGCGGGGCCATCGAGGTGGAGCTGCTGCCCCAGGGCTCGCTGGCCGAGGCCATCCGGGCCGGGGGGGCGGGCCTGGGCGGCTTCTACACCCCCACCGCGGCTGGAACGCTGCTGGCCCAGGGCAGGGAGACCCGCCTGATCGGCGGAAAGCCCTACGTGCTGGTCGAGCCCATCCGGGGCAATGTGGCCTTTATCCGGGCCTGGAAAGCCGACGAGGCCGGTAACCTGGTCTACCGCATGACCGAGCAGAACTTCAACAAGGCCATGGCCACCGCCGCCGACCTGGTCATCGCCGAGGTGGAGCAGATCGTACCGGTTGGGGCCCTGGACCCCGACCAGATCCACACCCCGGGCTGCTATGTGGATTACCTGGTGGAAGCCAAGATGACCCCCGAGGATCTGGGCTCCTCCGCTTCCATCGAAAACTCCAGTAAAAAGGTGGATCCCCTGCGCCTGCGCATGGCCCAGCGGGCTTTGCAGGAGCTGAAGCCCGGGCAGGTGGTTAACCTGGGCATCGGCATCCCCACCCTGATCGCCGACCTGATCACCCCGGAGATGGGCATCATCCTGCATACCGAGAACGGGATGCTGGGTGTGGGGCCGGCCCCGGAAGAAGGAGGGGCCATGGACTACCCGGTCAACGCCGGGAAAATCCCGGTTACGGCCCTGCCGGGGGCCTCATACTTCGACAGCGCCGACTCCTTCGCCATGATTCGTGGGGGGCACGTGGACGTGGCGGTAATGGGCGGTTTGCAGGTGGACGAGCGGGCCAACCTGGCCAACTGGGCCGTTCCAGGCAAGCCCCTGCTGGGGGTGGGGGGGGCCATGGACCTGGCCTCGGGCGCGCAAAAGCTGATCATCACCATGACCCATACCAACCCCGACGGCTCGCCCAAAATCGTACCGGAGTGCACCCTGCCGCTCACCGCGGTGGGCGCGGTAGACCTGGTCATTACCGAGCTGGCGGTGTTTGGCTACCCCGATGGGCGCCTGACCCTGCTGGAGCTGATGCCGGGGGTGACCCTTGAGGAGGTCAGGGCTAAGACCTCGGCCCACTTTGTGGAGGCCTTGCAGTAGGCTGGCGGTTCCAGTCGCCCAGATACCTGAGCACCACCGGCGCCGCCAGGCCAAAGCCAAACCACAGGTAAGGGAGGCTGCCCCCGATAAGAAGCGCCGCCAGGGGAAAGGCCAGCACGGCCAGCACCACGCCCCGGTAGCGGCTGCGGGTAAGCAAAAAGGCCAGCCCAAACAGCCCCAAAGCGGCCGCGAGCAGCGCTGGCTGAACCGCGAACAAGACCCCCACCGAAGGGGCGATGCCCTTGCCCCCACGCCCCAGCAGCCACACTGAGTAGCAGTGCCCCAGCACCGCCAGGGCCCCGGCCAGCAGCCCGCCGCCGGGGTCGCGCGCCAGGAACTCGCCCAGCGCCACCGCCATAATGCCCTTGGAAACGTCCAGCACCAGCACCATTAGCCCTGGCACGGCCCCCAGCACCCGCCAGGCGTTGGTGGCCCCGATGTTGCCCGAGCCCTCGAGCAGCAGGTTTTTGTTTTGCAGCACCCCAAACCAGTAAGCAAAAGGCAGTGAACCCAGCAGATAACCGGCCAGGGCCGCATAAAGCCATTCCATAGCCTTCAGGCTATCAGATGGCGGTGGGTTGGGCGCGCCGGGGCTTTGAACATTTATGCAGCAATGCCCCGCGCTTATGCGTGTGGGCCTGGGCGATCGGCGGTATCTTGATGCAGTGTCACCCAGCCAACCCCGGCGACCCGGGCCGCTATTTTTGCGTAGAGTCGGCTTGACTGCGCCTGCTGCGGTATGTATCCTTATACTTCACGCCTGGGTTGTATCCAGGGCGGTTTGGCGGTACTGTATGGCTTTGTGTGGGGCCTGTGGCCCGCTCCGAGGTGAATGAATGAAAATCGTGCTTGCATACTCCGGCGGTCTGGACACCAGCATCATCCTGAAGTGGCTCATCGAAAACTACAACGCCGAGGTGGTCACCTTCACCGCCGATATCGGCCAGGGCGAGGAGGTCGAGGAGGCCCGGCGCAAAGCCCTCCAGACCGGGGCCAGCAAGGCCTACGCCCTGGATCTGCGCGAGGAATTCGTGCGCGACTTTGTTTTCCCCATGATGCGCTCGGGGGCCCTCTACGAAGGCTACTACCTGCTGGGCACCTCCATCGCCCGCCCGCTGATTGCCAAGCACCTGGTGCGCATCGCCCAGGAGGAGGGGGCCGAGGCCATCGCCCACGGTGCGACCGGTAAAGGCAACGACCAGGTGCGCTTCGAGCTCACCGCCTACGCGCTCAAACCCGATATCAAGGTCATCGCCCCCTGGCGCGAGTGGAACCTGGTGAGCCGCCCCCAGATGATGGAGTATGCGGCCCTGCACGGGATTCCGGTGCCCACCACCCTCGAGAAGCCCTACAGCGTGGACTCCAACCTGCTGCACAACTCCTTCGAGGGCGGGGTGCTGGAAGACCCCTGGGCCGAGCCGCCCGCCGGGATGTTCCGCCTGACCCAGGATCCCTGGCAGGCCCCCGACGAGCCCGAGCTGGTGGAAATTCAGGTGGAGGGCGGTGATGTGGTGGCGGTGAACGGCGAGCGGCTCTCGCCCGCGCAACTGCTGGCCCGGCTCAACGAAATTGGCGGCCGCCACGGCATCGGGCGGGTAGACCTGGTGGAGAACCGCTACGTGGGAATGAAGTCGCGCGGGGTTTACGAGACCCCCGGCGGCACCCTGATCTACCACGCCCGGCGGGCGGTGGAGAGCCTCACCCTCGACCGCGAGGTGCTGCACCAGCGCGATCAACTGGGGATTAAGTACGCCGAGCTGGTCTACAACGGCTTCTGGTTTGCCCCCGAGCGCGAGGCTTTGCAGGCCTATATGGATCACGTGGCCAAGACTGTCACCGGCACGGTGCGCTTCAGGCTGTATAAGGGCAACATCATCCTGGCCGGGCGTAAGTCGCCCCTCTCGCTTTACGACAAGAGCCTGGTCTCCTTCGACGAGAAAGGCGGCTACAACCAGGCCGACGCCGACGGCTTCATCAAGCTCAACTCGCTGCGCTTGCGGGTGCGGGCCAAGGCCCAGCCCAAGGACTAGCGGAGCCCAGCATGGCCGCCCAGGTATCCATTCGCCTCGCCACCCCCGCCGATGCAGCGGCCATTGCTCTGGTGGTGCGACAGGCCTGGGCCGACCGGGTGGCAAGGGACTCCTCGGGGCATAAAGAAAGCCCCGAGCAGGTGCGGGCCGACCTCGAGCGCGGCTACGGCTGGGTGGCCCTGGATGGAGAAGCGGTGGTGGGCACGGTGCGCCTGGTACGGCACCCTGACCCGCTGGAGCGGGGGGTGTGGGAGGTGCGCAGGCTGGGGGTGCTGCCCGAGTACCGCCGGCAGGGGGTGGCCCACCGGCTGATGGAGGCCCTGCTCTGCCAGGCCTTCGAGCTGCGGGCCAGGGAACTGCGCTTAGCTGTGCGCCACGACCAGCCCAAACTCCTGAAGTGGTACACCCAGTTTGGCTTTACCTACGACCCCAGCCTGCGCTACAGCACACCCAACCCCCAGACCCCACCCCCTTTTGTGATGTCGAAGAAGCTCGAGGTGCAGTCGTGACGAGGAGGAAGGTTTGAGCCAGGAAACTCAAAAAACCTGGGGTGGCCGCTTCAGCGAGGCCCCCAGCCAGATCGCCCAGGAGTTCAACGCCTCCTGGAGCTTCGATAAGCGCCTGGCCCTGGTGGACATCCAGGGCTCGCTGGCCCACGCGGCCATGCTAGCCCAGCAGGGCATCCTGACCCTCGAGGAAGAAGCCCAGATCCGCCAGGGTCTTTTGGCGGTGCAGCAGGAGATTTTGCAGGGCAGCTTTCAGTGGCGGGAGGAGCTGGAAGACGTGCACATGAACATCGAGGCCCGCCTGATCGAACTGGTGGGCCCGGTGGGGGGCAAGCTGCACACCGCCCGCAGCCGCAACGACCAGGTGGCCACCGACCTGCGCCTGTGGGTGCGGGGCGAGCTGACGAGCCTGCTGGACGAGCTAAAGGCGCTGCGCAAGGTTCTGGTGCAGGAGGCCGAGAAGCACCTCGAGCCCCCCCTGGTTCTGCCCGGCTACACCCACCTGCAGCGGGCCATGCCGGTGCTGCTCTCGCACTGGTTCCTGGCTTACTACGAGATGATCTCGCGCGACGCGGGCCGCCTGCAGGACGCGCTCCACCGCCTCAACGAGTCGCCCCTGGGGGCGGCGGCCCTGGCCGGCACGGGCTTCCCCATCGACCGCCACGCCACCGCGCAGGCCCTGGGCTTCACCCGCCCCATGCGCAACTCCATGGACGCGGTGGCCTCGCGCGACTTCGTGCTCGAGGTGCTGGCAGCTTTGGCCATCGGCCAGATCACCCTCTCGCGCCTGGCCGAGGAGATCGTCCTCTACACCACCTTCGAGTTCGGCTTCGCCGAGCTGCCCGACGCCTTCTCCACCGGCTCCTCCATCATGCCCCAGAAGAAAAACGCCGACCACGCCGAACTCATCCGGGGCAAGGCGGGCCGGGTGCTGGGCAGCTTCGTCACGCTGGCCACCCTGACCAAGGGCCTGCCCCTGACCTACAACAAAGACCTGCAGGAGGATAAAGAACCCCTCTTCGACGCGGTGGACACCTACCGGGCCTCGGTCAAACTGCTGGCCGCCATGCTGCCAGGCCTGACCTGGAAACCCGAACCCATGCGCAAAGCCGCCGAGTCGGGCTTCTCGCTGGCCACCGAGCTGGCCGACTACCTGGCCGAGCGCGGCCTGCCCTTCCGCGAGGCCCACCATGCGGTGGGGCGCCTGGTGCGGTACTGCGCCGAACACGGCAAAGAGCTGCGCGACCTGAGCCTATCCGAGCTGCAGGGCTTCCATCCGCTGTTTGGCGAGGATGCCCTGCCGCTCACGCGCTTGGAAACCGCCATTCACCGACGACGGAGCCACGGCGGCACCGCCCCCGAGGCGGTGCGGGAGGCTCTGCGACAGGCCAGGCTCGAGGTCGAAGGATCAAACGGGATGGGGGAGGCTTTAGAAAGAGATGAGCACAATTGAAATTGGAACCACCGTGCTGCCCAAGGTGCGCTGGAACGCCCAGGTGGAGCTGCGCAAGGCCCGGATGAAGGACGTGGAGCCGATCTACACCCTCATCAAATACTGGGCCGAACGCGGCCTGATGCTGGTGCGCAGCCACAATCACCTGTACGAAAACCTGCGCGACTTTTTCGTGCTGGAAGACGAAGACGGGCAGATTGTGGGCAGTGGGGCCCTGCACATCCTCTGGCACGACATCGCCGAGGTGCGCGGCCTGGCCATCCACCCTGAGCGGCAGGGGCAGGGCCTGGGCCGCTGGATTGCCCTGGCCGCCGAGCGCGAGGCCAAAGACCTGGGCATCCCGCAGATTTTCGCCTGGACGCTACAGGTTCGCTTTTTTACCTCGCTGGGCTACCAGGTCACCACCCGTGAGCAGCTCCCGCCCAAGGTCTTCGCCGAGTGCAGCGCCTGCCCCTTCTACGACAACTGCCGCGAGATCGGGGTGACCAAGGTGCTGGACGCCGAAAACGCCTACCGCAAGCCCGGGGCGTGAACCGAACACCCCGGTATGGGGCGCGGCGCGCCCGGGCTAACCTTTAGAATCGGAAGGTATGGGATTGATCAGCGAATACCTCTCGGCGGCGCTGCGGCAGGCCCGCTACAAACCAAGCGAGGGTGGGTTTATCGAGGCCAGCGTGCCGGGCCTGGCCGGCGTGATGGTGCGGGGGCGCACCTTTGAGGAGTGCCGCGAACGCTTACAGGACGAACTCGAGCTCTACCTGGCCCGCACCCTGCTGGCCCACGAGGCCCTGCCGGAGATACCGGGGGCCTCCAACGCCCTGCAGACCCTGGCCCTGGAGATTCACCCCGGCGCCAGCCTGGTCGAGCAGACCATTCTCCAGACCGCGCGCACCATCCTGGAAGAAGTGCGGCTGCTGCGGCGCGGCGGCGGAAGCCCGGAAAAACCACGAACCCCGGAGGCCCGGCGGCCCTCTTTCCGCATCTCCGAGTACGTGCAGGAAGCCGGGCTGGGGCTTCAGCCGAGCCAGAATGGCCTGACCGAGGCCGAGGAAAAAATCTTCGAGCGCGTGAGCGGTTTCCTGGGCGAGCGCTACGGCTCGCTCGAGGGCCTCTACCAGAAGCTCAAGGCCGCCACCCAGAAGGACAACGGCGAGTTCCAGTACTCGCTGGCCTCGCTCAGCCAGCAGGACATCGGCATCAACACCCAGTTGTGCACCCTGCTCAAGGAGGGGGGGCTGCTCAAGAGCTACACCTACAGCCCCAAGCAGCGCCGCATTTATGGCCGCCTGGCCGACGATGGCAAGACCCGCGGCCTGATCACGGGGGGCTGGCTCGAGCGCTACGCCCGCCAGGTGGTGCAGCTCACCCTGCGGCGGCGCAACATCCCCCACGACCTGCTCCTGAACCCGGTGCTGCTCTATCCCAACGGCGACCGCTTCGAGGTAGACCTGCTGCTGCGCACCCCGCAGCTCTTCCTGCTCCTGGAGTGCAAGACCGGGGGCTACGAGGAGAACCTCGAGCGCCACCAGCGCATCGCCGCCGACCTGCGCATTCCCGCCAAGCAGGTGCTGTACCTGCTCCTGGGCGTGCCCGAGGCCGTGCTGGATGAGCTAAGCCGCCAGTGGGGCTTTACCTTCGTCAACGAAAAAACCCTATCCGAGCGGCTCGAGCGCCTGCTGGGCTAACTGCCAGGATGAGGAAAAGTCTGGGGGGGCACTAAAGGACTGAGATTGCATAGATTTGCAAAAAGCGTGTATATTGTTCGCTTGGGAAGCGAGGCGCTGGCATGAGAGAACGCGCAGTTTTGGTTCTGGAAGATGGCACCGCCTACCACGGCTACGCCTTCGGCCACCGCGGTAAGAGCGTGGGTGAGGTGGTGTTTAACACCGCCCAGACTGGCTATCAGGAGATTCTGACCGACCCCAGCTACAACGGGCAGATTGTGGTCATGACCTACCCCCACCAGGGCAACTACGGGGTGAACGTCTTCGACATGGAGTCGAACCGTCCCTGGGTGCGCGGTTTTGTGGCGCGGGAATTCAGCAAGTACACCGCCGGCCCCCGCGCCCAGCAGAGCCTGGAAGAGTTTATGCGCGATACCGGGGTGATCGGCCTCGAGGGCATTGACACCCGCGCCCTGGTGCGCAAAATCCGCGAAGGTGGGGTGATGAAAGGCGTGATTGCCCACGCCACCCACTTCGGCTCGCCCAGCTACCGCTTCACCCCCGAAGACATCGCGGCCCTGCGCGAGGAGGCCCGCAAGTGGACCGACATTGACGGGCGCGACATGACCCCCGAGGTCTCCACCCCCCTGCCCTACCAGTTCCCCACCTTCAAAGGACAGCGCCGGGTGGTGGTGATGGACTTTGGCATCAAGCACGCCCAGATGCGCTACATGGCCGAGCTGGGCTTCGAGCTGATCGTGGTGCCGGGCAAAACCAGCCCCGCGCAGATCATGGCCCTGGAGCCCCACGGCCTGTTCGTCTCCAACGGCCCCGGCGACCCCAGCATGCCCCGCTACGCCCACGAGACCCTCTGGAAGCTAATGGGCCTTTTGCCCACCTTTGGCATCTGCCTGGGCCACCAGCTCCTGGGCCTGGCCGCGGGCGGGCGCACCTTCAAGCTCAAGTTTGGGCACCGGGGGGCCAACCACCCGGTCAAGAACCTGCTCACCGGCAAGATCGAGATCACCAGCCAGAACCACGGCTACGCGGTAGACCCCGACACCCTCAAAGACTTCAAGCCCACCCACATCAACCTGAACGACGGCACCCTGGAGGGCATGGCCCACCTGCGCTACCCGGTGTTCAGCGTGCAGTACCACCCCGAGGCCTGCCCCGGCCCCCACGACTCCATCTACCTGTTCCACCGCTTCTTAGAGGAGGTGGACGCCTTCAACGGCCTGACCGGAACGCCGGTGGAAAAGCAGCGTGTGGGGGGTTTGGGGATTTAGGAAAGGTACAAAGAGTTTTTGAAGTTGTTGAACGAACATGAGGTGGAGTTGGCGGATACGCGGTCGGGCACTGTTGCCGCATACCGCGTTTTCCCGCTCGAACAGCTATTTCGCTTCTCGCGGGGGCTCCATGACAAGCAAAAATCAGAGGTGGAGAGCTTGCCAGCGCAGCCTTGCTACAATGATGTTGTGAAGCTCTCGGAGCTGGAAAATATCCTAAAAAACCACCGGGCTGAGCTCGATACCTTTGGCGTCAGGCGGCTTTATGTGGTGGGCTCTGTGGCTAGAGGGGAAGCACGGCCCGGCAGCGATGTTGATTTTGTGGTTGAACTCGAGCGCTACACGTTGCGTGATTTTGTAGGGCTCAAGCTGGCCCTCGAGGACTGGCTTGGTATGGCTGTTGATCTAGCTACCCTAAGAAGCCTCAAACCCCAGCTTCGTAAGGAGCTCGAGGGAGACATGAAGCGTGTCGCGTAGGCTAGATCTGTACTTTCAGGACATTCTCGAGGCTACTGCCCGCATTCGTCGCTATACCCAGGGTCTGGTCTTCGAGGATTTTGATCAAAATGAGCTGGTTCTAGATGCATGTATTCGCAATTTTTTGGTCATAGGTGAAGCGGTTAAGCAAATCCCAGACGAGTTGCGTCTCCAGCAGCCCGAAATCCCGTGGCGCCTGATTGCGGGAATGCGAGATGTGCTGGTTCATGCCTATTTCTCCACGGATAGCCGGGTGCTTTGGGACGTGATTGAGAATGAACTCGAGCCTCTAGAACAGGCTATTGGAAAGATGCTCGCCAATGAGGCTTCCGAGTAGCTCCCAGGTGTCCTGTGCAGGTTTTGACTGAAAGCGCAGATTGATTGGTTATCCGCTGCGCCTGAACTCCAGCAGCTCACTGCTCTGCCCACCCAAATTGCTCTCGCTGACCTGCTTGACCACCCCCACCTCCTCGGCAAACCAGTAGGTGGCCTTGCCACTGAGGCCGATGCCAAACTCCCCTCGAAACACCGCCTCGACCCGCAGGGCTTCGAACTGGCCGGCTGCTACGGTGATGGTTTCCCTGGCAACGATGCGGTTTTCCACCTCGAGAAACCCGCTGAGCTCGAAAAACGCAATTCTTCCTTTCAACTCGTAGCGGTAGGCCCAGCGCCCCCCTACCAGCCAGGTTTCACCACTGGGGATGATCACCCCCGTCAACCTGGTGAACCGCAGGCTACCCCCCGGAATGGCCCGCTCGCCCTCTGGCAAGGTGCGCAAACCCTGGGGGGTGCACACCCACTGGGTGGTCTCGGTGCGGTCGGGGTAGCGGCGTTGTTCGAGCAGGGTGCTGGGGCCGGTGGGTGTAAAGGTTTGGAGATAGGTTTGGTTGCTGCTCAAGTCACGGTAGCGCCAGCGCAGGCTGGGGTCGGTGGGATAGAAGGGGCTCGAGCAAAGATTGCCCAGCGCCAGACCCCCCAACCATAGCACCATGCCAAAAACCCAGGCTTTCATACCACCAATGTGGGCTTTTAGCTTCAGGGAAATGTGGTAGCACCTGACATTGCTCAAAAAAATCGTTGACCGCCAGGTGCGCCAGTTCGCTTGGGCTCGACTTTTGGTGGTAAGCCCGTACAATACGCCAATGGGCTATCTCGCTCAGGCACAAACCTGGAAACCCCACCCCACCGGCCCCGGCCACACCGTGGTGGGGGAGGTGCTGGTTTATGAGGACTTGCGCAGCCCACAACTGGGCAACAAGCGCGACATTCTGGTCTACCTGCCGCCTTCCTACCGCAAAAGCAGCCGCCGCTACCCGGTGCTCTATATGCACGATGGGCAGAACCTCTTCGACGAGGCCACCAGCTATGTGGGCGAGTGGCGGGTGGACGAAAGCATGGAGGTGCTGGCTCGAGAAGGGCTAGAAGCCATTGTGGTGGGCATTCCCAACATGGGGGTGGAGCGCCTCAACGAATACAGCCCCTTCCACGACCCCCAGCACGGCGGCGGCAAGGGCGAGAAGTACCTCAAGTTCCTAATCGAGACCGTTAAGCCCTTCATCGACGATGAGTTCCGCACCCTGCCAGGCCGCGAGCACACCGGCGTGATGGGTTCTTCGATGGGGGGCTTTATCAGCTTGTGTGCCTATTACCTGCACCCCGAGGTTTTTGGCATTGCCGGGGTGGTGAGCCCCGCATTCTGGTTTGCCGATGGGGCCATCTACAGCTTTGTGGAAAAAGCCCCCCAGGTGCCCGGCAGGCTCTACATGGATGTGGGCTTCCGCGAGCTCACCCTCTCGCACGTGAGCAGCCGCCGCTATCTGGAAGGGGTGCGGCGCATGCACCGCCTGCTATTGCAAAAAGGCTGGCAGCCTGGCCAGGATTATCTTTATCTGGAAGACCCGGAGGGCGTGCACAACGAAAGCCATTGGGCGCGGCGTTTTCCCGAGATGATGCGTTTTTTGTTTGGCGATAAGCGGGTCGAAGCACAGGCCAGGCGGTGATACCTCGCCACACCCCCTGAAGCTCTAAGCCTGAGCCCATGGCGGCCTGTGGCCCAGGCGGAAGGGGGCTATGTCCAGGGCGCTTTGCCCCTCCAGGGCCAGTTCGGCCATGATCTCCCCCACCGCTGCTGAATGCTTAAAACCGTGGCCCGAACAGGGCGAGGCCACCAGGATGCGCTCGGCGTCGGGGTGGTGGTCGAGGATGAAGTCGCCATCGGCAGTGGAGGTATACAAGCAGGTGGCGCTTTTGAGGCAGGCGGGGCCCAGCCCTTTCAACCGGCCCTGCACGTAGCCCTCGAGGAAAGCCTGCACCTCGGCCTCGAGCACCGCGCGCTCGACCCGATCGGGGTGGGTGGATACCCGCGACTGCTCGGTGGCCACCTTCACCCCTTGCACAACCTGGGGAAAGCCGTAAAAGTGCTCGCCCTCGCCGCTGCCAAACATCCAGATGAAAATGGGAAACCGCCCCGGTGCGTAGGCCTGGGGATCCTGGGCCTCGAGCCAGAACAACACCTGCCGGTAGACCCGGAGCACCCGCTTAAAGGGCTCGCCCAGCAGGTCGGCTGCCCAGGCCCCTGCGCTTACCACTGCTTTGGCTGCGGTGTAGCGGTTCTTATCGGTCTCGACCTGTACCCCATCGGCCTGGGGGATGAGCCGCTGCACCCTTTCGCCCGTGTGCACCCCGGCGCCCAGGCGCTGGGCCAGCTCGAGCTGAACCTGTATGCAGCGCTCGGGGTAGAGCAGCCCGGCCCCCGGCTCGTAGTAGCCGGTCTCGTCGCCCTTCAGGCCAAACTGGGGAAAGCGCGCCTCGATCTGGGCCGCGTCCAGCACCTCGTGGGGAATCCCAAACTGCCGGGCGGCCTGGATGGTGCGCTGCAAAAACTGTGGCTTGCCGTGGTGCAGGGCCTCGCCCACCGGGCTGCTTAGAATCAGGCCCCCGCAGGCCAGAAAAAGCGAGGCCCCGCTCTGGGTCTCGAGTTCCCGCCAGATCTGGTGCGAGCGCAGCACCAGCGGCACGTACGCTGCCCCCTCCCCAATGGCCTGCCGGGTGATGCGGGTCTCGCCATGGCTGGAACCGTAGGTATGTGGGGGCCTGTGCTGATCCAGGCCGATCACCCGGGCCCCGCGCCGGGCAAGCTGGTACAGCGCAGCACTGCCCATCGCACCCAGGCCCACCACCACCACATCGGCGCTGTTCATGGCTGCAGAATCACCTTCCCGGTGTTCTTGCGGCTCAACACAAACCGGAAGGCCTCGGCCGCCTCTTCCAGCTTAAAGCGCTCCCCCACCACCGGCCGAACCTGGCCCGAGGCCACCAGGGGCATCAGAAAATCCACAGCGGCCTGCATCTCGGCGGGGTCGCTCAGGAACGGGGTGAGCCAGACCCCAATCACGCTCTGGTTGCCCTTCATCAGGCCCACCGGGTGCATCTGGGCCATCTCGCGCGAGGCCGAACCGATTACCAGCAAGCGGCCCCTGTAGGCCAGCATCTTGAGGCTCTGGGCGAAGCCCGCGCCCCCCACCACCTCCATCAGGATGTCCACCCCTTTGCCCTCGGTGGCGTTCCTGACAGCCTCGAGCAGGTTGTCCTGGGTGTTGAGCAGGGTCACATCGGCCCCCAGGCGGCGGCACAGGGCCAGCTTTTCCTCGCTGCTAGCCAGGGCAATTACCCGCAAGCCCATCTGCTTGGCAATCTGAATGGAGGCCGTACCCAGCGCACCGGCGGCCGCCTGGATAAGCACCCATTCGCCGGGCTGGGCCCGGGCCTGGGTTCTCAGGGCAAAGTAGGCGGTGAAGTAGGAGACCGGAAAGGCCGCGGCCTCGGCTGCGCTCATCTGGGGCGGCAGCGGCAGCACCGAACGGACTGGCACCACCGCATACTCGGCAAAAGCGCCGCTGCCCCCCAGGGCCGCCACCCGCACCCCTGGCTGTAAGCCCTCCACCCCCTCGCCCAGGGCCTCGATAACCCCTGCGAACTCCATGCCCGGCACCGTGGGGTAGCGGGTGCGCACCAGGTACTCACCAGCCACGTAGAGGATATCGGCGAAGTTGAGCCCCGCGGCCTCGACCCGGATGAGCACCTGCCCAGGGCCAGGGCTGGGTTTGGGAAGGTCGGTAAGTTCCAGAACCTCGGGGCCGCCTGCGCGCTGCACCTGAATGGCTTTCATGCTGCCTAGCATAAATCCCAAGGCCTGTTGCCGTCACCAGAAATAATCTGGGAGGTTCGATTATCTCCGCAAAATGTAGTTCCACCGAAAAATGCCCCTGACCCCTGGGGGTATCCTTGGCCTTGATATGACGAGAACGGCCATTGTGATTGGATCGGGTATTGGGGGCCTGGCCATGGGCCTTCGCCTGCAAAGCCTGGGCTTCGATACCACCATTGTAGAAAAACTGGACGGCCCCGGCGGGCGGGCCTACGTGCGGCAGGTGGACGGCTTCACCTTCGACATGGGGCCCACCGTTATCACCGTGCCGCACTTCATCGAGGAGTTGTTTAGCCTCGAGCGCGGGAAACCCCACCTGCACCTGCCCGATTTTCCCCCCGAGGTGCAGGGCGAGGACAAGCGCATCAAGAGCGGCCTCTCGGGCGGGCCCAACACCAGCAAGTACGTGCAGATCGTCCCCATTCTGCCTTTTTATCGCATCTACTTCGACGACGGCACCTTCTTCGACTACGACGGCGACCCCGAGAACACCCGCCGCCAGGTCAGGGAGCTGGGCGAGCCGGGCGACCTCGAGGGCTACGAGCGCTTCCACGCCGATGCCAGGGCCATTTTTCAGCGGGGGTTCCTCGAGCTCGGCTACACCCACTTCGGCGACCTGGGCACCATGCTGCGGGTGGTGCCCGACCTGCTGCGGCTGGACGCGGTGCGCACCCTGTTCAGCTTCGCCAGCAAGTACTTCAAGTCGCCCAAGCTGCGCCAGGTCTTCAGCTTCGAGACCCTGCTGATCGGGGGCAACCCCCTCAGCGTGCCGGCCATCTACGCCATGATTCACTTCGTGGAGAAGACCTGGGGCATCCATTTCGCCCTGGGAGGTACCGGGGCTCTGGTGCGGGCTTTCGTGCAAAAGTTCGAGGAGCTGGGCGGCAAGATGCGCTACAACGCCGAGGTCAAGAAGATTAACGTGGTGCGGGAGGGCCGAAAGAAAATCGCCAAGGGCATCACCCTGGCCGACGGCAGCGTGCTGCACGCCGATATTGTGGTCTCCAACGCCGACTACGCCCACACCTACCTGAAGCTAATCGAGCCCCAGTACCGCTTCTGGAACTCCGACCTCATCGTGAAGAAACGGCCCCAGAGCATGTCGCTGGTGGTGATCTATTTTGGCTTCAAAGCCGACGGCACCGAAGGGCAGAAGCTGCGGCACCACAACATCATCCTGGGGCCGCGCTACGAGGAGTTGCTGCGCGACATCTTCGGGCGTAAGGTGCTGGCCAAGGACTTCAGCCAGTACCTGCACATCCCCACCCTCACCGACCCCAGCCTGGCCCCGCCCGGCCACCACGCCGCCTACACCCTGATTCCAGTGCCCCACAACGGTAGCGGACTGGACTGGGATCTGCTGGGCGAGCCCTTTGTGAACAAGGTGCTCCGCTTCCTGGACGAGCGCGGCTACTTGCCGGGCCTGATGGAGCGTCTGGTGCACAAGAGCTTTATCACCCCCGACTACTTCGAGCACACCCTGAACAGCTACCTGGGTAACGCCTTTGGGCCCGAGCCCATCCTGGCGCAGTCAGCCTACTTCCGGCCCCACAACCGCAGCGAGGACATCGCCAACCTCTACCTGGTGGGCGCGGGCGTGCAGCCAGGGGCTGGCACCCCCAGCGTGATGATGTCGGCCAAGATGACCGCCCGGCTGATTGCCGAGGACTTTGGAATTGCGAATCAACCTGTGGAAAACCATTTACACGGAGAGCCAGTGAGCGTTTAGTATTGGTGGATGAATTTTGAAGGCTTGTTGGAGGCTGCTCACAACGTCGTCCGATCCCTTAGCAGGCCCTGGGATGACCGTCTCAATGTCATTCTGCGCTACTGCGTAGATCACGGGGCTTTCCCCAAGATCGGCAGGCTAAGCCCGGAAGGCGAGGATTTGCCCACTTATTTGAAGCTTTACATTACGCGCTATTATGGGGCTCGAGAGCAACGCCTGGAATTTCGCGCTGTTGGAACCACCCCTGATCCCGCTGTGGACGTGATTCTCCAGGCATTTATCGGTCTAAGCGATCTATCGGTTGTGTCAGAGCATCACCGCCAGTCGATGGCGGCGGAAAACCTGCTAGGCCTGCTGCTCGAACGCTACATCGCCGAGCAGCTTGAGCCGCAGGGCTGGGTATGGTGCGCTGGCAATACCGTGCGTTCGGTTGACTTCCTGTCTGGCGACCTCAGTACTGCGCTGCAGGTCAAGAATCGAGACAACAGCGAAAATAGCTCTTCTTCTGCTATCCGCCAGGGTACTTCCATCAAGAAGTGGCATCGCATCAATTCGAAAACGGGCAAAACCAATTGGCCCAGTTTCCCCGTTAAGTAATCTTAAGCGAAGAAGGCTTTCATCGCTATATTGAAGCTTACGCAAATAGCCTACAATAGAGTCGTGCGTAACCTATCGCATATTTCTCTGTTCTCCGGGGCGATGGGTCTGGATCTGGGCTTGGAGCAGACAGGTTTCATTACGCAGGTTTTGGTTGAGCTAGACCCGATAGCTCGCCAAACCATTCAGCACAATCTCAGGCGCCTTGGTCGCACAGCAGCCATTTTTGAGGACGTAACGCAGGTAACCGCAGAGATGCTGCTCGAGGCCGCTGGCCTGCGCATAGGCGAGGTTACCCTCATTTCCGGTGGCCCCCCTGTCAACCCTTCAGCACAGCAGGGCGCCGGGCGGCTATACAGGATCCTCGAGGGAGCCTATTTCGAGACTTCGTTCGTCTTATCGAGGGGGTGCGGCCCCGCTTCTTTGTGATGGAGAATGTGCGGGGTTTACTGTCCGCGGCCATTCGCCACCGCCCCATCAAGGAGCGGGGAAAAGGAGCTCCTCCTTACGAGCCCGATGAGCTTCCCGGCTCAGCCTTTCAGGTCATCCTCGCGGAGTTTGATCGCCTTGGTTATTCCTATGTGTACGGCCTGCTCAATGCGGCCGACTATGGTGTGCCTCAGGTGCGCGAGCGAGTGATTATTATTGGTAGTCGAGACCACGAGCCTATTGCCCTGCCCCAACCTACCCACCACAAAGATGGTCTGCACTTACCCCGCTGGCGCACAGTACGCGAGGCCTGGGATGGTTTAGACGACCCATCTCCAGAGTATCCACCTTACCCCGAGTCGCGGTTACGTTTTTTGCGCCCGGTTCCTGAGGGGGGCAACTGGCGCGATCTGCCTCCGGAGCTTTGGCCCGAAGCCATGGGTGGGGCGTTTACCTCTGGGGGTGGAAAAGTGGGCTTCTATCGCCGGCTGGCCTGGGACAAGCCGGCCCCTACCGTCACTACAAGCCCTGCACAAAAAGCTACCGACATGTGCCACCCCTCCGAGCTACGGCCCATCAGCGTCCGCGAAGCAGCCCGGCTGCAAGGTTTTCCCGACAATTGGCTGTTTTGTGGCTCAATGGCAGATCGCTATCGACAAATTGGCAACGCCGTTCCAGTGGGCCTGGGTAAAGCCATCGGCGAGAGCATTGTGGCAACCATGCGGGGGGAATCACGAACCACCATCCGGCAGGGCCGTCTGTTCGAATTGGCGGGCAAACCCAGCTCTTAATCCGGCCACTCCCCCACCCGTTCCCGCTCGGGGTGGTAGCCGGCCTGCTCGAGCCTCGCCATCACCTCTTTACCGTGCTCGGCGTCGCGCACCTCCAGCACCAGCTCTACCCCCACCTTGCCCAGCGGGGCCAGCCAGAGGGCTCGGCGGTGGAAGATATCAATGATGTTGGCCCCGGCGGCTGCTACGTGATCCACCACCCGCGCCAGCGCCCCCGGACGATCCACCACCGCCAGCTTGAGCAACAGGTAGCGGCCCTGCCGCACCATCACCTGCTCGATTACCCGGGAAAGCAGGTTGCCGTCGATGTTGCCTCCGCACAGCACCGTGGCGACGGTCTGACCGGGCCGCACCGGCACCTTGCCGGCCAGGATGGCCCCCATCCCGGCAGCCCCGGCCCCTTCCACCACCAGCTTGAGATGCTGGGCGCAGTGCACGATGCCGCGGGCGATCTCGTCGTCGGTGACCTCGAGCACCTGGTCTACGTACTGCTGGATGAGGGGGAGGGTTAGCTCGCCTGGACGTTTGACCGCAATGCCGTCGGCGATGGTCTGGGCCACCGGCACGCTCACCGGATGCCCGGCTCTGAGCGAGGGGTTGACCGGCGCACAGCCCGCCGCCTGCACCCCCACGATCTGGACTTGCGGGCGCAGGTGCTTGACTGCCAGGGCGATCCCCCCAATCAGCCCACCCCCACCGATGGGCACCACCAGCACGTCCAGGTCGGGCAGGGCCTCGAGCAGCTCGAGGCCGATGGTGCCCTGTCCAGCGATAATTTTTTCATCGTTGAAGGCGTGCACATAGGTGTAGCCGTGCTGCTCTTGAAGCTCGTGGGCATGGGCCACCGCGTCGTCGAAGCTGGCCCCGTGGAGCACCACCTCAGCCCCCAGGCGGCGGGTCGCCACCACCTTGGTGAGGGGGGCGTGCTGGGGCATCACAATGGTGGAGCGGATGCCCTGGAGCGAGGCCGCCAACGCCACCCCCTGGGCGTGGTTGCCCGCTGAAGGGGCGATCACCCCACGGGCCTTTTCCTCGGGGGTGAGGGCGGCAATTTTGTGATAGGCTCCGCGAATCTTGAAGGAGCCGCCGCGCTGCAAACACTCCGCCTTGACAAAGACCCGCGCCCCCAGCTCGTCGGAGGTAAGCGGGTCGGGTAGGGTGGGCGTGGAGGCGATAACCTTGCGAATGACCGCACGGGCGGCCTGGATGTCTTCAAAGCGAACTGCCATGCGGTGATTGTATCGCTAAGCGCCCACACCCCCGAGGCCTCCAGCCCACCTGGACTCACAAGCCCGGTAAAGGCCGCTGCCCCCACCTCGAGAACGGATGCTCCACCAGGCTGGCGTTGAGGTAGCGGGGGTCGTGGGTTACCTCCTCCCCCACCCAGTCGGGCAGCTCGAGGGGCTGGTCGGGCGACTCGAGCTCTACCTCGGCCACCACCAACCCCTGGTTCTCCCCGGCGAACTCGTCCACCTCCCAGACCCGCCCCCGAAATTCGATGCAGTAACGGGTTTTCTCGATCAGGGGCTTCAGGCAAAGGTGCTCCAACAGCTCCTGGGCCTCGGCCAGCGGGATGGGGTACTCGTACTCAAGGCGGGTCACCCCCTGGGCCTGGCCCTTGATGGTCAGGTAGGCCTGCCCGCCGGCTATACGCACCCGCACAGTGCGGGCCTCCTGGCGGCACAGGTAGCCCTGGCGGTACAGCACGCCCGCCGCGCCGGTTTTCCACTCCGGCGAACGCACCAGGAATTTACGCTCAATCTCCCGGCCCATGAAGATCAGGCATCGGCCAGGTTCCGCTCGAGGGTTCGCTCGTAGACCTCGAGGTACCGGGGCAGCACCACCTCGGGTCGGAAGTGCTCGATGGCCCGTGCACGGGCCGCCTCGCCCATAGCGCGGCGGCGGGCTCGGTTGGTAAGGATTTCCAGGCTGGCCTCGAGCATCGCCGGTATATCCCCCATAGGCCGCAGGAAACCGGTTTTACCCTCTTCAATCAGCTCGGGCAGCCCGCCCACCCGGCTGGCCACCACCGGCACCCCACTAGCCATGGCTTCCAGGGCCACCAGACCGAAGGATTCCTGCTCAGAAGGCACCAGCAAAAGATCGGCCACACTCATGAACTTCTCGATGCTGGGCGTGGATTCCAAAAACTGCACCCGTCCGGCGATCTCCAGCTCGTCGGCCAGCTCCATGCACTCCTGGCGCAGCGGTCCATCCCCGATCATCAACATACGGGCCGGCATCTGCTCGAGGATGCCAGCAAACACCCGCAGCGCATCCAAAGGCCGCTTAACTGCGCGAAAGTTGGAAACATGCAGCACGATGGCCTCCTCGGGCTGGGCAAAGCGGGCCCGGTAGGCCGGGTCTTTGTTGGGCTGGAAGCGCTCCGGATCCACCCAGTTGTAGATCACCTCAATCTCGCGCTCCACCCCCAACTGGGCGCGGGCCTCCTCAGCCAGCGCGCGGGAGACCGCCGTTACTGCGTCCGAGCTGCGCACCGCGTGCTGGGTGGTCTTGGCAAAAGCCGGCTCACGCCCCACCAGGGTGACATCGGTACCGTGCAGGGTGGTAACCACCTTGATCTCCAGCCCCATCTCACGGGCCAGAATAGCGCTCGTCGCATGTGGAATAGCGTAGTGGGCGTGCACCAGATCGATTTTGAAGCGTTCGATGAGCTCGGCAATAGAGTTAGCCGCCGTCAGGGGGGTGAGCGGCTCCTGGAACAAGGGGTAGTCGGCGCTCAGCACCTGATGGAAGTTAAGGGAGCCAGCCCGCAACGGCTTTTTGAGAAGACCCAGCCAGCGGGCAACGCTCTGTTTGGAGGCCTGAAAAATGCGGCCCAGCCCACCCACCGGGTTCTGGCCCATCGAGCGCAGGTTGCTGCTCAGGCCGAGCTGGTTGAGGCGTTCTTCAGTCAGGCGGAAGGGCCGTTCGGTAGCCACCAGATGCACGTTATGCCCCAGCCCGGCCAAGGCCAGGGCCAGCTCGGTCGCCACCACACCCGAACCCCCTGCGCTGGCGTGACAAAGAATTGCAATGTTCATAAAACCTCCTGTTCGGGTCAGCTCAAGATTCGGAACGGGACACCCCCTAAAAGCTGTGCTCTATACTGCATGAACCGGGTCAGCGCAACTTCAGATAGGGGGCTTACTGAGCTTAAAGTGCTGATGTGAGAAAATGCCGAGAACCCAACTGCAGGCCCCACCCCCAGCTTATAAGAGACTGTCTTAATACCCTCCCTCATGCTATAGTCACGCATGGAACTCAGAGAAAGCCGCTACCCCAGCGATCTGACCGACCAGGAATGGGCTATCCTGGCACCCCTGATGCCTCAGCCCTCCGCCTCCTCCCCCGAGGAGGCCCAGTTCACCCCCAAGGCGCCCGTCAAGGGCTAGCGGCCCGTTCCTTCCACCGGCGGAGGATGCGCAGGCGGATGGATCGTTCCTCCCGCTGGAGCTGAACCTCGGCCCAGGAGGCCATGACACCCGGCCAAGCCTCTAGGTCTAGGGGCTCCGGGACGGTGTCCTGGTAGGCGCCGAGCAGGGCCTCCACCACGAACGCCCCCACGGCCTGGCTCATGCCCTCCTCCTCTTCTCCCAAGCTCTCCCAGGCTAATTCCACGGCCCGCTCCAAGTCGTAGGCCATCCGCGCCAGGTCCTCCAGGGGGCTTCCCCAGCCCCGGGGCCCCAGGGCCAGGAGGTAAAGCTCCCCCGAGACCTCCAGAAAAGCCCCCAGGCCCCGCCCCAGCAGGGGCACCCCTTCCCCCTCCCCCTCCACCTGCTTAAGGCGCTGGTGCAGGAGGGCCAGGCGGACTCCAAGGAGCCGGGCCAGGCTTTCCAGCTCCCTTAGGGCTTCCACCAGAAGCCCAGCCCCTCCCTCCTCGAGGCGCTGCCCCCGCAGGCGGGCCAGACCCTCGGCGGCTAGGGTCTGGACCAGGGCGAAAGCCTCCTGCGGCTTTCCTTCCGGGAGGGGTCCCGTGAGGGCCAGGACCCGGCGTTCCCTCCCGCGTTCCCAAACCAGCTGCCCCTCTGGGGGCAGGATCCAAGGCAGATCCAGCCGGGGCAGGGTCTCGAGGGTGCGGTTCAGCCCCCCGTCCTGAACCAGCCCCAGCTGGAGCCAGACCCCATCGCCCGCGGCCAGGCCGGGCCGCAGCAGGGTGAGCTCCTCGGGGACGGGCCCCCGGTGCTCCCCTCGGTAGTAGGCCTTAAGGCTCCTGCCCTGGAAGCCCTCCTTGAGCCGGCGGAGCAGGAGGGCGTAAAACCCCGCGTCTTGGGAGAGCTCGTAGAGGTAGCCCTCTCGAGGCCGGGTGCGGGCGAAGGCCCCCGAGCTCTCGCGTTCCTCGGCGTCCCAGGCCAGGGGGAGGAAGACCAGGGTGCGGCCGTGGTGTTCCAGCTGGAGGAGGGTGAGGTAGAGGGGGGACGTTTTCTGGAACCGCAAAGCATCGTAAAGCTCCCCCCGCTGGGGTTTCAGGGCCAACCAGCTTCGCTCCCCCAGCCACTGAACCAGGGCCTTTAGGAAGGCAGCCCTGGCCCTTTCGTCCGCCATGGTCTCCACGAAGAGGGACTCGAGGCCTTCCTCCATGGGAACCTGGGGGAGCATTTCGGGGGTGACCTCTTCGGCCCAATCCGGGGCAGAGACGCGGATGGTTTCCGGAAGGGCGAGGGCGAAAAGGGTGAAGCCGTGAGGGCCCAGGGTCATGGGGTAAAGGGGCTGGGTTACCGGGGGGAAGGGGTTTTGGGAAAAGAGCTCTATGGGCACTAAGCCCTGGAACGCCTCCAAGGGGAGGTGGAAGGCTTGGGTGTAGCGGCTGAGGTTGGCCACAACTAAAAGGCGTTCTTCTCCGTAGGTGCGGAGGTAGGCCAGGATCCGCCGGTTTTCCACGGGTAAGAGGGTGAGCGTCCCCTGGCCGAAGACCTGGGCGTACCGCTTCCTCAGGGCCAAAAGCCGCCGGTTAAAGTTGAGCAGGGAGTGGGGGTTATCCTGCTGGGCTTCCACGTTGACGAAGTGGTAGCTGTAAGGCCCTTCGCTGACCGGGGGCAGGAAGAGCCGGTGGTAGGGTGCCCGGGAGAACCCGGCGTTGCGGTCGGCGTACCACTGCATGGGGGTGCGCACCCCGTTGCGGTCCCCTAGGAAGGGGTTGTCCCCCATGCCGATTTCGTCCCCGTAGTAGAGGATGGGGGAGCCCTTAAGGGTGAGGAGCAGGGCCTGCAGCAGCTCGTAGCGTCGGCGATCTCCCCCAAGAAGGGGCATTAGGCGGCGGCGGATGCCCAGGTTGATGCGGAAGCGGGGATCGGGGGCGTAGATCTCCCAGAGGAACTCCCGCTCCTCTTCCGTTACCTTTTCCAGGGTGAGCTCGTCGTGGTTGCGGAGGAAAAGCGCCCACTGGGCGCTTTCGGGGATGCCCTCCGTTTCCTGGAGCATGGCCTCAATGGGCCGCCGATCCTCCCGGCGCAGGGCCATGAAGATGCGGGGCATAAGGGGGAAGTTGTAGGCCATGTGAACCCCGTCTCCTTCCCCGAAGTAGGGGAGGGTTTCTTCCGGCCACATGTTGGCCTCCGCCAGGAGGATTTTTCCCGGGCCGTAGCGCTTCTCCAGGGCGGCCCGCAGGCGCTTTACCGCGGCGATGGTCTCCGGGAGGTTCTCGCAGGAGGTGCCCTCCCGCTCGTACAGGTAAGGGATGGCGTCCAGCCGGAAGCCGTCCACCCCCAGGTCAGCCCAGAAGAACATCACCTCCTGCATGGCCTTTTCCACCTCGGGGTTGTCCCAGTTGAGATCCGGCTGGTGGTGGTAGAAGCGGTGCCAGTAGTAGGCCCCGGCCACGGGGTCAAAGGTCCAGTTGGAGGTTTCAAAGTCCTGGAAGATGACCCGCACCCCCTTATACTTCTCCGGGGTGTCGCTCCAGACGTACCAGTCCCGCATGGGGCTTCCGGGTTTGCGGGCTTCCTGGAACCAGGGGTGGTCTATGGAGGTGTGGTTCAGCACCAGCTCCACGATGACCCTGAGCCCCATCTCGTGGGCCTCGTCCAAAAAGCGCTTGAAGTCCTCCAGGCTTCCGTGTACCGGGAGGATCTGGTAGTAGTCGGAGATGTCGTACCCGTCGTCCCGTAAGGGAGATTGGAAGAAGGGCATGAGCCACAGGGTGTTCACCCCGAGGGCCTCGAGGTAGGGGAGCTTCTGCCTTAGGCCCTCAAAGTCCCCGTAGCCGTCGTCGTTGGCATCGTAGAAGGAGCGGACGTGGAGCTGGTAGATGACTGCGTCCTTGTACCAAAGAGGATCCACACCCTAAAGCTAGGGGGTCAGAGGTAAGTTTTCAAGTAGGCCAGAACCTCGTCCACATCCGCCAGGCGCCCTGCCGCGGCGGTGGGCCCGGGCCCCACTTTAAGGGTCAGGCCCCGGCCCTGAAGGGCGCGAAAGGCCGTCTCGTCCGTGGCGTCGTCCCCGATGCAGACGGGGGTGTGGCCGGGGTGGCGCTCCAGCAGGCGGAGAACCGCCCGGCCCTTCTCCGCCCCCTTAGGCTTGATCTCCAGAACCTTCTTGCCCCAAAGGGCCTCGAGGTCTAAGGCCTGGAGAAGCCCCTTCACCTCTTCAAGCCACCGCCGGAGGCAGGCTTTCACTCCCTCTTGGTCTCGGGCTCCCCGGTAGTGGAACGCGAGGGCAAAGCCCTTGTCCTCTAGCTGCACCCCTTCGCAGGGGAGGAGGCGTTGCCGTAGGGGGGAGAGATCCACAGAGAGCAGGGAGCGGACTTCTCCTCCTAGGATGCCCTCCTCTGCCCCGTGCCCTCCTACCACTGGGAGGCCGGAAAGGGGGAGGAGGGCCTCCAGATCCCGCACCCGGCGCCCGGTGATCACGTAGACCGGGAAGCGGGCCCGCAAGGCCTCCAGCACCCTGGGGGCCTCAGGGTAAGGGAAGGCCTCCTCGGGCCTGGGGGCGATGGGGGCCAGCGTCCCATCGTAGTCCAGGAAGAACACCGGGTTTTCCGCCCTCATCTCCCCTCCGCCAACGAATGGAGAAAGCCCTCCGCCCACCGCTTTACGTCCAGGCCGTCTATGCGATCCCAAAGGGCCTGAAGCCTTTCCTGGCGCGCCCCCTTAGGGGTGCGCAGGGCCTGATCCAGGGCGGCCCCGATGCCCTCGAGGTCATAGGGGTTGACCAAGAGGGCTTCTCTGAGGTATTCGGCCGCCCCCGCCAGGTTGGATAGGATGAGTATCCCTTCTTCCGAGGTGTAGGCGTACTCCAGGGCCACCAGGTTCATGCCGTCCCGCAAAGGGGTGATGAGCGCGACGTCCGCCGCTAGGTAGAAGGCCACCAGCTCCTCTGGGGGAAAGGCCTGGTAGAAGTACCGCAAGGGGATCCAGTCCTCCCGCAGGAAGCTTCCCATGATCCGCCCCACCACCTCGTCCACCTGGCGTTTGAGCTCCCGGTATTCCGCCACGCTGGTGCGGGTAGGGGTGGCGATCTGGAATAGGGTCACCTTGCCCCGCCAGTGGGGGTGGGTACGCAGGAACCGTTCGTAGGCCAAAAGCCTTTCCAGAATGCCCTTGGTGTAGTCCAAGCGGTCTACTCCAAGGATGAGCCGCTTGCCTGCGAGGTGCTTCAACGCTTGGGCGTGCTCTTGGACCCTTTTGTCCCGAACCAGCTCCCGGAAGCGGGCGGTGTCTATGCCTAGGGGGTGAACCTCTACCCGAATCCAGCGGTCCCCCCACCGAACCCGGTTGCCCTCTATGGGGAAGCCGTAGTGGGCGGCGGTTCTGAGGAAGTTTTCCGCGTACTCCGAAGTATGGAACCCGATGAGGTCAGCACCTAAGAGGCCTTCCACCAGAGCTTTCCCCCAGGGCAGGACGCGGAACACCCCGCTGGAGGGCCAGGGGATGTGGAAGAAGAACCCTATGGGGTTTGGAACACGCTCCCGCAGGAGCTTGGGCAGGAGCATGAGGTGGTAGTCCTGTATAAACACCACGTCTTCGGGTTGGAGCAGTTCGGTCACCTTGCTGGCAAAGCGTTGGTTGGCCCGAACGTAGTCTTGGAAGTAGTCCCGCTTAAGCTCAACTTTCTCCAGGAAGTAGTGGCATAGGGGCCAGAGGATTCGGTTGGCAAACCCCCCGTAAAACCCCTGCCACTCCTTTTGGGGTAAGGTGACCTGTACCAAGCGGATGGCGCTTTCCCGGGGCCTTAGGGTGAGGGCCTTTTCCCCTTCTTCCCGGGCGGCTACCCAGACGCCTCCCCGGGCCTCGAGAACCGGTAAGAGGGCGGAAGCCAGGCCGCCCACCGCGGGGGCTAGGCCTTCTGGGGTAAGGCGGAAAGGGGCTCGGTTGGCCACGATGACCAGTCCCATTTGCTTCTATCCTACAGGTTTTGGGGGCAAGGGGGTGATTCAGGGCCGGTGCGTGAGGTTACGCACCCCGACCGATGGCAAAACTTGATGCGACCGGGGTGGAGGCGACGCTTCAGGTGGCACAAGAAGGGATTACCAAACCCAGACCAGGCCACCGGTGGGAGCCGAAAGCTGCTCTATGGCTTGGGGTACAGCGCCAGCCCGTTCACCACCGGGCGCACCCCCAGCAGGCCATTGCCCGGATTGCGCAAACGCCCCTGCACCCAGAGCTGGGCCGAGCCGCCTCCATCCATGCGGATGGCTCCCCAGAAGCCCTGCTCCTGCAGCACCCGGGCCAGCGCCTCGGGGCGCATGGGCTCGGTCACGATAAAGTAGAGCGCCCCCTCCTGTGACCAGGCCACCACCGACTGGGCCGCCACCGCCTCTACCGGGGCGCGGTCGCGGAAGGGCTCGGCGTTGGGGTCGAAGACGTTGGCCCCGCTTTGGATGAGCAAAGGGCCGGCCTCGAGCGCGTAGTTGGTTGGGGGCTCGAGGCTGATCATCAGCCGCAGGGTCTCGCCGGTGCGGGCGATGGGGGCTTCGGCAGGAAAGGTGAGCGCCCAGTAGCCCTCAGGCAGTTCGTGCGGGGCAGGGTAGGTAGCAACAATCCGGTCGCCCTGCACGATGTGCACGTTCTCTCCCGGGCGCCCCACCGGCCCGGCCAGGGTGTGCGCGGTGTATTTCGCTCGGTTGAGGTTGACCCCCACCCGAACGCTGCGCCCATCCATGAGCTGCACCGAGGCCGCAAACTGCGGCCGTCCGGCGAATATACTCCCATCCTGCCAGAACAGCGCGCTGCGCCCGTAGGGAAAGCTCAGAGGCACCCCCCCGCGCACCCAGAGGCCAATGGGCGTTCCGGTTCGGCCATCGAAGTAGCCCCCGTTCAGGATGGCCAGGGCCCCAGGGGCCATCTCCGGCAACACCTTGCGCTCACCGGGGCGGCCCACCGGCTCCATGCGCCAGCTACCGGGCGCGGCCTCGAGCCAGTACATGCGCACCGGCTCGGGCGTCCAGGCCCACACTTCGCGGTAGCGGAAGCCCGGCATAAGGGTCTCCTGGCGCTCGGGCTCGAGGTAGTAGACATCCAGCACATAGCGGCTGGGGTTGGAAAGCAAAAAAGTGCGGTAGCGGTAGAAGCGGCCCGGCGGGGCTTGCAGCCTGAGCAGGGTGCTTTGCAGCTCGTAGCGGGCCTCTACCCCCACCCCGGCAGGCCGCACCGCCTCGAGGCCCGGGGCGAAGTAGGGCAGGCTCAGCTCGAGGGAGCCCGGGTACGGGGCCAGGCTGGAGGGCGTGGGCTGCACCGCGTCGCCCTCGGGCAGATCGAAGACCAGGCGCAGGCGGTTGGCGCTGGCCGAGTAGCGCACCCCGGCTTCCGGCGCCGCCACCAGGCCCACCGCCCGGACTACCTCTACCGGCAGCATGGCCCCCTGGGGCGGGGGCAGGCCGGCTTCCAATGGGGGGATCCAGCCCAGGCCCTCCACATAGGTAAAACTCAGCCCATCCTTGTGAAAGGTGGTGGCCCCGTTCTCCTGGGTCACGCTCAGCCCCAGCTTAGAGGCCGGAAGCATCGCAGGGGGTGTTTGTGCATAGGCCGCGCACCAGAGTACCACCAACACCATCCACCAGCGCACCATACCGCTATTCCAACGCATATTCGTCACCCAAAGATGGGGAAATTCTCAATCGGCCTTGGCATAAACAGCCAATTGAGCCCAAAGCCAGTCTCCAGGATTCAAAAGATGGCCTCTGCAGGCCTTGTATTCGCGCCACCTGTGGGCACGGAACTGCTTTGGGCCGCCGGGAAAGTCGCGCGCTGGCCGCAGCAAGGCCAGCCCCCGGCAAGCCACCCACAGGATACCTGTTTATCCCGAATCAATCTGCCACCAGCCAGTCCTGCTCGGGGTACAAAAACACATCGTCCAGGCGCATCAGCCTCGCGGCCAGCAGCGGCACCTTGTCGAGCTCGTAGAGGAAAAAGTAGCGGGCGGCCTCGAGCTTACCCCGGTAGAAAGCCCCTTCCTTTCCCAACGCTTTGCGCGCCTGCTCCAGCCACAGCCAGGCCAGCGTCACCGTGCCGAAGAGTTCCAGATAGGCAAACGAGTTGGCAAAAGCCCGCTCCACCGCCCCCTGGGCCGCCTTGTTCAGCAGGTGCTGGGTGACCTCGGTGGTGGTCTGCAGGGCCTGCTCGAGGGCTTCGGCGTAAGGCCGCAGGGCCTCGGTGTCCCGGCTGGCCTGGATGGTTCGTTCGACCTCCTGCGCCCACAGCCGGAAGCCCTGCCCTCTCTGCATCCCCACCTTGCGCGCCAGCAGGTCGAGGGCCTGGATGCCGTTGGTGCCCTCGTGAATGGCGTTGAGGCGGTTGTCGCGGTAGAACTGCTCGACGTTGTAGTCGCGGGTGTAGCCGTAGCCCCCGTGCACCTGAATAGCCAGCTCGTTGGCCCGCATACCCAGCTCGCTCGACCAGGCCTTGACCACCGGGGTGAGCACCTCGAGCAGCAAACGGGCCTGCTCGGCGGCCTCGGGGGTGGGAGCGGTACGCTCCTCGTCTACCAGCCGGGCCGCATACAGGCACAGGTGCAAGCAGCCCTCGGCGTAGGCTTTTTGCATGATCAGCATGCGGCGCACATCGGGGTGCTGGATGATGGGAACCGCGGGGCTGGCCGGGTTCTTGTCGTGCAGGCGGCGGCCCTGGGTGCGGGTCTGGGCGTATTCCAGCGCGTGCAGGTAGCCGGTGTAGGCCAGCGCCATCGCGCCCATGCCCACCCCGATGCGGGCCTCGTTCATCATGGTGAACATGTAGGACAGGCCCTGGTGCGGCGCGCCCACCAGCTCACCCACCGCGTCCTCGAGGCTCAGCAAGCAGTTGGGAATCCCCCGGTAGCCCATCTTGTGGTTGAGGCCGGCCACCCGCACCCCGTTGCGGGGCCCCAGGCGGCCATCCTCGTGCACCAGGTACTTGGGCACGATGAAGAGCGAAATCCCCTTGACGCCGGGGGGGCCTCCGGGAATCTTGGCCAGCACCAGGTGCACGATGTTCTCGGCAATCTCGTGGTCGCCCCCGGAAATCCACATCTTGGAGCCGTTGAGCCGGTAGGTGCCATCCGCCTGGGGTTCGGCGCGGGTCAGGAGGTCGGTGAGCGAGGAGCCGGCGTGGGGCTCGGAGAGGCACATGGTGCCAAAAAAGCGGCCCTCGAGCTGGGGCAGCAGGTACTTTTTCTGCTGGGCCGGCGAGCCATATTTGCGCAGAAGGTTGGCGTTGCCCGCGGTGAGCAGGGCAAAGCTGGCGGTGGCGATGTTGGCCGCCTTGAACAAAGCGCCGTAGGCCGTGGCAATCACGTAGGGCAGTTGAATGCCGCCCAGCGCGTAGTCGTGCGTGGCCGCAAACAGGCCCGCCTGGCGGTAGGCCTCGAGGGCCGCCTTGATCTCGGGGTTGGTGTGCACCCGCTCGCCGTCGAACCAGGGCTCTTCCTGGTCGTTTTTCTTGTTGTGGGTGGCGAAGTGCTCGAGCGCGATGCGGTAGGCCACGTCCAGGATATCTTTGAAGGTCTCGCGGCTGTGGTCGCGGTAGCGCTCGCGCTGGGTGAGGGCCTCCACCTCCAGCACTTCATACAGCAGGAACTCGAGGTCGCGCCGGGAGATGAGCTTTTCCATATTGAGGCGATTGTACCGCCTGGAGCTTACCGCACCACCGTACCGGCCCCCGCCAGCGCCGCCGAGATGGGCTGCTCGATGCGGGCATCCCCAAACACCACCCGGCCCACCCCACCCTGCACTGCCTCCACCGCCCCCAGCACTTTTTTCTTCATGCGCCCCTGGGCCACGCTCATGTACTGGGGGTCGCCCACCCGGGCTGCCGGAATCTCGCGGATCAGGCTCGACTCGTCGGGGAAGTTGGCCAGGAGGCCCGGAATGTTGGAAAGGAGCAGCAGCGCTTCGGCTTTGAAGGCCGTGGCCAGCAGGGCTGCTGCGGTGTCGCCGTCGGTGTTGATGGCCTCGCCCTGGTACGAGACCGCCGGCGGGGTGAGCACCGGCAGGTAGCCCGCCTCCAGCAACAGGGTAAGCAGGGCCGTGTTCACCTTTTCCACCGAGCCCGTGTAGTCGCCCCGGTGAATCTTGATCTTGCCGTTTTCGATGTACTTGACCGCGTCCTTGCGCTTGCCCTCGAAGATGCGCCCATCCAGCCCCGAAAGGCCCACGGCATTGACGCCCTCTTTCTGCAACAGCTCCACGATGCGCTTGTTCACCAGGCCGCAGTAGACCATCTCGAAAATTTCCAGGGTCTTCCGGTCGGTGAGGCGGCTGGTGAGGCCGCCGGGGTGGGTCAGAAACTGCGGCGGATGGCCCAGGGCCTCGGCAATTTTGTTGGTCTCGCTGCTGCCCCCGTGCACCAGGATGAGCTTCTGGCCCGACTTCCAGAGCGAAGCGGCGTCCTTCGCCACCGCCTCGTAGTTGATGCCTTCTGAACCGCCTACCTTGACTACAATCATCGCCCAACCTCTAGCCCGCCATCATACCGATTTTCCCTAGGTGTCGGGGAACAGGTACGCCACACCCTCCAGTGGATAAAGCTCCGGGCGCAGAAAAGGGGGCAGGGCCAGCTCGAGGGTGTGCCGCCAGAACTCCATCCGTTCGATGCGCGAAAGGGTAAGGATGCCCACCGCACCGCTGCCCTTCTTGGTGTCTTTTTTTCCCACCAGATCGTCCATGATGGGGCCCAGCTCCTCGCCCCTTCGCAGGCGCTCCCCCACCCGCGGCGGCAGCAAAACCGAGCCCCCGCGGGCCAGGCCCCACCGCCCATCGGCCCGCAGAATCACCGCAATGTTGAAGAGCCAGCTCCCCTGCCCATTGAACTCCACCCCAGCCTCCAGCCCCAGGCCCCAGGCTGCGCCGGGCTGGGCCAGGGCTGCCCGGGCCCGGTTTAGGGCGCCCTGCAGGGTTTCATGGTAGCCAATCGGCTGGGCCCGCACCCCGCTGGGCACCTCCACCCCGCGCACCTCCAGGCCCGGAAACACCTCTGCAAACACCCGGCGCACCGGCTCGAGCTTGGCCGGGTTGGTGCTGCCGACGACGACCATAGCCTACGGATGCAGCCCGCTGAACTCGAGGCCCGCGGTCTCGGGCCAGCCCATCCGCACGTTCAGGCTCTGGATGGCGTGGCCCGCGGTTCCCTTGACCAGGTTGTCAATGGCCGAGATCACCACCAGCCGCCCGGTATCCTCTTCCAGCTCGAAGCCCACATCGCAGTAGTTGGTGCCCTCCACCACGTTGGGGTCGGGGTAGCGGTGGATGCCCTTCTTAAGCTTCACCAGGCGGATGAAAGGCTCCGCCCCATACACCTTGCGGTAGGCCCCCCAGACCTCTTTTTCGCTCAGGCCCTGGCGCAAAAAGGTCTGGGCGGTCATCAGGATGCCGCGCACCCGGTCGGTGGCGATGGCGGTCAGGTGGAGTTCGGGCTGGCCCGGCAGGTTCTCGCGAATTTCGGCGGTGTGGCGGTGGCCGGTGGGCTTGTAGGCCCGGATGCTGCCCGCGCGTTCGGGGTGGTGCGAGGCCAGGCTGGGCTCGGCCCCGGCGGCGCTGGTAGAGATCATCACCGTGGCGAAGATGGGCCCCGGGGCCAGCAGGCCCTCTTGCAGCAAGGGGTAGAGGCCCAGGATGGTGGCGGTGGCGTTGCAGCCGCAGCAGGCGATGTAGTTGGCGGTTTTGAGGGCCTCGCGGTACAGCTCGGGGTTGCCGTAGACCCACTGGCCCACAAGGTCGGGGCGGGGGTGGTCTTCGCCGTAGTATTTCCTGTACAGATCCAGGTTCTTCAGGCGAAAGTCCGCCGACAGATCCACGATCACGGGGGCCAGGTGCTGGTATTTCTCAAACTCCTTGGCCGCCACCCCGTGCGGCATGGAAAGCACCAGAATATCGCAGGGCTCGAGGCTGGCCGGGTCTACAAACTTCAGGTTGGTGCGGCCCCGCAGGTTGGGGTGCACCAGCGTGACCGGGTCGCCCATCATACGGCGCGAGGTGACCTGTTTGACCTCGAGGTACGGGTGCCCCAGGGCCAGCCGCAGAAACTCCCCCCCGGCGTAGCCGGAACCCCCCACAATCGAAACCGTCTTTTTCTCGCTCATAGCCTAACGCAGTCGCAAGCTCCAGGCGTACTCCAGAATCCTGGCCGGGATGTCCACCCCGGTGGTGCTCACCGAGTTCTTGAACTCCATGGTGTGGTTGACCTCGTTGACCAGCAGGCCTCGAGGCGACTCGAACAGGTCGATGGCCACCACCCCACCCCCCACCGCCCGGGCCGCCCTGACCGCCAGCTCGGCCAGCTCGGGCGTTACCGGGCAGTTGGAGGCCTTGCCCCCGCGGGCGGTGTTGGTAATCCAGTGGGTCGAGGAGCGGTAGATGGCCCCAATGCAGGTATCCCCCACCACAAAGGCCCGGATGTCCCGGCCGCCTTTGTCCACCAGCTCCTGTATGTAGAAAAGCTGGTGCTGGTAACCGCCCAGCACCTCCTTGTGCTCGAGCACCGTCTCGGCGGCATCGCGGTCACGGATCAGCGAGAGCAGGCGACCCCAGCTCCCCACCACCGGCTTCATCACCACCGGGTAGCCCATCTGCTCGATCAGCTTGAGGGCTTCCTCGGCCTCGGTAGCCAGGGCGGTTCGGGGCTGGGGCACCCCATGGGCCTCCAGGGCACAGCTTGTGGCCCATTTGTCACCGCACACCTCGATCACTTCCGGGGCGTTCACCACCGGAATCCCCAGGCTTTTTAAGTAGCGCGAAACAGCCAGGCCCTTGCTCTGGGAGACCAGGCGCTCCACCGCACAGGTAACGCCCTCGAGCTCCGGCGGGCGTTCCCCCAGGCGCATGGGCATCTGCTTGGCGTAGATTTTCTTGAAAGGAATGCCCAGCCCCTCGGCAGCCTTGAAGAGCATCTCCTCGTCGGGGCGGATGCGGTCGTACAGAATCGCCAGCATAAAAAATCAGGGGTCGGGAGCAGGCCGGCGGGCCCGCTCCCGGGTGCTATTTACTCGCCCCAGTCCTCCGCTTCCTCGGGGGCCGTCTGTAGCTTGAGGGGCTCCAGCCCCACCACCTCGAGCTCCGCACCACAGGTCTCACAGACCACCAGCTCCCCCAGCTCAGGGCTCTCCAGTTCGATCGGGCTTCCACATTCCACACACTCGGCAGTCATAATCGCTCCTTCCACCTCGTCGCTAGTCCAGATCGTCTTCCTCGTCTATTTCCGACCAGTCCGGCGTAAAACGATGCCCACACTCCGGGCATACCACCTCTTCTTCGCTGCCATCCACCTCGAAGGTCAGGCCGCACTCCGGGCAGTCCACGAAAAAGCCTTCCTCGCCATCCTCAATCACCACCACCTCGAGCGGATCGGTCGAGAGAATTTGCAGGTAGGCCCCGCAGGACTCGCACTCGATGTAATCATCGGACGTGAGTTCCTCGAGGTCTTCAGCGAGCAGGTAGTTGGGCTCGTTGCACACCGGACAGATCACTTCTATATCTCCCATAAAGGCCTCAACCGCCCCAGTTTACCCTTCAAGCCCTTCGCCGGGAAACCGCCCATACTTGCGGTAGTACTCCAGGATGCTGCCCTCTTTGAGGGCTTCCAGCAGAAAGGCCGGGGGTGGGCGGAGCCGGAAGGTCTCGGCCCCGCGCCGCAGTATGCCCTGCTCAAAGTCCAGCTCCACCTCATCGCCGTCTTGCAAAGCTTCCACCACCTCCGGGGCCTCAAAGGGCATGATGCCCAGGTTAACCAGGTTGCGGTAGAAGATACGGGCATAGCTTTTGGCAATAATGGCCTTCAGGCCCAGCTTACGCAGGGCTTCTGGCGCATACTCACGCGAAGAGCCAAGGCCGGTGTTCTTGCCGCAAACCAGAATATCGCCCGGTCGGTAGTTGGAGGCAAAATCGGGGCGTATGTGGGCGAAAGCATAGGTGTGAAATTTATCCTCGCCCACCATAAAAGGGGCGTACTTGCCGGGCAAGATGTCGTCGGTGTTGATGGCATCGCCAAACTTCCAGACCCTAGGCACGGGACACCTCCAGCTCTTCCGGGGTGGTGATGTAACCAGCAACCGCCGAAGCAGCAGCTACCCGGGGCGAGGCCAGGTAAATTTCGGCATCGGCCGCCCCCATCCGGCCTCTAAAGTTGCGGTTGGAGGTGCTCACGCACACCTCGCCGGGGGCCAGCACGCCCTGGTGCCGCCCCATGCAGGGCCCGCAACCCGGGGTGCCCAGCGTGGCCCCGGCTTGCAACAGGGTGAGCAGGGTGCCATCGGCGGTGGCCTCCTCCAGCACCTGCGACGAGGCCGGTATCACCAGCAACCGCACCCCCGGTGCCACTTTGCGACCTTTGAGAATTTCGGCCACCTGGTGCAGGTCATCCAGCCGTCCGTTGGTACAGGTGCCCACAAACACCTGATCCACCTTCTTACCCCTCACCTTTGCCACTTCTTCCACGTTATCCACATAAAACGGCACCGAGACCCTGGGGGTAAGGGCTGCCAGATCGATCTCGATCTCGCGCGCGTAAACCGCATCGGGGTCGGGGTAAAGCCAGTCGGGCACCTCATACATGTCCAGAATTTCCCCGCTGGGCACCACCAGCCCACACTTGGCCCCAGCCTCCACGGTGAGGTTGGCCAGGGTCAGGCGCTGGCTACGGGTCAGGGCCTCGGCCCCCTCCACCAGGTGCATCTCGATGCTCATGTAGGTAGCCCCATCGGCGGTCAGCACTCGAATCATCTCGAGGGCCGCATCCTTTGCGGTCACACCCGGTGCAAGCTGCCCCCGGAAGGTAACCTTGACGGTTTCCGGCACGCGCAACCAGGTGCGCCCTGAGGCCGCGGCCAGCGCGATATCGGTAGCCCCCATCCCGCTGCCAAAGCACCCAATGCCGCCGTAGGTGGTGGAGTGGCTGTCCGAGCCCAGCACGATACCCCCCGGCAAGGCCAGGCGCTCCTCCACCAGCACCTGGTGGCAGATACCCCGCCCCACGTCGAACACCCGGCAGCCATACCGCTTGCCCCAGGCACGAATTTCCTGCTGGGCCTTGGCCACCTCCACATTGGCGGCGGGGGCCACATGGTCAATCACGATGGCGACCTTTTCCGGGAAGCGCGGCGTGGCGCCCAATTGCTCCAGTCGCTTGAAAAAGCTCCCGGCAATGGAGTCCACCACCATCACCTGATCCACCTCCACCACCACCAACTCACCAGCCTCGACCTGACGGCCGGCTCGCCGAGAAAGGATTTTTTCCGCTAAAGTTAGTCCCATCACCCCCTCCTATCACCAGTGGCTATACATCCAGACTCTGCAGGAAGCTCTCAATCCAGGTTCTCCAGCCGCGCGGTGGGCACCTCCTCGGGTAGGGTATGGCGCAGCAGGCCGTGGGCCTCAGCAATTTCCAGCAAAAGCTCCTCGGGTTTCTTCCGGCGCCCAATCTCGCTGGTACGGCCCTTGAACTCCTGGGCGATCTGCTTGGCCTGCTCTTTGCTGATCACAAAGCCTTCCACTTCTTTCAGATAGTAGTAAATCAGGTTCCAGCCCGACAGGGGCCCCAGCAGTAACTGGTTTTTGTCCACCCCAAAGTCGTGCAGGTTGTGGGCCTCGTAGACTTTCTTTTCATTCAGAACGGCCTTCTGGTGCACACCAGCGGTATGGGTGCGGTTGGTCAGCGAGACCGGCTCGGTGTAAGGCACCAGCGTACCCAGAATAGAGGCCATCAGCACGTTGAGGGGATAGCACTGGCTCAGGTTGTACTGCTGGGCTATCTCGGGGTAGCGCTTCGAGAGGTTGAAAAGCACCCCCGTTACCGAGGGGATGCCCGAGCGCTCGGCCAGGCCCCAGATGGAGGCATCCACATAGCGCACCCCGGCCCGCACCGCGGCAATTACGTTGGCCAGGGCCAGTCCCCGATCGTTGTGAAAGTGGCACTCAAGCGCCACATTAGGATAGCGCTGGCGTAGCTGGGCCACCACAGCACTCACATCCTCGGGCTCAGCTATACCCACGGTATCGGGCATGCCCAGGGTATTTACATAGGGGTAAATGGCGTCGTAGAGGCGAAAGATATCCTCGAGCGGGGTGCGGAAAGCGTCTTCGGCGCTAAATCGGATATACAGATCCGGATGGGCCGCGCGGGTAGTGGCAATCACCTCCTGAACCAGTTGCACCGATTCCTCCAGGGATTTTTGGGCATTGTGCTGCTGGGCCAGGGGCGAAACCCCCAGGTAAAGATTCAGACCATTGCAGCCGGTCTCGAGCGCCTGCTCAATGTCCTGCAGGTTGCAGCGGCAGTGGGCCAGGAAGCGAAGGGGCTTCTGGGTGAGCGCGCTGGCATGGGCTATTAGCTCCCGCACATCCTGCGCCTCGGCCACTCCCACCACCGGTGAAAAAAACTCGAAGTGGGTGACGCCCAGCTCGAGCAAGCCGGTCATCAAAACCTTCTTCTCTTCCAGTGTGAACCGGTACTTCTCGGTATCGAACAAAAGCGGCGACTGCTGGCCGTCGCGGAAGGTGGTGTCGACGATTTCAATGCGGTGGGCTGGGGTGGACGCTGGCATAAACTCCTTTATAAAAAAAACCGCCCGCAAGCTGTGTGCGGGCCGGGATACGCAGTGCGCGGGCTAGCTCAGACTAGCCTCCCGGCACTGGATTTTTTTGCACTTAAGATCATCCCAGGGGGCAGTGTACCTATGCACCGTTATTGCTGTCAAGACGGTGTAATCGGTCAACCACGAACAGTTCACCATCCACGGCAGGATTCATACTGGATCCCCAAAAATCCAGCCATAGCAAAACCTATCCCAGACCAGCGGCTCCATCAGCGGCGCTCAACGCTGCTGGCGCGGCGCTGGGCCTCTTCCAGCACCTGTCTGGCGTTGGCGTTGCCTTTCAGGGCGCGCTCGAGGGCGTCCTCCAGGAAGCTGTACCAGATGGTAAACTCGGGGTCTTGCAGCCACACATCGGCGTGCTCTACCTGGCTGAAGGCCACCCGACGGCGGGGATCTTCTTTGTAAAAGTCTTCCAGCAAAGGCTGAGCGGCCCGGCGCATGGGCATGTAGTAGGTGGCCTTGACCCATTTGGCGATGTTGGCCGGCTCCATAGCAAAGCGCCAGAAGGCCACAGCCCCACGGGCCTGCTGCTCACTGGCCCCGCGGAGCACCACCAGGGTGCCACCCGCCAGCGGCACTTTTCCACCTTCCGTGCGGGGTACCGCTGCAACTCCCAGCCTGAAAGGGATGGGGGCGCGGTTTTCGATCAGCGGCCACAGGGTAATGGGCGCGACGCCCATAAAGGTCTTGGTGCGCAAAAAGTCGGCGACGGAGAACTGGGCCTCGGCGATGTTCCGGCTCTGGGCTATGTTCTTCCGCACCATGTCCTGCAGGAACTCGAGGGTCTCCACCACCTTGGGGTTGGTAAAATCCGGGCGGCCCTGGCTGTCCACAATAGATCCTCCCCGGCTCATCACCATTACCACAAAGCTGTAGATGTCGCTCGAGACCGTGTACCCCTTGGCGGCCCGGGTGGTCAAGCGCTGCGCCGCCGTGACCACATCATTCCAGGAGCGCGGGACGCCCAACCCTTTGGCAGCAAACTGGTCGGCGTTGTAGAAAAACACCGGAATCGAGAGGCCTATCGGCAGCCCATAGGTGCGGCCCCGCAGCTTGCCGGTCTCCAGGAATCCGGGGTAAAAATCCCCGGGCAGGTTTCCTAAGTACTCATCCAGCGGCTGGGCTACGTTGTCCTGCACCATCCGCCCCAAAAAGGAAATCTCAGCATGAAACAGCGCCGGGGCTCCCCCAGAACGCAGCGCCGCCAGGAGTTTTAGACCCCCTTCGCGGTAATCCCCCACAAAGCTGGGCACAATTCGGTAGTCCCGCTGACGGCTATTAAAATCGCGGATTATCTCTTCTAGGGGCTCCTGGCCCGGAGGGCCTGCGGTGTGCCAAAAAGGTATCTCAACCGGGCGCTGGGCCAAAGCCCATCCCACTCCAACCAACAGTACCATCAACCAGCGCATCTGCTTCATCCTCCGTGGTTTACCCAGTTTCAGTTTGCCATAGCCTGTGTGAGAAAAAAGTTCGAATCATCAAAAGGGGCTTACCCTTTGAGGCCTTCTTCAAAGGTTTCCACAATCCGGCGCTCATAGAGCAAGTAAATGATCACCAGGGGCAGGGTAGCGGCCAGTGCCGCTGCCGACAAAGGCCCCCAATCGGCCGGATTCTGGCGCTGCAGGTCGGTAATCCAGGTCTGAACGGTTTTAAGTTCTTTGCTGCCAGCCACAATCCGCGGGTACAGCACCAGGTTCCAGTGCGCCGCAAAGGCCAGCACCCCGGCTGCAATTAGCTGAGGGCGCAAAAGCGGCAACAGGATGCGGGTGAGCAAAACGCGGTGACCAGCCCCATCAATCCGGGCGGCCTCGAGCAGTTCTTCCGGGACGGTGCGCATCCCCTGGAACAGCAAATACACAATGAACGGACTGGCCGCAAAGGGCAGCACCAAAGCCCAGATGGTATCCAAGATCTTCAGCCCTACCAACAGACCATACAAAGGAACCAGCAGCAACTCGACTGGAATAGCCAGCAGCACCAGAAAAAACGGCAGGAGCCTGGCCCCCTCCTTAATGGCATAGGCCGCCAGAAAGCCGGTGGCGAGCTGAAGCAGGGTTACGCTCCCGGTTAAGAGCACCGAGAACAGCAGGCGTCCCCAAAAACCCTCCCAAAAACCCTCCCGGCCCAGCACCTCGAAATTAGCCAGGCTGAAGCCAAGCTGTCCAAAGATGTTGCCGCTAAAAACCGCCTCGGGCGGAATAAAAGCCGCATAGGCCATCCAGATGAAAGGCAGGGCCACCAGGAAGGCCACCGTCCACACCAGCAGATGGCCTAGCCAGCGCACGGGCACACCTCCAAGCAGAAAGCACCAAGCCTGGGTTGTGCTAGAAAAACCAGCCCAACTTTCATCTCTCCTCCCGCAGCAGCCGGGCCTGCGCCAGGGCAAAGGCCAGCGTCAACAGCAAAATGATCACCGTGAGGGCCGCGGCATAGCCGAGACGGCCCGCTTCGAAACCCGTCTTGTAAAGATAGTAGCCAAGCACCTCGGTGCCTCCGAAGGGGCCCCCGCGGGTCAACAAAAACACCGCTGTGTAGCCCTGGAGGGTCAAAACGGTGCCAATCACCACCAGAAATGTAATCGCTGGGCGCAGCAGGGGCAGGGTAATAAAACGAAAAGACTGGGCGGGGGTGGCACCATCCACAGCGGCAGCCTCGAGTAGGGCCTTGGGGATGGCCTTAAGCCGGGCCGAGACCACCAGCACCCCATAGCCGATGTGCCGCCAGATGGTAAAAAGCATTATCAGGACTAAAGCCCAGAAGGGGCTTTGATCCCAGCGGGGCACCGGAATCAGCGAAGCCAGGGCACCGTACTCGGGCGAAAAAAGGGTGTACCAGGCCACCGCAGCCCCCCCCAGGGTGACCAAACCTGGCAAAAAAAGCAGGGCTTTGATAGGACGTTCGTAGGGCTGACCATCCAGGGCCAGGGCCAGCAGCACCGAGAGCAACACGAAAGGCACCAGGGTCATCACCCCAAAAACCAGGGTGATGCGCAGGCTGTTGTAAAAATCCGGATCGCGCAGTATGTCGCGGTAGTTCTCGAGGCCAACCCCCCGGGGCTCCGATAGCCCCGACCAGTCCCAGGTTGAGAAGCGCAACACATCCAAAAATGGGTACAGCAAAAACAGTCCCAGCGAAGCGACTGCTGGGAGAGCAAACCAGAAAGCATTCCTGCGGCCCATACCCCACCCGTGTTTGGCCACGGCCAAACAGCACCAGGGTACTATACCAAAACCTTGCCACATGGTTTTACAGCGCATTTTCAGCCCTGGCGCGCGCCACCGATCCGGTGACCGGCGATCCCGCTGTGCGATAGAAGCCTTACAAGCTTTTGGCAGGATCGGGCAGCAGCAGATCTCCTGCACGGACGCATCGCAAGAATGCCCCCACCGCTTCGGGGTCAAAATGAAGACCTGCCTGGCGCCTAATTTCCGCCACGGCCTCCGGTACAGGCCAGGCCTGTTTGAAGGGCCGTTGGCTCACCAGGGCATCAAACACATCCACCACCGCCACAACGCGGGCCTCTAGCGGGATGGCTTCGCCCTTAAGGCCGTCCGGGTAGCCGCTTCCATCAAAATGTTCATGGTGGGAGCGGGCAATGCGCTGGGCCATTTGCAGGTAAACCGACTTACCCCCCTCGAGCATCGCTGCACCCACCACGGTGTGGCTTTTCATAAGTTCGTACTCCTCGGGGGTGAGCCGGGAGGTTTTGCGGAGAATGGCATCTGGTATGGCGATTTTGCCTATGTCATGCAAGGGCGCAGCCCGCCGGATCACCTCGACCCAGCCGGCCTCCAAGCCCAAACGCTGGGCCAATCGGCTGGCATTTTCCGCAACCCTGTGCACGTGTGAGCCCGTATCGTCATCGCGAAACTCCGCCGCATAGGCTAAACGCCTTAGCGCATCCAGGTGCGCTTCATGCAGCTCCTGGGTGCGGGCCTGCACCGCCGCCTCCAATCGCAGGTTCTCATCCTTTAGCCGCAGGTGCAAGTAGCGGATCTCCAGCAGATGGCGCACCCGGAGCACCACCTCGAGCAGATCAAAGGGCTTTTGCAAGAAATCGGCAGCCCCGAGGTTGAGGGCCCGGTGCTTAGCCTCAGCGGTGGTGTCGGATGTGAGCACCAAAACCGGCAAATATCCGTCGTTCTCCCGACGCCCTTGCAAAAACCTGAGTATCTCCAGGCCGCTCCGCTGCGGCATGTGCATATCCAGCAGGATTACATCGGGATTGAGCCGGTGCAAAAACTCCTCGAAACGGGTTGGGTCGGTGGTTGCGTATATGCGGGAAAATCCTACGCGCTCGAGGGTTCTCTGCAATAATGCCACGCTGGATGGCTCGTCGTCCACGATAAAAACGGTCATGTCTTCCAGTTGCACGGAAAGTCCACCCTTCACAACAACACAACCTTAGCGCCTATCAGCGGTTGAGTTGGCGCATTCAACCCAAACACGTCGCTGCAAATCTAAACCTAGCATTTTATTGCATTCTAGAAAGCCTGGTGGTTTATTTGCACATGCAGATCGCAATCACAAAGCTAAAGGCCTCCCACACCGGATTTTTGGCTTATCACCCACCCCAGGGCCCAGGCCTCGCGGGCGGGGGGATCTATAGGATTTGTGCCGTTTGCATAGGGATTTTAAGACCTTCAGTCGGCTCTGCTTTTGGGGTGTGCTTTCTGAACTTAACCCGCACCCCCACCCCTCTATGCTGCTGTTGGGTGGTCAGCCATGCAGACGCTTGTGGGAAATATCACAACCGAACCCGGAGCGGCGGCTTGTTCAGAGCTGACCTTGGCGGCGTTGAAGGCTGTTTTGCGGGATATTGAGAACAGTCGGAGCCTGGCGTGCGTCCTGGCAGTAGCTGCCAGTATCGGTATCCCAACCCAAAAACCAAGTTCGGAGGTGATGATCCGTGATTCCCAATCTGGGCACCAAGGGAAACGGGGAGCCAGTGGTGCAACCGGCCGAACCCAAAAGTACTGCCGTTGCTTGCTGGAGAGTCCCCACAGTAAAGAGCTTTATTAGCCTGGCTATTGCGGGCTGGATCGGTCTGGCCCTAACCTCCTGCACAACCACCCAGGGCTGGGCGGGCCTCGAGGTTACCCCCCAAACCGTTCCCCATCTGGGAGGGGAAGTTAATCTGCGCTGGCGCGTAGAAGGAGCCCGGGCCTATACCCTTCGCAGCGAACCCCCGCTACCGGGCCTGCCCCTGAGCACCACCGGCTCCTCAGTCAGCATCTGGGTGGCGGCCAACAGCAGCCCGGAACCCAAGCGCTACCGGTTAATCGTGGAATCCGACGGCCCTGAGGGCCTCAAGCAGGTGGTGGCAGAGCTTCGCCTCGAGGGCAGGCCGCCTTGCAGCAGTATCGGTGCGCAAAGCCAGCGGATAGCGGTCAGGGCCTTCAACGAGGTGGGGCTGGGCCGCTTCGATGTACCCCACGTGGCAGGGCGGCTGCTGGTGTATCACAAAAAAGGGCTCAGCCTGCAAAGCCACACCGCCAGCGCGCAAAGCCTGGGGGCCCAGCGGGTGCAGGATCTGGGCGGGGGCTGGGGCCTGTACCGCACCCAGCCGGGGCAGGAAGCCCAAGTGGCCCAAAAACTGTATCAGCAGGGTCTGGGACAGTACGTGCAGCCCGAGTATCTCTACCAGCCCGCCAGCCTGGTGGTGCCCCCCAATAACCCCAGCTACCCGACGGAGCAGGCGCCCGTGTTCCAGCAGATGAACATCGAGCAGGCCTGGCAAAAGCTAAGAGGAGAGGTCGGATGCCAAACGCCGATCATCGCCGTGGTTGATACCGGGGTGTACACCCAGCGGAACGATCTGGCCCCCAACCTAACCCCCCCGGATAGCTGGTTGGATGTGGTGGGCGAGGATCTCAGCAATCCTCAGCCCGCCCGGGGCACAGTAGAGCCCGAGCCCGGCACCGGTGCCAGCCACGGGACGCAGGTGACCAGCATCATCGCTGCCACCACCAACAATGGAACGGCCCTGGCTGGTGTGGCCTACAACCTGCTGCGCGTACTGCCCATCAAGGTATTTGATGCCAACCAGCAGGCTGGTACGCTGCAAATAGCCCAGGCCCTGGAATACGCAGCCGGAGCAACCCAAATTGCCGGTCAGCTCTTTGTCAACCCCACGCCGGCCCAGGTCGTCAACCTTTCCCTTTCCCTCTCCGCGCCAGGCTTTCGCGACCCTTACCTCGAGCACGTCCTGGAGCAGGTGACCCAGCAAGGCCTGGTGGTGGTGGCCTCGAGCGGCAATGCCGACTTGCCCGCGGTGGGTTACCCCGCCTCCTCGCCTTTCGTCATCGCGGTAGGGGCCACCGATGCCGGCCAGGCCCGGGCCCGCTGGCTGAGCGGCTACGCCTCCAACTATGGTGAGGGGCTCGAGTTTGTAGCCCCGGGCACCGGTGTGCCGGTAGCCCACGGGCCCAACCAGGGGGCATACGCCCTGGCCTATGGCACCTCGGCCTCGGCACCTTTTATCAGCGGGGCCATCGGCCTGTATCTGTTGCAACAGCAACTGCTGGGCCAGACCCCTCCCAGCAACCCCGGCGCCCGGCTGGATCAGGTGCGCACCTGTCTCAAAAGCGCCGCGCAAAACGCCCCCGCCTGGGACAGCCAGACCGGCTACGGCCTGGTCGATGTGGCCAAGGTGGTAGAGCCCAGCAACCCAGCCTGCTTCCCCAGGGGGTAGCCATGATTCATCGCCCCGATCTGCACCACAAGTTTGTTGTTTTGTTCGATATAAAGAACGCCAGTCCCCAGGATCTATCTTTTCTGAACGGCCCCCAACAGCTCTTACAAGAGGTGCGTTACGGACTGGTGCTGGATGAGGCGATCAAGAAAGCGCTCAACCTCTACTTCGAACGCGACGCGCTGCTGCCAATACTCGATAAATGGCCCAACATCGAACAGGTGGGGGTCAAAGCCCTGTGCGAACGCTATTACAACCTGCGGATGTTTGGCCTCACGCACCCAGCCGGGCATGTTCTGATACCAAGCCCGGTTCGCTTCTCGCCAGCGCGTTCGATCGACCCCGTCCTTCCCCTTACTTCGGGTCGCAACACCGCTTATGGGCTCTACCGCATGCACGGGTACTACCACCCCGGCGCTGGGCTGCACAACGGCGTAAGCGCGTCCGATCTGCAGTGGCTCTGGCAAGGGCTCTCCCAGGTGTTTGTTTCGGAGGCCTCGAGCCGGCCCATACAGGCCTCCACGCGGGGTTTGTGGATCTTTACCCACGAAGCCCAGCAGGCCGCGCCCATTCCAGCCAAAGCGCTGTTTGGCCTGGTGCAAACCCCAGCCCTGCAATCCCAGGCCACCCGGTTCGACGACTACACCATAACCACCCCGCCGCCAGGCCACCTCGAGGCCATACCCAGCGTGTACCTGACCCACCTGGTGTGAGGTTGCTATGAAGCCTAAAAATTTTTTACACACCAACGCCCCCAAAACCCCTGCGGTCAGACGGCCCCCCCTGGGCCTGCTGGTCGTATGTTTGTTGATATCAGCAGGAATACTTCTGCTCAGCCTCGGGAAGGCCTTTCAGCTCCCCGGGTTCATGCTCCTGGTGGCCGCTCTAAGCGCCGGCTATGGCCTGATGCCCGGCCTTTACACAGCGCTGGCCCTCGCCGCGCTCAGCGCATGGCTCAGCAACCCCCCGGCCTCGAGCCTGTGGGTTTTATCGGCGCTGGGGGCCACAGCCCTGATATCTGGGGGGGTTAGAAAAGCGCTGCAACAACAGCAGGAAACCTCCAATCAGCTTGCCTGGCTATCCTACGCCCTGCAGGCCCTGCTGGCCGCCAACCGCCGCGAGCAACTGCTCACGGCCATACCCAGCCTGCTCGAGCCACTGGGCGCACAGGTCGGGGTATGGTGGCTTCAGCACGGGGAACTGCGGCTGCACCACACCAGCCACCCGCGGGAAGCCGAGGCCCTCGAGCAGGTAGCCATGCAGGCCCGCACCCAGGGTGCAGCGGTGTACACGCAGTGTGGGCAGCCCCTTCACCATTGCGTGGCAATTCCCCTGTACGAGCGCAACAAGATAACGGCCGTGGTCAGTCTAAAACGCCGCCGGGCTTTTGGGCCTCAAACACAAGGCTACCTCGAGCAGCTAGCTCAAGCCGCAAGCAGCCGCCTGACCTCCATCGCAGAGCAGGCCGAAGCCCATCTGATGCACCAGCTCTCCACGGCTCTGGTCGCGGCTGATTCGGTGACGGTGCTGGCTGAACGGGCCCTGGCCCTGCTGACCTCGGCGCTGGGCGTACAGCACGGCATTATCCTGCAACAACAGGGCAGCCGGATGCGCATCCTGGCCCGGCTTGATGTAAAGCAGCCCCCAGACGACTGCTGGCAGGCCCACATCTCCGATAGCCAGGGGCTTTTTTGGACAGTTTACCGCACTGGACAGCCCATCTTTATCGACCAGCTAGAGCAAAAAACCTCGATACAGAGCATCGCTGTTCACCCCATTGGCCTTTCTAATCGGCCTCGAGCCCGCGTGCTGCTGGGTCTGGCCCACCCACAGCCATATCCCTGGCTGCCCTGCACACAGGATTTGCTGGCTATGGCGTGCCGATCAATAGGTCTGGCGCTGGAAGGGGCCATCGCCCGGCAGCGCCTGGAGCGCGTGCTCGAGCTCTCACACAAAGCCACACTGGAAGACTCCGAGAGCCTCTATCAGCAGGTGCTAACCTCGGCCGTCGAGCTGATACCGGGCGCCGAGGCCGGCAGTCTGTTGGTGCGCAAGGGCGAACGCTTCCACTTCCAGGCTGCGGTTGGATACGACCTGGAAAGCCTGCAAGGCCTTAGTTTTAGCGAGCAAGACCACCTCAAGTGGTACGGTCATCACCCCGCGGGGTGGTATGCCGGTGAGCCGCGCATCCTCTCCAGCGAGCAAGCCTCCATCCAGGAGCGCAGCGCCAGCAGCTCTGCAGGGCAGACGGTCGCCCATACCAGGCGCATTCAGTCCAACCTGGCCGTCCCGGTGCTTTATCAGGGCAGCGTGCTGGCTTTGCTCAACCTGGACAACTTTCACGACCCCCAGGCGTTCGGTTCGGATTCCCTGGAGGTCGCCCGCTTCTTCGCAACCCCGGTTGCAGCCCTGCTTCATCAGGCACACACCCGCCAGAGCCTTGCGGAGGCCGCCTTGAGCGATCCGCTCACCGGCCTGGCCAACCGGCGGGCTTTCAACAAGTTTTTCGATGAGGAACTGGCCCGCTCGAGGCGGTACCAGCAATCCTTTGCGCTGCTTGTGCTGGATTTGCAGGGCTTCAAAGCCATCAACGACCGGCTGGGGCATGCCTTTGGAGACGAAGCCCTGGTTCGGGTGGCCCAGGCCCTGCAGAAAACCAGCCGTAAGAGCGATGGCCTGTTCCGCCTGGGCGGGGATGAGTTTGCGGCCATTCTGCCCCGCACCACCGCCGATCGCGCCATGCATGTGGCCCAGCGCTATGCTAAAGCCGTTCAGGCCATCCGCATCGAGGGTGTGCCTTTGGGGGTGAACATCGGCCTGGCGGTCTATCCACAGGATGGTTCTAGCAAAGAAGACCTCCTGCGGTTGGCCGATCAGCGGATGTACGCCGCCAAAGCCCAGCGCGTCAGCATTCTGAGCCAGAACAGCTCAATTTCATACAAAACTCTGAGTTTGGCGATACCCTGAGTTTAACACCCCCTAAAGCCGGGCCGGGGTGTAGGCTTGAAACAGGGTGAACAGCATGCGTTGGCATAACCTGTACCGCCGCTGGGTATTACAAAGACATTTTCGCTTCGCCAAAGAGCACCTGGGCGATCACTTTTTCGATGCCCTCACGGCCTATGCCCTGGGCTTAGGCAAGCTTGGTATTGTGGAGGCCAAGGAGGCGGCCTGGGCCCTCAGCCAGCTCCGCAAGGATCCCATTCCGGGCTTTAGCGGGCAGCTCGAGGATGTGTTTTTTACCATAGATTTCTACCTGCGCGAGCGCTTTGGTTCCGAGGTGGCCAGCGCGCTGCGCCGGGGCCTCTCCCGCAACGACCTCGACCTGACGGTGTTCCGCGCCTATGCCTGCGAGCGGCTGCTGCGGGTTTTGACCTCGCTATCGGACTTAAGGCGGGAACTGCTGGGCCTGGGCCAGAACCACCGCCAGACCCTCCTCACCGCCTATACCCACCACCGCCCAGCCCAGCCCACCACCCTGGGGCACTACCTGACCGGGGTGGAAAACCTGCTCTCGCGCGACTACCAGCGGCTACGCTCGGCCTTCCAGACCACCGACAAGTGCCCGCTGGGGGCCTCGACCCTGGCGGGCAGCCCCTACCCGGTGGATCGCAAGGCCCTGGCCCAGTGGCTGGGGTTTGGGGGCACCCTCGAGCACACCTACGACGCCATCGCGGCCGGCGACTGGGCCCTGGAGATCGCCTATGCCCTGGCAGGTATGGCTACCAGCCTCTCGCGCCTGGTGGCCGACCTGCTGTTCTGGGCCGAGCAGGGGGGGTTCCTGGTCGCCGAAAAAATCAGCCAGGGCTCCTCGATTATGCCGCAGAAGGTCAACCCGGTGGTGCTGGAGCACGTGCGGGGCTTCCTGGCCGAGCTGATGGGCGGCCCCACCACCCTGGGCCACCTCAACTACAGCACCCCCTTTGGCGACGTCAACGACCACGGGCCGGGGGTGCTCGAGCCCCTCTACAACCTGTTCTACGCCGCCGAGGGGGCCGTGGCCCTTCTGCGGGTGGCCCTGCAGGAAAGCCGCTTTGTGCCTGAGGTGCTGGCCCAGGGCCTGCGCGACCGCAGCGTGCTGGCCTCCGAGCTGGTGGATGTGCTGGTCGCCGGAAAGCGCCTTTCGCTGGCCGAGGCCTACCCCAAGGTACAGGGCATGCTGCGCGAATTGAGCAGCAAGGGCCGCACCGTGGCCGAGCTGGGCCTGGACGACCTGCAAAGCCACCTGGGGTTTGGCGACCCCGAGCTGTTACAGGCCCTGGAGCCCGAGCGCTTTATAGCCCGGCGCAAGGTGCTGGGTGGGGCCGCCCCCGAGGCCCAGGCGGTCTATCTGGACTACGCCCTCAACCGCCTCAAGCTCGAGCGCCTGGAGCTAAAGGAGCTCAAAAGCCGCCGCCGCAAGGCCCTGCGCACCCTGGCCCAGGATCCTCTCAGTTTGTTGGGGGAGGCGCGTTCGCAGAGCCCAATTCAATCCTACAGAGCCTAATTTAGGCATATCCTCCAAAAACAGCAGCCCAGCGCTCCGATGCAAAATTACCGATAAATCCTACAGCCCGGTTTCGACAACCCGTCTGCTGGAGCCGGCGTCGAAGGTGCTTCAACTCAAAACAGGCCGTGCCAGGTTATAAAATAACCAGGGTGATACTGTGAGCAAAACCTACAAGATTTGTTTGATTGAAGGCGACGGCATCGGCCACGAAGTAATTCCCGCCGCCAGGCTGGTACTGGAAGCTACCGGACTCAAGTTTGAGTTTGTTGAGGCCCAGGCCGGCTGGGAGACCTTTGAGCGAATAGGCACCTCGGTGCCCGAGGCCACCCTCGAGGCCGTTACTCATACCGATGCCACCCTCTTCGGTGCAGCCACCAGCCCCACCAAAAAAGTACCGGGCTTCTTCGGAGCCATCCGCTACATGCGGCGCAAACTAGATCTGTTCGCCAACGTGCGCCCGGCCAAACACCACCCTGTGCCGGGCTCGAGGCCAGGGGTCGACCTGATCGTGGTGCGCGAGAATACCGAGGGGCTTTATGTAGAGCAGGAACGTAGCTACCTCGAGGGCGAGATCGCCATTGCCGATACGGTCATTACCCGCAAAGCCAGCGCGCGCATCGGCGAGTACGCCGCCCGGCTGGCGGCCAGCCGCCCCCGCAAGCAGCTCCATGTGGCGCACAAAGCCAACGTGCTACCCATGACCCAGGGCCTGTTCATGAACACCGTGCTGGCCGAAGCGGCCCGCTTCCCGGAGGTCAAAACCCAAGACATCATCATCGATAACTGCGCCATGCAGCTCGTGCGCAACCCCGAGCGCTTCGACGTGATCGTGACCACCAACCTGTTCGGCGATATCATCTCCGATCTCACCGCCGGGCTGGTGGGCGGCCTGGGCATCGCGGCCAGCGGCAATATTGGCATCAAGCACGCTGTGTTTGAGCCGGTGCACGGCAGCGCACCGGATATCGCCGGGAAGGGCATTGCCAACCCAGCAGCCACCATCCTCTCAGGCGTGATGATGTTGGATCATTTAGGCGAACACGAAGCCGCCCGCCGGGTAGAAGCCGCCGTGGATAAGGTGCTCCAAGAGGGCCCCCGCACCCCCGACCTTGGCGGCAACGCCACCACCCTCCAGTTTGCCGAGGCCGTGGCCCGGTCTCTATGAGCGATAAGCGGTGCGCGGCCCTGTGCAAATGACGCTCCCACAGCCGTCTAGGCGATGGAGCATTAAGATTGGATGTGCAAATGAACTGTCTAAAGGTTAAAACCTAGGCTAGAGTGGTCAATATGACCGCTGCAGCGCAGATTTATCGTGCTATACTGACACCTAGTTTGAGATTCATGTGGGAAAGGGGGCAGCGTGCGTGATTTCTTTGGCGGGTTGCTGAGACCCAGAATCGAGGCGCTCGGCCTCGAGATTGGATCGGCCAATATCAAAATGGTCGAGCTGTCCGGAACTCCCCCCAGCCTGAAAAACCTGAGCATCAGGCCCACCCCGCCAGGGGTGGTTCAGGAGGGTTCGATCATCGAGCCGGGCGCCCTGACCGAGGTCATCAAAGAGATGCTGGCTGAGATGCGCACCCGCAAGCGCTACGTGGTAACGGCGGCCAGCAACCTGGCGGTCATTACCCGCACCTTGCAGGTGCCCAAGATGCCCATCAAACAGATGGAGGAAGCTGTACGCTGGGAAGCTGAACGCTACATCCCTTTCCCAATTGACGAGGTGGTGCTGGATTACGCCCCCCTCGACTCCCTTGAGGCCATTCCAGATGGGGAGCAGATGGACGTGGTGGTAGGGGCGGCCCGGCAGGAGACCGTGGCCAGCCTGGTCGAGGCCCTCAAAGCCGCCGGTCTGGAGCCATTGGTGATCGACGTTAAGCCATTTGCCGGTCTGCGCACCCTGGGCGCCCGCCTGGCGGCCACCGACCGTGAGCCCATCACCCTCTTCCTCGAGATCGGGGCTGAATCCTCGGCCCTGGTTCTGACCCGTGGTGAGCGGTTGCTCCTGAACCGCGTCATCAACCTATCCGGTAAGGACTTCACCGCTGCGATTTCGAAAGCGTTCAACCTCGATGTGGTGGCCGCCGAAGACGCCAAGAAAAACTACGGCCTGGCTACCATCCCCACCGAAGATGAAGACCTGCTGCTCGACTTCGACGCCGAGCGCGAGCGCTTCAATCCGGCCCGTATGTACGACGCCATCCGCCCGGTGCTGGTCGAGCTGACCACCGAGCTGCGCCGAAGCCTGGAGTTCTTCCGGGTTCAGGTGGGCGACCTGGGGGTCGATCAGGGCTTTGTGGCCGGAGGGGGCAGCAAGCTAAGAAGCTTGGTGCCGCTTTTGTCTGATACACTGGGCATCCCACTGGAAACCGCCGACCCCTGGCAGGGTCTTCAAATCGATAAAAGCCGCTTCGATCTGGAGTACCTGCGCAGTCTGGCGCCCGAGTTTACGGTACCGGTGGGCCTGGCCCTACGGGGGGTGAATCCGCTTGATTAAACTCAACCTCCTGCCCAAGAACCTGCGCCGTCGGGTTGAGCCCGGCTGGTGGCGCCTGGCCGCTGTGGCGGTGGTGCTCGCGGTGCTGGGGACGGTGGCCTTCCTCCATCTCTCTACGCTCTCAAGGGTTCAGGCACTGGAGAACCAGCGCGACCAGCTCCAGGTAGAGGTGGATGTGCTACGCCCCTTCATCGCCGAGCAAAACCGCCTCAACCAACAACAGCGCGAACTCGAGCAGCTCCTAGCCGTGCGCAACCAGCTACGCGAACGTTTCGTGCCCTGGTCGGACAACCTGGCCCTGGTCATCAATCAGATTCCACGGGAAGGCCGCCGGTTTGGGGTGGCCCTGCGCAGCATCGGCACCAAAGTCCTCACGCCCCAAGAAGTCCAAAGCAACGTACAGAACGGTCTATACGACGGTAAGCCGGTCAACGTGGAATTCAACCTCCAAGGCGAAGCCATCGGCCAGAACGCCCTGATTCGCTTCGTTGAGGCCTTCGAAACCTCGCCGCGCTTCGGCATTAACTTCCAAAGTGCCAGCCTGGATCAGCAGCGGCAGCTTTACACCTTTGGGGCCACCATCGGCCTGGTTCGGCCGACCTCGCAAACCACCAGCAACACATCGGGAGGTGAAAATAGTGGTAGCCCTTCTCGCTAGAATGGGCCAGCGTGAGTGGGCCATCGTCGCTATAGTGGCCGCCTTGTTGCTGGGCATGATGTGGTACTTCTTTGTAACCCAGCCCCTCCAAGGGCGCATCCCCGAATTACAGGCCGAGGTGGATCGCCTTACCGTCGAGCGCGATCGGGGCCGTGCGGCCCAGCGCGCCTTGCCCCAGCTTCGTGAGACCATTGCGCGCCTAGACGCCGAGCGGCAGCAGTTCTTGCGCGAACTGCCCCCCACCGAGCAGCTTGGTCGGGTGTTGAGCTCCCTGGCGCAAACCGCCCGGGAAAGTGGGGTGGTGCTGCGCGCCCTGAGCCGCAGCCCTGGGGACAACCAGGGGGTTGCCAATGTGCGGGCCACCAACCTGGCCTTGCAGGTTGAGTCGCCCTTCCCCGAACTGTACGTGTTCTTGCGCAACCTCGAGGGTCTGCAGCGCTTCGCCACCGTCTCGGGCCTCAACCTCACCCTTGGCGGCAGCGGGCCCGCCGCTACGGAGGCCCAGGCCACCAACCCCATCATCAACACCAGCCTGACCATGACGGTCTACACCTATACCGGTCAGGCCCAGCCCAACCAACCTGGAGGTCAGCCATGAATTTCCTCCAGCGCATGCCCCAGGGAGCCAAAGTAGCGCTGGTTGCAGTCCTCCTGGTAGCGGCCGTGGCCGCTTGGTACATCGGCTTCTTCCGTCCAAACCAGGCAGCCCAGCAGCCTGCGGCCCCCACCCCAACACCCGCACCTGAGCCCAGCGCCCCGCTGACCACTGCCCGGCCCCTCGAGGTGCTGCCGGTGCCTTTTCTGGTCACCGAGGCGCCCCGCTCAGAGCAAGCACAGGAGCAGGGTCAAAGCCCCGTCGCTGTTGCAACCACCCAGCCACGGGTAACGGTGCCGCCTAACCCCTTTGTACCCCTGATCATCGAAACGGCGCCAACCGCTGTGGCCCAGCCCAACCCGCCAGCCCCGGCCCTCACCAGCCGCCCAGCCACCGCGCCGGTAACCCCGCAGCCCATCCCAAGCCAGACCACCCAGGTACAGGTGCGGCAACCCACCACCCCGCTACCACAACCCAGCCTACCTGGCACCCGACCCACGCCCAGCGTAGCTGCACCTTCTACCCCTTCCGCCCCACCCCGCCTGGCCCAGGGCACCACTCGCACCAGCCTACCCCCTGCAGTCAGCCTGGGTTCGGGTGCGCTTCCCATCCGCCTCACCCCTCTAGAACGCGAACTGAGCAGCGTGGGTGCTTCCACCACGGCCGCAGCGGCCCTGGATGTCCAGCCCACCGCCGCCAGTGGCAGCAGCCTCGACTTCGCACGAGCCGAGATCGATGCCCGGCTCGCCCAGGTGCTCGAGCCCAAAAGCAGCCTTAGCCGCACGCAGGAAACCACCCAGGAAAGCAGCCTGGCCCGCTTCGTGCGCGAGCAAAACCTCAAGCTCTCGGGGGTGGTGCTGGGCCCAACCAGCGTAGCCATCTTCCAGAGCAAGGACGGCTTTACGGTACTGCCGGTCGGCCGCACCCTCCCTGGTAGCGATGTGCTGCTTAAAAGCTTGAGTGCAAAAGAAGCCCTCTTGGTACAAGGTTCGGAAAGCCTGAACCTGACGATGGACAATCCCTAGGCGGTGAATATGAAGCGTTTGATTGCTCTTTTGGTGGTGTTGAGTCTGGCGCTGGCCCAGGGTACTTTGCCCAGGGATGCCCGCTTCGACCAACCGGTAAGCAACATCGGCACCAACCTACCCCTACCAGCCCTGCTGGACGCGCTGGCCCGTAGCGTGGGGCTCTCCCCCATCCTGCGTGACATCCCCAACGTCAACGTTACAGCCGACATCGACCAGAAACCCTTCCGGCAGGTCTGGGACTTGCTCATCAACACCTACGGCGATGGCCGCATCACCTACGCCTTGCTCGATAACAACGTAATTGTGGTAGGGCCCAAGGAAGTGGTGGATCGGGCCCGCGGGCAGACCGCCCAGCCCGCCCAAACCAGCGAGCCGGTAGCACGTGAGTTCTACCAGGTGCGCTCGGGCGACCCAGCCGCCCTGGCCACCTTTGTTCAGCAGGAGGTGCCGGGGGTTACTGTGCGGGCTGTACCCGGACAAAATGTGCTCTCCATCAGCGGCCCCTCCCGGGCTGTAAACGACGCTCTCAACTTCTTGCAGCGCATCGATGTACCCAGGGCCACCACAGCGACCATACCGGTGGTGCAAAAGTCGTTTGCCCTCTCGCATGCCCGCGCCACCGAACTGGCCGATGTGCTGGGCAAGGCCATCACAGCCCAAGCCCAGGGCCAGACCACCCCGGCTCAAGGGCAAGGGCAAGGGCAGGCCCAGCCTGCCCCGCAGGTAACGGTGGTGGCCGAACCCCGCACCAATACCCTGATCGTTACCGGCACAGCCGAGCAGATTGCCCTGGCCGAGCGCCTGATTCCCAACCTGGATCGGCCTGTGCAGCAGGTGCAACTGCAAATCCGGGTGCAGGCGGTTTCAGGTGAGGTCATTCGCAACCTGGGTATCAAGTGGGAGACCGTCTCAGGGGGCAACCTGATCGCCAGCTTCCTGTCCACCGGGCTCAACCTGATCTTCGATGCCACCCGCAGCCTGGCCTCCCTTAACATCCGGGCGGTGCTGGACGCCCTGGAAAAACAGCAGCTTTCGCGCCGCCTGAGCGACGCCAATGTGCTGGTGGAGGACAACTACGGCGCCGACACCTCCGACCTGCGGGCCACCGGGGCCAAGGGCGCGGAGATCAAGGTGGGGGGTCGGCTGCTCATCCCCATTACCATCGGCGATCAGATCACAGTGCGTGAGTTCGATTATGGCCTGCTGGTGCGGGTACGCCCGCAAATCTCAACCGACGGCAACATCCTGCTCGAGGTCTTCACCCAGACCGGCGGCGACCCGGCTGATGGCCCAGCCGGCAGCATCCGCATTCCGCAACAATCCACCCTATCCAAACTGCGCATCCGCGACGGCCAGACCGTGGTGCTGGGGGGCCTGATTCAGAAGGTGACCGACACCTCCGAGACCAAAATTCCCCTCCTCGGCGATATTCCCTTGCTGGGCGAGCTTTTCAAACAACGCACCTCCTCGATCAAGGACGATGAGCTGATTGTGATCATCACCGGTAACATCGTTAAGGACTCCGCCCAGCGCTAAGCCCCGTATCCCCAACAGCCGGGCCCTGTCCCGGCTTTTTTCATATGGGCCCCTACGCGGTTTTGGACTTGGCCGCGGTTATGCTAGATTCTGTTCATGCGTTTTCTGACTGCTGGAGAATCCCACGGGCCACAGCTCACAGGCATTGTGGAAGGCCTGCCCAGCCAGCTCCCCCTTACGGTGGAGGACATCAACCCCTGGCTCAAGAAGCGCCAGGGCGGGTACGGGCGCGGGCGGCGGATGGTCATCGAGACCGACACAGTGGAGTTTATGAGCGGTGTGCGGGCCGGGCGTACCACCGGCGCACCGGTGACCCTGGTCATCAAAAACACCGACTACCGCAACTGGGTCGAGATCATGGATCCAGCCCCCGGCAACGAGCCGCGCAAAAAGGCCCTTACAGCAGCCCGGCCCGGCCACGCCGACCTTGCGGGGGGTGTCAAATACGGGCATAAAGACTTACGCGATGTGCTCGAGCGGGCCTCGGCCCGCGAAACCGCCATGCGGGTAGCGATAGGGGCCATCGCCCATAAGCTGCTCTCGTTTTTTGGGGTGGAAAGCGCCTCGTTCGTGGATGGGATGGCCGGGGTCTGGAGCGAGGTTCCCTTCGACTGGGGCCTCAAGGAGCGCATCGAGGCCAGTCCGGTACGGATGACCGACCCCCAGGCCGAAGCCGAGGTGATCCGCCGCATAGACGAGGCCAAGGCCGCCGGCGACACCCTGGGCGGCATCATCGAGGCCCGTTTCAAAGGACTGGTCATGGGGCTCGGCTCCCAGATGCACTGGGATCGCAAGCTCGACGGGCGCATCGCCCAGATGGTGATGAGCATTCCGGCCATTAAGGGCGTGGAGATTGGCCCCGGTTTTAGCAACGCCATGAAGCCGGGCTCGCAGGTTCACGACCCCATCTACTGGGAGGCCAGCCGGGGCTACTACCGCCGGAGCAACCGTTCGGGGGGCACCGAGGCCGGTATGACCACCGGAGAAGAGCTGGTGGTGCGGGCTGCTCTTAAGCCCATCGCCACCCTGATGAAGCCCCTACCCACGGTTGATGTGGTGACGCACCAGCCCGCCGATGCCGCCCGGGAGCGCTCCGACGTGACCGCGGTGCCAGCGGCCAGCGTAATTCTGGAGGCCCTGGTGGGCATCGTGCTGGCCCAGGCCTACCTGGAGAAATTTGGCGGCGACACCCTGGACGAGCTGATTGAACGGGTCGAGCGGTACAAGCAACGGGTACTGGCCTATTAGCCCCTTCGACCCCGAAAGCCGACAGCCCCCAGCAGATGAGGGATATCTATACCACACCCCAAGGCCCATTTCCCAACCCTCTTTTATGATTGAGATTGAACGCCCCGTTACCTGGGTAGCCCTGACCGGCTTTATGGGTGTGGGCAAGAGCCGCATCGGGCGGGAGCTGGCCCGCGAGCTGATGCTGCACTTCATTGACCTCGACCGCTACATCGAGCGGCAGATGGGGCTCTCGGTGGCTGATATTTTCCGTCACCTGGGGGAAGCCACCTTCCGGCAGCTCGAGGCCGAGGCCGTTAGCGAGCTCACCCAGAAAGATTACTTGGTGCTTTCGCTGGGGGGTGGCACCTTTGTCAACCCTGAAAACCGGTGGAAGCTGTTGCAGCGTGGGCCGGTGGTGGCGCTCTGGGCCAGCCCCAGCACCATTTTCGAGCGCATCAGCCGCCGCCCCGGCCAGCGTCCCATGTTGGATAACCCCGACCCCTTTAAACGCATCCAGCAGCTCCTGGCCGAGCGAGAGACGGTTTATCGCCAGGCCACCCTCCACGTCTCTACGGACAACCGCCGCATCCCTGAGGTGGTAGACGAAATTATCCAGCGGCTGTGGAACTATGCAAAAACTAGAGATTAAGCACCCCGTTCCCTACCCGATTCACCTGGGATTCGCGCTCGAGCTCCCCCAGGCCCCGGGCCCCCGGGCCCTCCTTTACGATTTAGCTGTACAGGACTACGCCCAGCAGGTGGCCGCCCGCCTGGAGATTCCATTCAGTCTAGGGCTGCCCGGCGGTGAAGAGGCCAAAAGCCTCCATAGCTACAGCCGGGTGCTATCCTGGCTGGCCCAGCAGGCCCTTCCCCGCAACACCACGCTGTATGTGGTGGGCGGAGGCTGTCTTACCGACCTGGGTGGGTTTGTGGCCGCCACCTACCTGCGCGGGATACGGTACATCAGCCTACCCACCACCACCCTGGCTATGGTGGATGCCTCGGTGGGCAACAAAACCGGCCTCAACCTCCCCGAGGGCAAAAACCTGGTTGGGGCCTTCCACGCCCCAGCGGGGGTGTACGCCGAGCTCAGCACCCTCCGCACCCTTCCGCCCCAAACCTTCAAGGAGGGGCTGGTAGAAGCCTTCAAACACGGCCTCATTGCCGGTGATGAGCTGCTGGTTGATGTAGCGCCGATCTCGCCCGACTGGGAAGGCCTCGAGCCCTACCTGGCCCGCGCCGTAATGGTCAAGGTAAGGGTGGTGGAGGCCGACCCAACCGAGCAGAACGAGCGCCGCAAGCTCAACCTGGGGCACACCCTGGGCCATGCCCTCGAGGGCGCCACCCACGGGGCCATATCCCACGGGGTGGCGGTGGCCTACGGGCTGCTCTATGCAGCCCTGCTGGGTCGGGCCCACGGGGGGGCAGACCTGGTACCCACGGTGCTAAAGCTCTTGCAGTGGCTCTCCCCTGCCCCACCCCCAGGCCTGAGCTGGGAAGACCTGACCCCGTTCCTCAGCCGCGACAAGAAGAAGGTGAGCCAGGCCCTTCACTGGGTCATCCCCATGGGGATGGGCCGGCTGGAGATCCGGCCCGTACCAGAAGAGGTGCTGGTAGGCTGCTACCAGGAATTCCTCGAGTTGCTGGCTTCCCTCGAGCGCAGCGCTACAAAACCGCTTTAGGCTCGACATAGGGCAGGCCAAAGGCCTCGGCCACCCCCCGGCAGGTTAGTTGACCCTGGTGGGTGTTGAGGCCCTGTAGCAAGGCTGCATCCTCTTGCAGCGCGTCCAGGCCCTTCTCGGCCAGCTTGAGCAGGTAGGGCAGGGTCTGGTTGGTGAGGGCGAAGGTGGAGGTGCGCGGAACCGCCCCCGGCATATTAGCCACCCCGTAGTGCACCACTCCGTCTACTACATAGGTGGGCTCGGCGTGGGTGGTGGGGTGGATGGTTTCCACACAACCCCCCTGATCCACCGCCACGTCTACAATCACCGCCCCTTCTTTCATGGTGGAGAGCATCTCGCGGGTAACCAGCTTGGGCGCTTTAGCCCCCGGAATCAGCACCGCCCCAATCAACAGGTCGGCGTGGCGGATGGAGGCCGCCACATTGGCCTCGGTGGAGGCCAGGGTGATTACCCGCCCGCCAAACACATCGTCGAGGTACTGCATGCGGGCCTTGCTAACCTCCAGGATGGTCACCTGCGCGCCCATACCCAGGGCGATTTTGGCCGCGTTGGTGCCCACAATGCCGCCGCCGATGATCACCACACTGGCCGGGGCCACCCCTGGCACGCCCCCCAGCAGCACCCCGCGTCCGCCGTGGGGCTTCTCCAGGGCCGCTGCCCCCACCTGCGGGGCCATCCGCCCGGCCACCTCGCTCATGGGGGTGAGCAGGGGCAGGGAGCCGTCCTCGAGCTGCACCGTTTCGTAGGCGATGGCGGTCGTACCCCCAGCCAGCAAAGCTTTGGTGAGCGGCTCATCGGCGGCCAGGTGCAGGTAGGTGAACAGGATCAGGCCCCGGCGCAGGTACTTGTACTCCTCGGCAATGGGCTCCTTGACCTTGACCACCAGATCGGCGGCCCAGGCCTCCTGGGCGCTCACGATCTCGGCCCCGGCTTTCTGGTATTCGGCGTCGGAAAGGCCCGAACCCACCCCGGCCCCCTGCTGCACCAGCACCCGATGCCCCCGCCGCACCAGGCTGGTCACCCCGCCCGGCGTGAGGGCCACGCGGTTCTCGAGCGTCTTGATCTCCTTGGGAACACCAATCACCATAACAACCTCCTGTTTTCCCCAAGCCTAGAACGCCCGCCGCGCAAAAGAAAGCCATAAGTTAAGGATAAATATCAGATTTGCTTGAAGTTCTTAAGGCATAATAGGCTTTATGCTTTCCAAACTTTTAGACAAATTCAACATCGCCATTCTGAACGAGCTACAGCGCGATGGGCGGCTCTCCTACAGCGAGCTGGGCCGCCGGGTGGGGCTCTCGACCCCGGCGGTCACCGAGCGGGTGCGCCGCCTCGAGGATGCCGGCGTTATCGCGGGCTACGGGGCCCGGATTAACCCAGGGGCCCTCGGCTACACCATCACCGCCCTGATTGAGGTAGCCACCCCGCCGCACCGCTACCAGCAGATGCTCGAGTTTGCCCAGGCCACCCCGGCAGTACGGGAGTGCTACTTTGTCACCGG